>JABDAE010000001.1 GCA_013289325.1 Chlamydiota bacterium
AAGACTACTGACCCCATTGTTTTTCCTTTCCTTTAGCCATCTTTCCATAGACTCCTGCATCTGCTATTTTTGACGAGTTGTTTTTTTAACTTTACAATAAAACCCAGTTGACGTTATTGGGTGTTTTTGTTAAGTTAAAAAAAAGACGGATATTTCATGAGACCTCAAGCCTGCTTACAGCTCCTTATCCCATTGCTCAAACAACCATCCTTTACATCTAAAGAAGCGAAGATTCTTGGAGTTCGAGCCTCAATATTAAGTCATTATGTAAAGGCAGGAAAACTAAAAAGGATTCGTCGCGGAGTTTATCAGGCAATTGACTATCAAAATCCCGAAGCTTTCCGCTGGTTAGATCTTATAGAGGCTGTTCATTCTATTAATGGTGGGGTAATATGCCTGATTTCCGCCCTAGCTGTATATGATTTAACCGAAGAGATCCCTCGCCAACATTGGATTGGAATTCGACACGGAACTTCAGCTCGAAGTAGCCGTCAAATTAAGATTGTTCGCTTTCGTGACCTTGATTTAGGCAAAATCGAAATCGAACTAGAGGGGGCTCGTATTCCAATTTTTGATCGGGAACGCACAATTGTAGATTCATTTCGTCTCTTAAGTAGAGAGACCGCTATTAAAGCTTTAAAATCAGCGGTGGCACAGGGCGGAAAAAATCGCATCGATTTTATAAAGCTCGAAGCATACGCTAAAAAACTTCAAATCGACATTTCACCTTATTTACTGAGTATAACCACATGATAAATGAACAAGCTCTAAAAGACAGATTGCACACCATTGCTAAAGAAAAGGAGATACCCTTTAATTCCTGCTGGAAACAACTTCTCTTAGAAAGGTTTTTGGCACGATTATCACGCTCCTCACATGTCAATAAATTTATTTTTAAGGAAAGACATCCGCAACAAATGGTAAGCATACCCAATGGATGCAGAACTTGGACGAGGCAAGCTGGAATTAAACCTTCCCCTTTGTGCCCTTTCCCCAAAGCCTAACCATAGGTTGCCCCGCCAAGGAAGAGGACGCAATAATTTCATAACTCGTAAACTCCGGCTAGGACAACGGCGTCATCGGAATAGAAATAGTCCCAGCTCCGTTTCCATCTTCAACTTTAAGCCCCATCATCAAGACTTGTGGAATACTTTTTGTATACAATAATGTTTCGTTTTTCTATACTAGACATCTAACAAACAAATTTTATAAAACTATATTTTATAGGAAGAGAAATCAAAACAGTGGGCTTTTTGTGTAATTCACGGCTCCTCAATTAGGATTTAATCCCATGCAAGTTATACCCTTGACACCCTCCTTGGCACCCTCCTTGACACCCTCTTTGTCTAATGCTAACGCCCTTGATAGAGTCCTCGTTTCTCGCACTTTCAATGAATTTCAATTAAAAGTAAGACCTGTCATGACATTGACAGAACTCATTCGGAAATTTGAGCCAAATTCCGTCTTTAATAACGGTTTAGCCAAGGTCATTAATGAACATAATGGCGTGATAATAGCTGCACAATCAGCTTTTAGCTCGTCAGATCTTGCGCAGTTTCAATCTCTTCAGAGCAAACTCTTGGCCATTCAGTCCAAAGTCGATGAGGCATTTGAAACTCTTGTTGCACATTTTAAAAAAGCAGTCTTATTAGAAGATGTTGCTTCCAGTTCAGATGCAGATAGAGAAATGAGTGATTATCTCAACGGGCTCCTTCAAAAGATCACAACAAATTATCACAATGCACCCTCATGCGATTTAGGTTCTGGAACCGTTGTCACGGCACAAATTCAGGCAAATGAAGTGCCAATCAAACAATTTGACGAAGCCTCTCGGATATTTTTCCTTGTATATCCTCCCGCTCGTTCCACACATTCAAAAAAAACATTTGCTGAAGCCCACAGCCCCTCCTCTTCTCAGGAGATAATAGTGACCCCATCGGTTCAAGCTCCTGCCATATCAGAGACATTTTTATCCGCACAAACGGCAATGTATAAAACTTTTATTCATGCGAAGCGGTTACAGGTATTAACGTCCCTTTCTGAGCAATTGAGAACTCTTTCCCCTCATTTGATCCCTCAACTTAGCGCTTATGATCCCATTTTGCATTATCGCCTCTTTAACGGAATAAATGCCTTTTTATTAAAGGCTAAAGAGGCATTAGTTCCGATGCAATCAGAAGAGATTTTAGAAGCCCTTCGAAGAAATCATTGCTCTCTTCACTCTATTTTAGGACAAATAAATGATGAGTTTGCACAACGTTTTCAGGATGTGATGCAGGTCTTTACTTGTTTTAACGCAAGAGCTCCTGATTATTGGACAAAATGGATGGTTTTTTATCAAGAGACAGAAGAAATACTCTTAAATGACGCTGTTGTCACAGACCAGGTAAGTTCCCTCGATCAAGGAGCAGCTCAGCTTATTGAAGCATTTAAAACTTGTTGGGACCAGATCGTAAGGGCGCAGGATAAAGCCAAACAAGTCGAGAGTGAATTGGATAAAAATTATGGTAAAATTCTCCCAGTACTTTATCAAGAAGCAGAGAAAATATCTCGTGCCATTCGCCGTATGAATGGCCAGTCCCCCCAAGAATCAGACCCCCTTGACTATTTGGTTTTGCTTCATTTTTCCCTTTTTGAAGAAGGGAATATCCCCTTCAAAAACATTCAATTGCCTTTAAAGAGTTTGACAGATGCAGTCCAAAATATGGAAACAATGCATCTTGATGGAAAATATGATCACGCCAAATTAAGAGATCAAATAGATGAATTAATCGGTCTACCACAGCATGTGAATTGGCTAAAAGACCAGCGAAAAGCCATGGTGAACGAAAGGTTGCTCGTCGAACATTTAAACCCCTCTTTGCCGGAATTAGAACGAATTTTTTCCAAAGCGTATATAGATTCACCTTCATCATGCTATTTGCGTCTTTTTATTCATTGGTTGTCTCTTGCCACAAAAACGATAAATACCCCTCTTGCTGCAGATGCATTTCAAAGAAAGCTTTGGTTTGAAATTCATTCTGAAGCTCAAAATACAGCGCTAGTTCTTCGGTGGGCTCTTGAACAGACTGAAATGGAAAGGGGAGTAGTATCACAAGTCATTCAATTGGGATCTAAACATTTTTATGTAAAAGTGACCAAGTCTTTTGGTGAGTCTTTATTCGCTCTTTATCGAAACATTAACGATTCCGGTGCATGGATCCAACTTGTTTCGTCCTCGATGGGGGTAGGCCTCTTTTATACAAACCCCTCTTTAAGCTCCGGGATTGTGATGAGCAGTGCCTATCTATTAAAAGATGAACTGACCGGCAACCGCAAGATGTTGCAAAGTGTTGCAAAGATAACAGGCGCTCATCCTCAAGATGTGATTGCCAATCAATTCGTTTTATCAGCAATAGCGGGACTTGGAATAACCTTCATAAGTCAGCTTTTCGTATCTGGTCCTTCTTTGTCACTATTTCCAAGCGTCATCATGTGGTTTGCCTTGTTTCAAGCTCTCCAATATGGCAGTGACTACGCCATATCAAAACTTTATTTACAGGGTTACAAAATCCAAGACTTGACAAAAGATGAAAAAAGCGTTTTGCAGCTCCTAAAAATCACAAGTACTTTAGCCTGCTTTGCAGGTACAGACAAAATCCTGGATATAGGAGCCACATTTCTATCTCCTATTGGAGAGAGGGAACAGAGTATTGACGTCTTCAACGCATTATTAAAAGAGTACAATCGTTCCGACAGACTCTCTCTTCAGTCAACAAAGGACGAGATCCGTTCAGCTTATCGGAATCTCGGCAAGCTGATACATCCGGACCATCATGAGAGTGATGGGGTCTTTGAAAAACTTGCTGCAGCCTATGATATTCTGAAGAAGGGGTAACTTCAAAACTTTGCCGTCATAGGCTCGATGATCCAATAATGAGAGGCGCTGTTTGCATCGGTAACAGGAGTTGTTTTGAGTAGAGATTTAAGGGGAAAACCTTGCTTGACAAGGCGTCCTGGTACCTGCTGAAACGGATCTTGAAACATATGGTTTTCTAAGTAAATCTTATCGCCAAAGCAAATTTCTTCGCCAAGATTTGGGTGATCGACGCTTTTAATTGTCCACCATTGGTGCGGCTTATGGCTAATTTTCTCATAGAAACACTCTGCATTAAAAAAAAATGTGCTCAAAAAGTTTTTATCTCCTAAGTCTTCCCCCATCGCCTGAATTAAAGCAAAAGAGCCGTGTGTCACAGTAGAGACTTGATTTGTGATGGATGGATCAGCGGTAAAGACAAGGGGCATTTTTTCAGCCTTTACGCCAGCTCTTGCTATAGTAGAAAATAACTTGGATTTGACTAGGTAATTGCCAAAAGGGTCTTTAAGAAAAAAAGGTTCCCCCATCTGCAATGCTTTCCCCTTACTTATTCTTGCACTTTTCTTTTGTCCGATTACCAAGTCTTCCCTCGCCTTATTAAGAGTAATCACACTTTGAAAAGTCGGCGCTATGGCTGTCCTTTTTCCTAAATTCCAACGCGACTTGTCGATATGCAACCAATCTAAGATTGTCGCAATTAATGAAGTGTGATCGAATGGATAATTGGGATCGCCTGAGCGGACGATACATTTTTTTTCTACGAGTGGGGAAATGAAAAGAGTCGGTACCCTAACGCCGTAACGATCGAAAGAAAAACCGTTTTGAGAGTTGTCATCGGGTGGCTGAGCAAAAGGCGGCGGCACATGGTCAAAAAGTCCGCCATGCTCATCAAAAGTGATAACTAAAAGAGTTTTCTCAAAGGCTTCCCTATTTGCAATCAAACTCGTATAAATGTTAGCAAGAAGGTTTTCTGCAGCTCTCACATCGACCGGCGGATGATAATCGTTACCCAAAACGCCAATAGGCCTTTTACCTTTAAAAATTGATGCCTTAATCGGCATAGCCGTTGTAAACTGCGGCTCAATAAAGCTAAATCTTGGCAGCTGTCCACTCCTTGCAAGAGCGTGAAACGTGTCCATTTTATGATAGTGGGTCTGCAAATTATCGATTTCGCCCATTTTAAGAAAAGTATTAGTGCCGGTAATGGGGCCTGAAAATATACCGGGAAGCATATCACCTTGCCAAAAGATTTTCCAAGATAGATCCAAAGCGCTTTCTTTAGAAACTTCTTCCAACCGATTCCAAATCGTATCGGCGGTAAATTGACTTTTTCCTAAAGGGCCATTTACCGTTTGGCCTTGAGAGGTACCACAAGCCATGAAGGCGCGGTTGGGATTTGTCATGGTCGGTACAGAGCAAAACCACTCATCGCTTATGGCATAATGTTTGGCAAGCCCATAAAAAATAGGTAGCTCATTTTCCGTATAGGTTTCCATACACGAAAGAAGAGCTGCATTAGATTGCAGCCACTCTTTTTCATTCCAAAATGAGGCATAATCTTGTAAAAACCCTGTCATCGTCGGGGTATCTTTTGAGTCGCCATATATTTGAGAAATGACATGAGGAAAACTCTCATGAGGATCATTAAGGGGAGAATCGATAAAGCTTCTACCCTCTATTGAGGGAACCCCTTTTATGGGAGGAGATACCAAAACGATATTTCCTTTGGAGTTTTTTAAGACATTTGTATAAAGGGATAAATTCTCTTCTGTAAGGCCCTTGTAATGGGGATCACTTTGGGCGGGAATAAACCGCTCTGGAGTATCTCCATCGTAGGCCCAAGCTAAAAAATTGTCAAAGGAGCGGTTTTCAAGCATCAAAACGACAACATGCTCAATCTTTTCCTGCATAAGATCATTGGAATATATAGAGCCGTGAAAAAAAACCAAAGAAATTAAAAGTGAGCGAATTAAAAAAATGTATATATTCATTTTAATTCATTTATTTAAGGATTTTAATAACATCTTTTAATGAGGAGATAAATAGATCGATCTCATCTATAGAATTGTATAGTCCAAAAGAGGCTCTTGCAACGGCTGTTAGGCCAAGCTTTCGTAAGGCAGGCTGCACGCAAAGATGCCCTGTCCGTATCGCAATTCCTTTAAGATCGAGCATTGTCCCAATGTCTAGTGGGTGAACACCTTCCACTATAAAGCTTATGATCCCCTTTTTATGTTCAGCTTGCCCTATAATGCGTAAAAATTCAATCTCCCTCATACGCTCTTCTGCATATTCTAAAAGTTTTCTTTGTAGAGATTCAATGTTTTTCATCCCTATTTGAGTTAAGTATTTGATTGCAGCGCCAAGGCCAATGACCTCCACGATCATCGGGGTTCCGGCTTCAAATTTCATCGGCAATGTATTATACGTCGTCTTTTCAAATGTGACTGTCTCGATCATATCTCCACCCCCTTGATAAGGGGGCAAAAGATTTAATAGCTCCTCTTTGCCATATAAGACTCCAATTCCCGTTGGGCCATATATCTTATGGCCGGAAAAGACAAAAAAATCGACGTCGAGATCTTGTACATTCACACTAATGCTCGGCGCACTTTGAGCCCCATCAACCAAAAGCTTGGCCCCTTTTGCATGAACAATATGGGCAATTTGCTTGATATCATTAATCGTGCCAAAGAGGTTTGATATCTGGGTAACGGAGACTATTTTTGTCTTGTTAGTGATCGCTTTTTCTAAATCAGCTAAATTGATCTCGCCTTTTTCACTCACTGGTATCACTTTTAAAATGGCCGCTCGATCTTCACACATGATCTGCCATGGGACGATATTTGAATGGTGCTCCATTTCGGTGATTAAAACCTCATCACCTTGTTTCATAAATGCCTTGCCAAAGGAATATGCAATCATATTAATCGATTCAGTCGTCCCCCGAGTAAAGATAATCTCGTGGGATTTGGCTGCACCTAAAAATTTAGCAACACTTACTCTTGCTTCATGGTATTGTTTTGTCGCCTCTTGAGATAACTGATAAACAGCGCGGTGAACAGTGCTATAATGATGCGTATAAAAGTCTGTCATCGCATCGATCACGGACTTTGGCTTTTGAGCTGTGGCTGCCGAATCCAAATAGATCAAGGGTTGCCCCTGCATCTTTTGACTTAGCATTGGGAAATCGTTTTTATACATGAATAACGCTAATTCTCATCGAACTGCTGTAACAAGCTTTTTCGCAAAGAATCGATTGGTATCTTGCAAATGACCTCTTCGCAAAAGCCTTTGACAAGCAAACTTTTGGCGGTAGCCGTGCTAAATCCCCTCGTCCTCATGTAAAAGATCTGCTCTTCGTCAAGTTGTCCTATTGTAGAACCATGTGAGGCTTTGACATCATCTGCAAAAATTTCTAAATTCGGCTTGCTATCTGCGTGGGCAAAATCACTTAATAATAAATTATTATTTAACTGAAAGGCCTCAGTCTTTTGCGCTGCGCGTTTTACAAAAATTTTCCCCTCAAATGCCGCATGGGCGCTATCTGCGATTGCACTTTTAAAGAGCTGCAGCGAGGTGCAATGGGGAGCTTCGTGATTGACAAGTACATTGACATGAGACTTGTTATTTTTTTGCAGGTAAGATATTCCATTTAAGTGCAAATCTACATTTTCACCAATCAATGAGGCGCTGTAGTCATGTCGATGAGAGACCGAGCCTTGCGAGGCCATGACGGATGTGAATTTGCTATCTTTTTTCATCACAATGCGCGTGGCATCAAAGTGCCAACTTCCAGACGGTTTTGGCGAGCTTTGCGTGTAGTAGACGCTGCCGTTTTCCTCTATTGCGAGATCTAAGATCCCATTAAAGATGACCCCATTAAAGTTGCCATTAAAGTTGTTAGAGGCATTTGAAATGGTCTCATGTGTCGAGACGAGATTAAGTGTCGCTCCCCTTCCAATAAAGCCTTGCACTCGTGGCATAAGTAATGGACGCATAAGTAATGCATCTGGCTCATTAATATTTGTTAAATATAATAGCTGAATAGGCGTCTTTATCTCGACATTTGGAGGCACATACAAGTATAGCCCATTTCGATGTAAAGCCAGATTTAAAGCGGCAAATGGATCAAGTTCCTCTTTTATCGACTTTGCCCATTGGCTGATAATATGCGTTTGAAACGTTTTCATTGCCTCATCAATTGGCAAAATCACAAGATTTGTAGGCAGATTTTGAAGGAAAGATTTGTCTAATGAAAAAAGCCCATTGATAAAGACAAGGCAAGAGCCTTGGCATTCCGGCAAAAGGTAGGAAGCAATTGTCTCCTTTGAAACCTGCTGCTTCAAATTGCATTTAGAAGGATCATAGCAACTTTGATCGTAAAATTTATTTAAAGGAAAATAGCGATAAGTATCTGTACGCCTAGTTGGAAGCCCAATTTGTAAAAAGTGCTCCCATGCCTTTAGTCTATATCTACTAAGCGCATCGCTTTCTTCAATATCTGCATAGAAAGCTTGAAGTTGCGATTGAAAAAGAGTTTGTTTATCTTGATTTTCTTGCTTATCTTTTTGAGTATCGGTAATCACTTTGAAGATCCCTTTGCAGATTCCTTAATCTTTTCATTTAGATGCAGCCAATCGTATCCTTTTTCTTCCAATTTCAAGGCAAGTTCGCTGCCGCCTGTTTCAACTATTTTTCCATCTAACATCACATGCACGACATCTGGTTTGATATAGTCTAAAAGGCGCTGATAGTGGGTGATTAAAATAAGTCCCATCTCTTTATTCATGATCTGATTGACGCTATAGGCAACAATGCGCATCGCATCGATATCGAGCCCTGAGTCTGTTTCATCGAGAATCGCAACAGATGGTTGAAGAACTGCCATCTGCAAGATTTCATTGCGCTTTTTTTCCCCTCCGGAAAATCCGGCATTTAAGTTTCTCTCCTTAAATGCAGCCTTCACATCGACAAGAGCCATCTTTTCATCTAAAAGCTTGTCAAATTCTTGGATTGAGAGCTCTGTTTCGCTTTTGGCTTTGCGATTGGCGTTATAGGCTGCGCGCAAGAAATCGACGTTGCTAACTCCAGGAATTTCAACCGGATACTGAAAGCTCATGAAAAGGCCAAGATGGGCTCTTTGCTCCGGTTCCAGCTCCAAAATATTTTGTCCCTTTAGCCAGATCCCCCCTTCCGTAACTGTGTAAGCTGGATGTCCTGCTAAAACCTTTGCAAGAGTTGACTTTCCGGCGCCATTAGGTCCCATGATGGCGTGAATCTCTCCGGGGTTGACTTTGAGGTTTACCCCTTTTAATATGGATTTCCCCTCAATTTCAGCATGTAAATTTCTTATTTCGATTATGGCTTGTTTTTTTTGCATCTCATTTTTTTCTTGCATCGCTTTTATATCCTTATCCCACAGAATTTTCTAATTTTAACGCCAAAAGTTGCCTTGCCTCCACAGCGAATTCCAAAGGCAGCTCGCTTATCACCTCTTTGCAAAATCCATTGACAATCATACTAACGGCCTCTTCTTGAGAAAGACCTCTGGACATGAAATAAAATAGCTGCTCTTCATTGAGCTTGGATGTGGACGCTTCGTGCTCCACTTGCGATTTGGCATTTCCAACTTCAATATAGGGAAATGTATTTGCAGAGCAAAGATCGCCCACAAGCATTGAATCGCACTGCGTATAGTTGCGAGCGCCTGTCGCTCTTGGGACAACTTTAACAAGACCGCGATAGCTGTTATGGGAACAATCGGCTGCAATCCCTTTTGAAACTATCGTCGACGTCGTATTTTTTCCTAGGTGGATCATCTTTGTTCCGGTGTCGGCTTGCATTTTTCCATTCGTTAACGCAATAGAGTAAAACTCACCGACGGAATTATCCCCTTGTAAAATGCAACTTGGATACTTCCACGTGATGGCCGCCCCGACTTCCACTTGTGTCCAAGAAATTTTGGAGTTAACACCTTGACAGCGACCCCGCTTAGTCACAAAATTAAATATTCCCCCTTCCCCTGTAGTAGGATTGCCGGAATACCAATTTTGTACAGTGGCGTACTTAATTTCTGCATTGTCAAGAGCGATTAACTCAACAACTGCTGCATGGAGTTGATTATTATCGTAAGCTGGGGCAGTGCAACCTTCTAAATAACTTACAGACGACCCTTCCTCCGCAATGATTAGCGTTCGCTCAAATTGCCCCGTCTCTTTATCATTCATTCTAAAGTAAGTAGAAACCTCCATGGGGCATTTAACCCCCTTTGGAACGTAGACAAATGATCCATCGGTGAAGACTGCTGCATTTAAAGCGGCAAAGAAATTGTCTCCTGAGGGAACAACGCTTCCTAAATATTTATCGATAAGCTCTGGATGCTGCTGAACAGCTTCTGAGATAGAACATAAGATGACGCCTGCGTCATCTAGCTTCTTTTTAAAGGTCGTGCCGATAGAGACAGAATCAAAAATCATATCGACTGCAACATTTGAGAGCCTCATTTGCTCTTCTAATGGAATGCCGAGCCGCTCAAATGTCTTGAGAACTTCAGGGTCTACTTCAGATAGACTGTTTAAAGATGGCTTTTTCTTAGGCGCTGAGTAATAGCAAATATCTTGATAATCAATTTTGGGATACTTGACATTTGCCCAATGAGGTTCTTCCATTGTGAGCCAATGGCGATACGCCTTTAATCGAAACTCTAAAAGGGAAGGGGGCTCATTTTTTTTTGCTGAAATCGCGCGGATAGTCTCTTCATTTAAGCCTTTTGGAAGTCTGTCGCTTTCAACATCCGTGACAAATCCATATTTATATTCTGTTTCCGCTCTTTCTTCCATCATGGTAGTTGTCATCAGCCTTTTCCTTTATCCCTTAGTTTCTAGATCTTAAATTAGAAAGTAGGCGCAAAAATTCGACATATAGCCAAACAAGCGTCACCATAAGGGCAAAAGCGCCATACCATTCCATGTATTTTGGCACGTTTAAAGAGGCTCCTTGCTCGATTAAATCAAAGTCGACGATAAGATTTAAGGCGGCAATGACCACTACAAAAAGGCTTATGCCAATGCTAAGCCAAGAGTTGCCGTGCAAAAGAGAGGTGCCAACGCCAAAAAAGCTTAAAACCAGCATGACGAGATAAAATAATGCAATACCGCCAGTGGCTGCAAAGACGCCCATCTTAAATTTCTCTGTAGCCCGCACAAGTCCTGTCTGATACATAATGAGCATCATGACCATCGTTCCAAAGGTTAAACCGACAGCTTGCACAACAAGTCCAGGAAAAGAGGCCTCAAGTGTCGCTGAGATTGCGCCAAGAAAAAAACCTTCCAAAAGGGCGTAAATTGGCGCAGTAATTGGGGCCAATTCTTGTTTAAAAGTGGTCACTAAGGCAAAGATAAATCCGCCGATCAACCCCACCCACATCCAGGTACTTACGGCTGCGGGATTGGCTCCTGCGTTATAAAACTTCATCCAAGTCCACCCTGCAGTAAGAGTTGCAAGGGCGAGCAGAATAAATGTTCTATTCACAGTTCCCGCTACAGTCATCGATTGACCTTGAGCTGCGCTATAGCGCACATGAGAAAATGCATTTTCTCCAAGAACCGGATTTGAGGATCTTCTTTCCATAATATCACCTCTTTTTTAAATTTTATGATTTGACTTTAAGTATATATTATTCTTTCTATTGAGAGCAACACATTCCTCCCGCTAAAACTCGCGATAAGCGCAAGAGCCATAAAATTTGATTAAACTTTCTGCTCTCCCATAGTGAGCTTTTTTTAACTCTTCAAAGACACGCAACCCCTTGGCATTAAAGCCTTGCTGAAAATACAAGCGGCCAAGCTTATAAAGGTTGTCCCGATCTGTTGGAACAAGTCTTTGAATGGTTTCATATTCCTTGATCTCCTGATGGGGCATCTGAAGGTCGTGATAGCTATAGGCAAGTTGACTATGCACCCAAGGATCATCCGGGGCATATTCACTTAAAATCTTAAACTCTTCAATGGCCCTTTCAGCGATCGCGCGAAATCTTTTATCCGTTTTCTCATCGTATCTCCCTTCTGGAATCCAGCGATCGTCCTCATACCCTTCCATCTTTCGCGGGTCGATATAAAGACCAGAAAGCATCACATATGCATTGGCAAGGGCTGCATGAGTCTGCAAACTCGTCGGTTGATTTTTTACCATGGTGATATGTTCATCCACTGAAAGTTGCAAAAGAAGCTCTTTCATATAAAGCACATCTTCCCAATGCCACCAACAACTAAACCTTTCCATGTATGGCACCAAAGAAGAAAAGGGGGCAAAGAAGTAGTAAAGATTATATTCTCTGCCATGCAGGCGATTGGCAAGTTTAGAGCAGGCACTTGCAAGGGCGATATGGCAATCGATCACCCCCTCTTGATATTCCATCATCGATTTACACGCTTCGATATAGCGCTTCCTTATTCCCTTAATTTGCTCCGGTTTTTTCGTTTGAAAATAGATTTTAAGGGTAAAATAAGAAAAGATCGTGAAAAAGACAGCTCCAAGACCTAGCGCCAATATCAGCGAGTGCATCAAAAACGTAAAAGAGACAACAAGAAATCCCACTTCAAAAAGGCATAGCATTAAAAAAAAGACATTAAAGGCCACATACCTTCTTAAGACCCCATCGAACTCATATAGAACCTGATCAAAAGCTTGATTCAAGTTGCTGTTGTAGAGCAATTTATATTCGCGATTGAAATTGTCATCTATTGCCGCTGCATGGGTCCTTGCATGTGTCATATGAAAAGGATTGCTTTAATTGTTTGATCGGTTGAGTTGAAATGACTTTTTAAGCTCTTCTTGATGAAAGGTAAAGAGTCCAATAAAAACCATAACAGCCGAAATGTAAAATGGCTGTGTCACTACTTCTCCAAGGTAAAGCCAGCCAAAAATGGCCGCAAAAAGCGGTGTCACAAACCCTGCAAACGACATAAATGTCGCCGTATACTTTTTCAAAAGATACCCGTAAAGGTTATAGCAGATTAAATTTGAGATCGCAATCAAAAGTAGCGCGCATTCTACAAAAATGGGGCCATTGGTAACGGGAAGCGGATCCCAAGTTTCTACAAGAGAAGAGTGAAAAAGGGCAACACTTCCTCCAATTAACATGCTAACTCCATTGGCCATAAATGGGGAATATCCCCTCTCACTGACCAGCTTGCGCAGTAAAATCCAACCAAATACCCCACAAACAGCTGCTGCCATGACGGACAGCTCTGCCCATGATATAAATGAGAATGCTTCGTGCTCCTTTTCAGCTGCAGTTTGCGCCATCAAGATGGGGACAAATCCCAAAAACCCAATCAAAAGGCCCGCCCATTTTTTTATATTCATCTTTTCTGAAAACATGAAGTAAGAAAGAAGAGCTGATACGAATGGAGACAGACTATAAATAAAGCATGTTTTAAATGACGTTAAATACTTTAATCCCCAAAATTCAAAAGCATTGGTGAGATAGATATTAAACACCCCAAGACCAATCACAAGTGCGATATCTTTTTTTCTGAAATAAAAATTGCTCCTTGCAAAGAGAAATTGATAGCCGAGCATGAGGATACCTGCAAAAAGCATCCGCGACCCAACAAAAAATAGGGGTTGCGTATACTCTAAGCCGATCTTTGCGACGATAAATACGGATGCAAATAAAGCATACAATAAAAATACTAAAATCATAATTTCCTTATGTTACAATAACCTACTGTTTTAATCCATCACAAAAAACAAATGTCGCAAAAACACTTCTTTTACTTGCATTTTGGATCCATTGCTCTATCTCTTTACATGGCTGATCAGTGATCGTCACAACCACATTTTTAAAAGCATTTAATAAACACTCACTTCCGGCAGAAGTGGGCGCAATTGACGTCACCACGAGCACCCAGTCGTACTCTTTATTCTTTTGCAATAAAAACTCTTGGAATTGATTTGATGCTAAAAATTCAGCCGTAAAGCGATGGTATCTTTGCAAATTGATACTGTCTATACAGCCTTGTTCAATATTAGCCTCTCTGATGATCTCAATATTGGCAATATTACCATCAAAATAAGGCAGAGCCTTAAAGTCTTGGCGCTTTTGCATCTCTTGCTCTCCACAATCGATGATGAGCACTTTAGCGCCTTGTGTGTTGAGAAGCCATGCCAGATGTTCTGCATAACTAGGGCCATGACTTTTCATCAAAAGTATTGTAAGCCCCTCTTTTTGACGTTTTTCTTTTGGCAACGACATGAAAAACCCCACCATCCTACGCAGTGTGTCAAGATCGCTATCTAAGAGGTGAGATGAATTTATTGACTCTAAATGAGAAGAAAGCTTGCCACTGACATGAACCCCTTCTAAAGCCAAGTTGTCAAAAGAGGTTGGATTATTTCTCAACATGAGCTCTTTTATTCCTAAACAACCTGATACAAGAGCGCCAAAAGAGGCTCCAAGCATTGCAAAAAGGATGAGATGGGGAGGTTTTGGATGAATGGGAACAATTGGCAAATCAAGTGGAAGTGATTGTATTTTCTCAAGATTATTGACAATATTTTTCGATTCGACAAGCTTTGTAATCTCCTCAACCATCCCCTTATTGACTTCCATTTGTTGCTCGATAAGCTGCTCTTGCGCCCACTTTTCCGGGAAGTTTGCCATCTCTTTTTTTAGTTGATCCAGATTTTTTTGCAAAAGAGACTTTTCATATGAGAGATGCTCAAGAGTGTCTTTTAGATATTTCTTTAACTGCGCGCTTAAAAGAGATATTTTTTCTTTGATCAGCGTTAAATTTAAATGCTCAAGGCTTTCAATCTTTTCTCTTAAGAATTGCCCTCTTTGTTTCAGTAGCTGCAAAGCATCTTCCAAATGGGATGTAAGAAGACTTTTTTGAATGGCAAGATCTGCCTTTAAGCGCTCTTGCTCTTTTGCACTGCGATTTTCTAAATCCTTTAATGACGACGCAATCTGATAGGTTTTAGAAATAATGTCCATGCTGATCGGATCATTTAAGACAGCACTTAGCGATGTGATTTCATAGCGCGCATCTTTCATCTGTTCTAGGATAAACTGTTTTTCAATCGCTTGTGATTCCTTATCACTTAGCTCTTTGCTATAAGAAACATACATTTCATTGGCAGTATTTATATTGACTCCCTGAAATAAAGAGGGTTCAAAATTTTTCAAACTCGGTGCATTGTTTTGAATTAATAGCTCAAAGGCGCTTTTGCGGTGCTGCAATTGATTGATCTCTTCTGTTAATCGCAATATGACAGCTGGGACGTTAATCGAGGAAAACGCCCCTAAATCGATCTCGTCTTTTAAATCGCTTTTTACAATATGCATTATGCGCTCTTGGTCTAGTTCTATAGAAAAAAGCTTTGACTTAAGCGCATATTGATGCTCTGCAAAGTAGCTCATCGCCTTTTCAGACGTCACAAAGCCCGTGGCACTTAAATCTAAAGAGTGCTCTAAGGCGCTTTCTTGTATGATTGCTTTAAGTTGACGACTTGCTTCAGATTGCCTTTTGGTCAGATAATCGATTTGAATTGATGTAAGGCGTTTATGTTCATCTGTAATATAGTCATTATACGCTTTCATGATACCTGTCACAACGCTTGCTGCTAAAAAGCGATCTTGTGAATCAAATGTCAGTTGTAATAACCCCTTTTCATTTCGCTTCTCTTTGACTTGTAATTTCTTTGAAAAATCAAGGGCTCTTTGACCTAAGGGAAAGATGGTTAGCTGGTATGTTTTGCCTTTCTTTTTTCCGATATCAGCTATCGCCTGCACCCTTAAAGTAAACTCTTTGGTTAAAAGCTCTTGATCAAATTCCCCTTTGATTGTCTCTTTGCTTTTAGAGTCTTTTAAAGTATAATGCTTATCGGAATCAACGCGAAGCGTATATGAGAGAGGAATCTCTCCCCCATATATGATCTCTTTGATAAAGAGATCTGGCTTTAAGTCCTTTAAAAGGGGAATTTTAGGCCCTAAAAAATAGACCCATTCAGCCACAAATTGTCTTTTGATGCGCTCAAATAGGGGGAAAGCGGATGGCTCCTTAATCTCGGCTTGTAATTTTAATGTCTGTATCAGCCGCTCCATGATGGATCTAGAGCTCATGATAACTAAAGCGTCGCTACCCGCTTGATCGATAAGAAAAAATTGACTCATGAGCGACTTACTAAGGCCCGATTCACTTTTTCCCTTTTCCTTAAATGTCCCCTCAGCCCTATATTCAAGGGGTTGAAGAAGGCAAAATATCAGCGCAAGAAGTGAAAAAAAGAAAATAGTGGCAAGAGTCTTCTTTCTTTGGACTTTAAAGTAATGATAAAAATCTGAAAATGCGATGCAGCGACTTTCCATATAGTGGGATGTCTTATAGAGTTATTTTACAAAAAAACGATCACAGGCAAGCGCTAGAACACCATTTTTCCGTGTAATACGCCATTTTGCGATTTTAAGTATAACCAATTGGGCAATGACAGGCAAAAACAATAACAAATTTGTAAAAATAGATAGCACCATCACCATGTATAAAACGGCATATTCGACAACATCGACCCATGAATTTGCATGGAGAGCTCTTCTATATGAAAGAAATAACATCAACTGAAAAACAGCCATAAACAAAAATGCCCAAAACTTGCCAAAGTCTAAAAGAGGAGGTAAATAGAAAGTCGACACATTCATCGATTGATGCACTAAAGCAAAGCCCGTGCCATCATCAGTTGCTATTTCGGGGCGAAGTATGGAAGGTAAAAGGCTTGATATTTCAAAAAATGGAACACCAAGTGGAGTGATGAAATCGATTGCGGCATTGACGTTGTTAAATGGAGTTACCACATACGCATAAATCCATAATAAAGAATACAAGTAGGGGGGGATATACTCTGCCGGCTCTAAAATCTTTACTAACTGCTCGCTTCCCGTGCGCATATTGCCAACGACAATAAAAGCTGCGAGCATAAGAAGAAAAACAAGCGCTATTTTCCTCACAAGCTTTGGTTGATAAAGAAGAAGACAACAGGCAATTTGCAAAAAGACGCTGACAAATAGCTGCCTTGACACAAGCAAAATAGGAAACGCAATTAAAAATAGGAGAAGCGCAAGGTGATAACCTCTTTTATTTTTAAGGTAGATCAAAAAAAGAAGTGTTGTGCTAAGCAAATAGATCGCATTTAAAAGTCCATTTAATGAGCTAACTCCAAAGTCAAAATAGTTCCTTGGATCATTCGTAAGAAGCCATAGAAGAGGTGTTCCTTTAAAATACATCACTTGAAAGGCCTGAACGACTAAATATATGGCAATAAACACATAGGTCACCTTCTGCAAACGAGGTGAAATTGGCAAATCCACGAGTTTCGTTTTAGAGGCGGCTAAAGGCTTTGGAAAAAACGTTTGGATGAAAAAAGCAATGGCAATGGAGGTGACCATATTGCCTATGACAATGAGGTAAAATGAAGAGTAGATGGGCAAAATGATGTTGCAAAGCGCAAGGGATTGACCGATTAACACAAAGGCCCAAGGGAGAAAAAATGCGGTGAAAGGACTTGTAATCCGCAAAAGCTCGCGGTAATCGCTTGGGCGGATATAGGCGTTTATCACACGACCTCTAAAATAAATAAGATACTCCAACTGCCGTTTCTAGCGATTATACTTTAGAGCGAATGAGCACGCGTTTACCTTCGAAGGCAAGACCCAACAGCAAAATCCGGGTAATTCCGCGATCGAGAAGCTCTTGTTTGTATTGCTTTTCTTCAATTTGCTTTAAAGCTGAAGTCACAGCATCTTCTAAAGTCGTTTGTTCAAAGCGTCCAACTTTTTTAAATTCCATGATGATCCCAAGATCATGTGGATTTTTGGGGATTAGACAGACATCGTATCTGCCAAAGCCACTTTCTCGATTTGATTTAACCTCATACCTATCTGACAACCCAAGTAGCATACCTAAAATAAAGGCGTGATAGATTTTTTCAGGTTCATCAGCTGAAATGTCAAAAACACTGACAGCAGAAATCAAGAATTCTTGGAATATCTGTGAAAACGTATCTAAATCTCCTGCTATTAAGCTATTGAGAAGTTGTCTATATTTTGATTGATGTATGCTTTTTTCAAACCATTCAAAGATCATCGATATATATAATTCCCTCACTTCAACATTTGGAATACGTAAGCTTGAAGGGATTCCATAAGATGGGGTGGCAGCTAGAGTCAAGTAGCCACTAAATAGCAGCAATGCCCACACGGCATTTGGACTTTGTTCTAAGTTAGAAAATACAACCCCTTCCTCGATAATTTTTTTGATACTCTTGCCGTTAAGGAGCTCTTCGATATCAGCTTTGAAATCATCTGTCCCGCGCGCAATTAACTGCTTCATAAGGGCGTTATCGCTAGTATTAACCCAATATGGGGCTAAAGCTCCATTTTTAGCGATGCAATTAAGCACAGACCAAGGGTTATAAATGCCCTCACAAGATCCTATGCGATAGCCGTTATACCATTGCCTAATTTCAGAGTGTGCCGATTGGAGACCAAAATCTACTAATAGTTGTTTAACCTCTGACTCCAATAGCCCAAATTTATCCTGAAAATCTTCGCTTAAAATTGTAAAAGTGCTGATGTTATTTAATCCGGAAAAAACGCTTTCTTTGGCTATTCTCAAAATGCCCGTGAGAACGCCTCGCTCTAAGTAGCGATTATCTTTAAGGCCTCCAGACAGCCAGTTTCTCAAAAACGCAATGAGGTCTTCATAATAGCCTCCTATATAAGCTGCGTGGGCAGGTGTGTCGTATTCGTCAATCAGGAGAATCACATTTTTTTTATGGTAACGTTGCAGCCATTCTGTCAGGATAAGTAAACTTTGTTCTATTAATGTTTGAGAGGCTGTTTTATTCAGAATCTTTAGGTAATCCTCTTTTTCCTGCTGTTTTAAAAGTGTCCCTTGAAGTTCTTCTTCCAATAGATAGCGATGGCGCTCGAACTCCTTGGCGACGACCCATCGAAAAGACTCGAAAGCTTCCTGCCATGAGGAGTGCTTGACGTCTTTAAGAGAAAGAAAAATGACAGGAAATTGTCCTTGCATAGCTCTATATTGATCATTTTTCCAAATATTTAATGATCTGAATAAGTAGCTGGTATCGCAGTTCGTCTTCTCAAAAAAATAGCGCAGCATAGACAAGTTCAATGTCTTGCCAAATCGCCTCATACGAGGAATAAGGGCTACGTCACCACCCTTTTCAAGCAATTCTTGGATTAACATTGTTTTATCGACATAGGCATACCCGCCTTCAATGACCTTTTTAAAATCACTAATTCCAATAGGAAGTAACTTTTTCATCTTTTGTTTCTTAAGCCATGTTAAAAAAATGGGGTCGATTGCCTTCACTGAAATAGCAGTGTAGTATAGCCTTGTTTATAATGGAACAAATATGATAAATAAAGGCCTTGAAATGGTCAAAAAACCAAATTTTGAAGTAATTTCGGTATACAGGGATTTAAAATGAGTAAACTGATTCTCATGCGGCATGGACAATCGGAGTGGAATAAACAAAACCTATTTACAGGTTGGGTAGACGTCCCCCTTTCCCCTCTTGGCATTGAAGAGGCTTTTGCAGGTGGAAAAAAAATCAAAGATATTCCAATCGATGTCATCATCACTACGACATTGATCCGCGCGCAAATGACGGCCATGCTTGCCATGAGTGTGAATATGAGTGTGCATAGCGATGGCAAAACGCCTGTCATCTTGCATAAAGAAGATCAAAGACTTTCCGATTGGGGGAAAATTTTTAGCGAGGATAGCAAAAAAAATACGATACCCGTAATTACATGTTGGGAGCTCAACGAAAGGATGTATGGAGAGCTGCAAGGGCTAAATAAAGCAGAAACGATCGCTAAATTTGGCGGTCCCCAAGTCAAAATTTGGCGGCGTAGCTTTGATGTGGCCCCTCCTGGCGGAGAGAGCCTTAAGATGACGGCAGAGCGCTCAATCCCCTACTTTAAAAACAGCGTGCTCCCGCTTTTACAAGAGGGGAAAAACGTCTTTATTTCGGCTCACGGAAACTCCCTTCGCTCAATCGTCATGTACCTTGATCATCTTTCAGAAGAGGAAGTCTTGCATCTAGAGATTGCCACAGGCGATCCCCTCATTTACGACTATGACAATGGTCTTTTTGCAAGAGGTTAACAATTTAATTAAAATAGGATTATTTATGACTAAAAATAGATGCACAAAATTAGTTACACTGTTTATGTGTGCTGTAGTTTTTCTTCAGGCTGGTTGGAGCGCAGAATACTCTTTGCCTGAGGCAGATGTCTCAGTAGCGGATGAAAAAAAAAATCGCTCTTCTTTTTATTACCCGTTCTGATTTGACACACTCAGCTCTATGGAAGGAGTGGCTCGATCTAGAAAAATATACAGTTTATAGTCATTCTAAAGATCCAGTGAACGATCCTTGGTTTTCACAATTTAGAATTACTGAGAATCTTCCAAATGAATGGGGGCATATTTTGCTTGTAGAGCAGGCCTTATTTAAGGAAGCTTTAAAAAATAAATCAAATTATAAATTTGTTATCTTATCAGAATCATGTGTTCCCTTAAGATCATGTGAAGAAATTCATCAATTTCTCACCCGTGATGATAGCTCGTATATGAAGTGGAAGAATGCGTGGTGGTCCAGAGCAGAACGAACCCAATGGGATTTCCCTAAAGAACATCGTCGCTTTGGCAATCATAGTTGGTATATTTTAAATCGTAAACATGCACAAATGATTGCTGAGGACACGAGATGGATTGAAAGAGCGAATGCTGTAGAGATTTCTGACGAATCTTATCCGGTTAACTTTTTTAGTTATTCAGGTGTCTTAAATGAATTTAAAAATGTTTTAACAACGTATGTGGATTGGGAACGTGGAAGCCCTCAGCAATTTTCTGTCATCACAAATGAAGATGTTGAAAGATTACTCCATGCGAGACATTTTTCTGACGGACCAGAAGCTCCAAGACATTGCCTTTTTGGAAGAAAGTTTCATCCGAGTTTTCCAGACGAAATGATCAAATTCATTCAAAAAGGTGGAATGCCTTAGCCCGAGTTTACGAGTGAGGATAATTACGCAAGAGGTCTATTGTACAAAATCAAGGCAACAATATTTTTCCACTCATAAACAACTTAATATTAAAGCATTAACAAACACCTCTATCTTAAACACATATTAAAAATTGATTTCCAACGTTTGAAAGGAATAACATGCCTACTCGGATCTGATTCAATATAACTTAAGGAGTTTCTATGTATCGATTGATGATTTTGCTGTCAATATTCGCTGTAGGGAGTATACAAGCAGACACTTCACACAAAAAAATTTGGTATGCACCTAATACCTTTGAAGCCTATGGCCAAGAAGAGATGGACGCTGTTTCAAAATGTCTTCAGGATGGGTGGTTAGCAGGATTTGGACCTAAAACCAAAACATTTGAAAAAAGAGTTGCAGACCTTTTTGGTAAGGAATATGGACTTTTTGTAAATTCTGGATCATCAGCCAATATGCTAGCTCTTCTTGCTCTTGATGTTGGACCGGGTGATGAAGTGATCACACCTGCTTGCACATTTGCTACATCAGTTGCCCCTATCATACAATTAGGCGCAACGCCTGTTTTTTGCGATGTGGTTTTAGGAAAATATGTGCCTGAAGTGGAAGACATCGTGAAGTTGATCACGCCCAAAACTAAATGCATTTTAATCCCCAACTTAGTGGGTTCAAAACCAGATTGGAAAACGTTGCGTACATTCACCAATTTGCCTTTGATTGAAGATTCTTGTGATACCATCACATTTACAAAGGAAACAGACATTTCGACGACAAGCTTTTATGCAAGTCATATTATCACAGCATGTGGTTCTGGGGGAATGGTCATGTTTAATAACAAAGACCTTTTAAATAAAGCCACCATGTATAGAGATTGGGGAAGAATTGGCGATAACGTCGAAGATATGAGTGAACGCTTTAACCATCTAATCGATGATATCCCTTATGACTATAAATTTTTATATGGCGTGGCTGGTTATAATTTTAAATCATCAGAAGTCAACGCGGCATTTGGACTCGTTCAACTCGATAAGTTAGAAGGTTTCAAAAAAAAAAGAAGAGAAATCATTCAGGCCTATATGACTCACTTACAAGGTACCAGTTATTTGTTGCCTACTGATGATGAAACACTCCATTGGCTTGCAATGCCACTAATGTCTAAACATAGAATGGAGCTTTTAAAATTTTTGGAAGCTAACAATGTCCAAACTAGAGTCCTATTTTCAGGCAATATTACAAGGCACCCTGCTTATAGAAACTATTATCAAGAATTTCCTAATGCTGACAGAATCATGAGTGAAGGATTTTTGCTGGGAGCCCACCATGGGATGACAATCGAAGATGTAGAATATATATGCAATCTTTTAAAACGCTTTGAAAGCGAACTCAAAAATCGTTAAATAATCGCGGTTTGTACAAAACCAGATCGGACAAAATTAGACTTCTTTCAAAACTTCATTTGGTTGTTAAAGAAGTCTATTGCATCAAATGTGGTTATTGGCAAAGAGAAAACCCCTGAGATCAAACGCTTTAGGGATTTCTAGCCGGAGTTTACGAGTTAGGGAATGCCAGATGATCCTAGAAACGGCAGTTCGAGATGGCAAATTGCCGTTTTTAGGATGATGCAATCTTCTGATTTACAGCGCGTTGAGGAAGCTCTCGATATTACTACGGTAATTATTAGAGCCTAACTATTTTTTCTTTCTACTTTTTTAAGTAAGCTTGCCAAATCAACCGAAAGCGAAGCTCTTTTAACGCTGCAACTTTGGCGTAGGCCATGATCTCACCTGGTGTGCTTTGACTAAATCGCTCTATTTCTGCATCGGTAAGGCGAAAGGCTACTGCATAGGCATTGCAAAAATTCAAGTTCTCAATGCAGCGAGAAAGTGTTTGCTGTTTTTTAAAGATGCGGAAAAGGCCGTAGGCGATAAACGTTAAAGGAATGAGCTTTAACCAAAGGCTCATGAAGTAGGCATCACCCCTTCCTAAAGAGATTAAAAAAACATCAAAGACTACAATGATAAAGAGAAGAAGGATAAAGATGACGCTTTCAATAGAAGATTGGACGATCCCCCCAATCCATCTCCTAAAAGGGGATTTAGAAGTTTTATAAGCTAAAATTTCCTCATATTTAGGCTCATTAAAGGCCATTCTACCGACATGGGTCATCTCATGCATCAAAAGCTCATCTCTGGTATAGATCCCCAGATGAATACTTTGGCTACAAATTTTTTTTCTTAATTGAATAAATGCCGCCGTTGGACTCTTTTCCGTAATTTGAAAAATCCACGCGCACCCCCCATGCCAAAAGGGAAGACGATAATTGCTAAAAAATATGGGAATCCAAGAAGGCGCACAGTCATAAAGCGCCTGCAAATCCTGAAGAGGGCGCTCCAAAATGGGCGATACATCCTCTTCTATTGCCCCTAAAGTATCTTTTAGCTCATCTGCAAGGTGTTTTTTTAACGAGAGGCAATACTTAGCTCGCAAGAGAAATACTTCTTCCGTCTCGCCAGGTCCTGGAATAATCCCCTCGCAATTGAGCTTGAGCAATTCCTCATCGGATATATTAGTCATCGGTTATTGTGGCGCTTCTTCCTTTTGGATATTGAGTCCAAAATTGATCTGCGATCTTTCATGAAAAAGATCTTTGTCGTGATTCCAATAGATTTGGTTTCTCACATACAAGTTATCCCAAAACGATTTTCCGTTAGAAAAATGCCTATGTTCAATAATCACCATTGGATTATAGACCACTTTATTTAACTGTTTTGAGACGGCCATGAACTCATCATCGCAAAACACGGACTTGTATCCAGGATAGTAGAGGTACCCAAATCTGTTGTAGTAGGCTTTTCCCAAAATGCTCAATGTATTTAAATCTGATCCTCTATCTCCGTCGTTAAAATGCAGCACTCCATCGGTATCTGGAAAATGCTCTTTCATCGCATTCACAATGACTTCATCATATCCATCTACAATCGGAATCATATCATCTGAGGCAAGAAGCACAATATCAAAGTTTAAGTGATTGCCCATATCGGCATTAATCGCTTCAATTTTAGACTTGTTTTGACCAAAGTAATAAGAGAGATGTGGGTACGTCTTTAGCTTTTCGATGGCCATCTCGGAGTTCATGACGTAATCATCTTCATCACAGCTGACGACAAAGTGATAAGACACCCTATTTGACAGTTTTTGATAATAGGCATCTAAAGCCTCAAAAAAGCCTACGTAGCGGTTTCGTGTGGGAAATTTTATCAATAACTGCACGTGAGAGTTATCTTCACCTTTTAAGTCAAAACATGCAAGCATCAGTAATAAAATGTATAGCAATGAAAAGCGCTTCATGAACTCAATTCTCCTTATTTTTCTTCTTGAATGTTTAGCCCAAAATTGATCTGCGATCTTTGACGAAAAAGAGCTTTGTCTTGTTTCTGATAGGCTTGGTTTCTCTTATACAAGTCATCATAAATCGCTTTTTTGCTGGTAAAATGTCTATGCTCGATAATTACCATCGGGTTATAAACCACTTTGTTTAATTGTCTTGAAACAGCCATGAACTCATCATCGCAAAACAGTGACTTGTACCCTGGATAGTAGAGGTATCCAAATCTGTTGTAGTAGGCTTTTCCTAAAATGCTCAATGTATTTAAATCAGCCCCTCTCTTTCCATCATTAAAATGCAACACCCCATCGGTATCTGGAAAATGCTCTTTCATCGCATTCACAATGATCTCATCATATCCATCTACAATTGGAATCATGTCATCTGATGCAAGAAGCAAGACATCAAAGTTTAAGTGATTGCCCATATCGGCATTAATCGCTTCGATTTTAGACTTGTTTTGACCAAAGTAATAAGAGAGATGCGGGTAAGTCTTTAGCTTTTCGATGGCCATCTCGGAGTTCATCACGTCATCATCCTCATCGCAACTGACGACAAAATGGTAAGACACCTTATTTGACAGTTTTTGATAATAGGCGTCAAGAGCCTTAAAAAAGCCTACATAACGGTCTCTTGTGGGAAATTTTATCAATAATTGCACGTGCGAGTTATCTTCACCTTTTAAGTCAAAACATGCAAGCATCAGTAATAAAATATATAGCAATGAAAAGCGCTTCATGAACTCAATTCCCCTTATTTTTCTTCAGGTAACTTAAAAGAAATGTGCATATCGGTCAAGCATGAAAAAATTTCAATTCACTTCCCATTTTGATTTTGCTATTCTCATGGACTGTTATCAAACTCTTAAAGAGGTCTTTTTATGTTTAAATCTGTTGTTCACATAAGTCTTGGTATCGTTTTTTTGCTTTTTTCCACAAGCGATGGAGCACTTGTAATCGAAAAAAACGCTGTCACTTCGCTTTATGAAAAGATCGAAAGTGGGGACACTCATTTTTCAAAGGCTGATCAAAATCGAGTCTTCATCACTTTTGGTGGAGGCTCCCAAGGTTATCGCAATCGAGTGAACATCCTTTGTAAAGAAGCTAAAAGTTTGGATTTTTTTACCACAATCATAGGATTTACCGATGAAGACTTAAAAAAAGATACAGATTTTTGGAATCAACACGGTGCATTTATCACCCAAAATAAAAGAGGTTACGGATATTGGTTATGGAAGCCTTATCTTATCAGTAAAATTTTAGATTGTTTAAACGAAAACGATATTTTAGTTTATCTCGATTCAGGCTGTACAATCAATCCAAATGGGATTAAACGCTTTAATGAATATGTCGATATGCTTCAAAATGGCACAGAAAGCGTGGTTGCTTTTCAGATGCATCATTTGATGGAGAAAAATTGGACAAAGAAAAAATTGCTTGAATTCGTTGATGCCGATGATGAAATGAGAAATTCGGGACAATGCATTGGGGGCATTAACATGTGGAAAAAAAATGAACGCTCTACACTTATAAGTACGCAGTGGTATGCAATTGCATCTCATTACGAATTCATCAATAATTCAAGAGATCCCGATGAAGATGCCGCATTCATTGAACATAGGCATGACCAGTCTGTGTTTTCTCTCTTAGTCAAAAAATATGGCTCTATAAAAATCACTGATCGCACATCTGATATTGATAGGAGCGAAAACGGAGAGCCATTCTTAGCCACACGGATTAGCCGCTGATGAGGAAATAATGAAAAAAATTATACTGAGTTTGTTACTATTTTTCGGGATGCAAATAAACGCAGAAGACTTTGGAAAAGTCACAGTCATCATACCCACATTCAACAGATTTGAGTGTTTATTGAATGCGGTGAGCTCCGTACTCAATCAAACATATGAAAACATCGAAATCATTGTCGTCAACGATTGCTCAACAGATGAGCGCTATTATACCCACGACTTCGGAAAAGAGGTAAAAGTCGTTCATAAAGAGACAAACTCTAAAAAGATCTATGGATTTGGAAGCGCATCTCCTCAACGAAATGCTGGAATACGGGAAGCTGACCCTAGTTCCAAGTATATTGCATTTTTAGATGACGACGACAGTTGGCTGCCGCATAAATTGCAGCTGCAAATAAATGCAATGAATCAAACAGGCTGTAAAATGTCATCGACAGAAGCTTTAAGTGGATATGGCGTATACCAACCTTCCCAAAGCTATCCACTCTATAATGCCGAGCATTGTTATAAGACCATTTTATCTATCTTCAAGAGAAAGCATAGCACTTTGTTAGACAACGGATTTCCTAAAATATGGGATGCTGCCTTTTTATCCGTTCACAATTGCATCATCACTTCTAGTGTCGTGATCCGTAAAGATATTACTCAACTTGTCGGTGAATTTAAACTGATGCCTTATGCAGAAGACTTCAATTATTGGAAAAGAGCTTTGCAACATACTGACTGTGTTTATGTAGATGTGCCTTGTATATATTATGACAATGGTCATGGTGGAGGATCAAATTGGGGTCATTAGAGGCTGACAAAAAATCTCCGAGGGTCGCCTTTTGGCCCCTTTTCTGCATCTCTGGCGTCTGTTGCAAACCCCCTACTCTCAAAAGTATGTGAATTTTCAACAGACATCGATCTGCAAAAAAATGGCTCAAAATTCGACTTCTCGGAGATTTCCTGTCAACCTCTTAACAAATACCTCTAGACATAATCTTTTTTTTTGATAATAATGGTGGGTCAAAAAAAGATAAATGAGTAAATAATGATTCTGATTACAGGTGGAGCGGGATTTGTTGGGTCTAACTTTATTTTGCAGTGGTTAGCAGAAGAAAAAGTTGGGATCGTGAATTTAGATAAACTTACTTCCTCTGGCAACTTAAGTAATTTATCCTCAATTGAATATCACCCCTCTTATCACTTTATTAAAGGAGATATAAGAAACAAAAGTCTTCTTCGCGAATGTTTTCTGGCACATCGCCCGAAAGCTGTGGTCCACAGTGCAACCGAATTGCCGGGTGATAAGACACAAGGGTTTACAGATCAGTATTTGCAAAAACATATCCTCGCTACAAAGGACCTTCTAGATGAAACGCTTTTGTACTGGGAAGAGATGGACAGCGACTTAAAACAATCTTTTCGTTTCCTCAACATCTCTTCAAGTGAAGTCTACGGCGTTGCCACAACGGGGGCTAACTTCGCAAATGAACAAACCCCTTACTCTCCAATAAAGCCAAATGCAATTTTAAGGGCAGCTGTTGATGATTTAGTACATACTTACCATACCCAGCATGGTCTTCCGACACTGACTACCTATTGTTCAAATAATTTTGGCCCATTTCAATTTCCAACAAAACTTATTCCCCTTATCGTTTTAAACGCTTTACAGGGTAATGAATTAGATGTTTGTGAAGAAGGAAATAACGTCACTCCCTGGTTATATGTGGGAGAGCATTGCAACGCCCTTCGCTACATACTTGCAAATGGCTCTCCAGGAGAATCTTATCATATCGGCGCTCAGTCTTTAATGACAAACATAGAGTTAATCGATCACCTATGCCAACTGCTCGATGAATTAAAAAGCGATTCCCCTTTTCGCCCGCACAAGACCTTAATTAAGATTGAAAAAGACAATCCAAAATATGGGCAAAACCATATTCTAGACGATACCAAATTGCGCAATCTTGGCTGGACTCCTAAAGAAAACTTTCATACGAGCCTTAAAAAAACAATTCTTTGGTACTTGCACAATATGCCTTGGGTAAAAAATGTAATGAGCGGTGAGTATAAAGATCGGATCTACACAGAAAAGATACAGACAAAACTTTACGTATTTGATACAGTATAATTTTTAACGAGGTATTTATGGCGCAAATCAGCACAAGTGAATTTAAATCGGGCCTTAAGATTGAAGTCGAAGGTCAACCGTACACTATCGTCAGCAACGATTCCGTTAAACCGGGTAAGGGCCAAGCGTTTAACCGCGTGCGCTTAAAACACCTTCTAACGGGCCGCACAATCGAGCGCACATTTAAATCGGGCGATAAAGTAGATATTGCAGACGTTGTAGAAACAAAGATGCGCATGCTATACAAAGAATCGGCCGGCGCCGTGTTTATGGATGAGGCGTTTGAGCAAACGACAATTCCACTAGAAAACATTGGAGATACCGCGCAATGGCTTATGGAAGATCTTCAATACGATATTATCTTTTATAAAGGGGTACCAGTTACAGTAGAGCCGCCAACCTTTATGGACATGAAAATTGTCGACACAGCGCCAGGTGATAGAGGCAATACTGCTTCAGGGCGCGTTCTTAAGCCTGCCATCACAGAAAGCGGCGCTAAAATTCAGGTGCCTATTTTTGTGGAACAAGATGAACTCGTCAAAATTGATACAAGAACAGGTGAGTATGTTTCAAGAGTCTCTAGCTAAAGTATCTCCAGCTAAACAGTGTCTGGCTAGCCAAAAACTTGACATTTTACGGGATCGCGGCGTAATGCTTGCCGCATGCCGTCAATTTTTTCAAGATAAAGGTGTGCTTGAAGTCGATTGTCCTTATATCACAAGAAAAGCGTCAATTGACACACACATCGATCTCATTGAAGTAGTAGACTCACCCTTGCGCTACCTTCACACCTCCCCTGAATACTGTATGAAAAGACTTCTTTCTGAAGGAATTGGAGATATCTACCAATTGGGCCATGTCTTTCGAAAAGGTGAATACTCTTCAAAGCATAATCCTGAATTTACCATGGCAGAGTGGTATCGCGAGGGTTTAAGTTTTGAAGGGATGATTGAAGAAACCATTGAATTTATCCAATTGTTCCTTGGCAAAATCCCCCATAAAGTGATGAGCTATCGCGACGTCTTCATCAAGTATTTAGGGATAGACTACCTAAAAGCCACTGATGAGATGCTTCTTGCATACATGAATTCGCGCAGTCTATCGCCATATCCTGGCGCTGAAGAGGAGGGAAAAGATGGCCTCCTCAACATACTCCTCGGATCGTTCATCGAGCCATCTCTTGGAACTGAAGGAGAACTTTTGGTCTTAGCCTATTACCCATCCTCTCAAGCAGCCCTTGCTAGAACCTGCGTAAGAGATGGTGAAAATGTCGCAAAGAGATTTGAGATATATTATCAAGGCGTTGAACTTTGTAATGGATATCACGAGCTCTTAGATGCAAAAGAGCTTGAAAAGCGCTTTAAAGAAAGAAATGCCATGAGGTTAAAGCTTGGGAAAAATGCTTTACCGATAGATGAAAGCTTTTTACAAGCAATAGATAAGGGACTTCCCGATGCATCAGGTGTGGCCGTTGGCTTTGATAGACTGATGATGCTGCGCCACAAAGCAGATTGCCTAGCTAAAGTCCTTCCCTTTGATTGGGAAAATGCTTAACACACAACTTTAAAACGGATCCCATATGTCCAAAAAAATACATAGTATTTTGTTATTTTTCGCTCTCCTTTTTGCAAACCTTACATGCGTAACTTCACAACTTAGTTCAGATGAAGCTCCCTCTCACTTTACCTCCGCAACTCCAAAGTTAAAAATCGCATTTTATACGCAAGGCCTTTTAGTAAGAGGAACCGAAGTGGCCGTGTACGATTATGCAGACTTTAATGAAACCTTACTTGGGAATGAGTCATTTATTATTTATCTTCCAAATCATAGGGTGGAAAACTTTGGCCCTGATAACCCCATTACAGTTAAAGACCATTTTAGTGCGCGATTTAAGGATAGATTTTTCGAATGTTCCAGCCTCCATGAAATGGATGAGATCCTACTTAAGGAAAAGATAGACATTCTTTACGTCATTAAATCGGGTCAGATCGATGGGAAAGAATCGAAGGTCATCAAAAATGCCATCCATGCAGTATTTCCTCCTCTACAAGTTCATGGGGATATCTATGCATCTGTATCTGAATGGTTAAGCCTTGAAAATCCCGCATTGAATGTCCCCTTCGTTCCTCATATGATCAGATTAGATGAAACCGCGGAAACCTTGCACGAGGAGTTAGGAATTCCTCATGGATCAGTAGTATTCGGCAGACATGGGGGGGTTGACACTTTTGACATCCCCTTTGCGCAAGATCTCGTCGTCGAACTTGCGCTTGCAAAACGAGATTGGTATTTCATTTTTCTAAATACCAGGCAGTTTTGCCACTTGCCAAACGTAATTTTCCTCCCATCAACTCCAGATATCATTTACAAAACAAAATTTATCAACACATGTGATGCTATGATCCATGCAAGATATATGGGTGAGTCCTTTGGACTAGCCTGTGGAGAGTTTTCAATAAAAAATAAACCTGTTATTACTTGGACCGGCTCATATGGATATCACCGATCACATATCGATATTTTGAAGGATAAAGGATTTTATTATTCAAATAAAAACGAACTGCGAAATGTTCTTTTAAATTGTGGTAATAATATCGAAACAATCCGTGGTACATCGTGGGATGCCTATTCAGAAAAATACTCCCCTGAAGTTGTGATGAAAAAATTTGACCAGGTTTTTATACAGCCGCTTACTAAACATTTAGATCAATCACCATAATACATTGGAGTCACACCGTATGCATCACTTTCAGAAGCACCTCTCGCTTTTATTCTATCTAGCGTTTTCCATCTTTCAATGTTGTCATTTAAACGCTGCCAATGGGTTTTTTGGAAACTTACATTGCGATCGCCTCAATTTATTGAAACACCATGGATTTAATCCACAGATTGTGTACGATATAGGTGCATATAAAGGAGAGTGGAGTGTAAACACCCACCGCGTATTCCCAAACTCCCAGTTCTATTTGTTTGAAGCTAACCCTGCGCATATGCCAGCTTTAAACAATACTTTATTTCCCTATTTTATTAGCCTATTAGGAGACAAAGAAGATCTGGTGACTTTTTATTCTAACAACTCCACGGGAGATAGCTTTTTCATAGAAAATTCATCTTATTATTCGGAGTCTAGCACACAAAATAAAAAACTCGCTATGACTACCCTTGCCTCTATCGTTGTAAAAAATAAGCTTCCCTTACCCGATCTAATAAAAATGGATGTTCAGGGTGCTGAAAGACTCATTATTGATGGAAGTCCAGAAATAATCAAAAACGCTGAAGTGATCGTTTTAGAAGCTTCTATTTTAGAATATAATCATGGAGCTCCATTGATTTATGAAATGATGTCTTTGATGGATTCTACAGGCTATCTAGTCTTAGACGTTCTAGAACACCATTATTATCCAACTGGGGAGTTAATTCAGATTGACTTATTGTTTGTAAAAAAGAACTCAAAACTAATAAAGAAATGTGAATAATTTATCAAGGATAAAGTATGACAAGATTATTAATTCGCGCTCTAACATTGGTCGGGATTTGCAGCGCATTTCAACTTTTTTCTGAATCTGTAGATTCTTTTGAAAATAAAGACGATCAATTTAAAGCGGAATCGTCCTTTATGCCAGAGCATTTTACGGAACACTCAAGGGATTTGAATGTAAAGTTCAATGCTGCATATGAGAATAATGTTTGGGCCAATTCTGAAAGCCGCAGTGGCGATGGGTCCACCCTTGCTTATACAGAGTCTTTTAGGAAAGATTTTGCTGCAATGATTGCAAACTTAGGTTGTAAATCTATTGTGGATGCACCTTGTGGAGACTATAACTGGATGAAGGAGACCGATCTTAATGGTGTTACATACATTGGTGGGGACATAGCCGATGTGATGATCGGGGATCTTCAAGCTAAATATCCATCGGTTGATTTCCGAGTTATGGATATCACTACGTGTGTATTACCATGTGTAGATATATGGTTATGCCGTGATGTGTTATTTCACTTATCAAATGCTGACGTACAAAAAGTTATAGACAACTTTAAAAGATCAAACATAAAATATTTTGCTACAAGTCATTTTTATTATGATCATGTCAACTACGATATTGAAAGTAAACCTCTCGTTTACAGACAAGTCAACCTGACAAAACCACCATTTAATCTACCGCAACCTGATTATCTGATAAAAGATTCGATTCCCGGTTTTCCTGAGCGTTGGCTAGGAATTTGGGATCGCGATAACCTGTTATAAATGTGTTTATTAACCTTCTTTATGAGAATTTTTTATGAAAAAATGTTTGAATTTTATTCTTTTTGCTATTCCTCTACATCTAATTGCCGCAAACGTTGCCCCCTTATCACCTCAAGGAAAAGACTCTAGTGTACAAGATGAGACCAAGGTTGTTTGTCGTTATTCAAACGGCGATAGATCACATGTGATCAATCATTTGAGGACAAATAAAAAACTGAGAGTATTAGATGTTGGCTATTCAGCTTCTACATGGTCTTCAGAATTCACTACGCACTACGTTGATATAATTCCTGTTGATCATGCAAAAGTTGCTTTTATTGGTGATATTAATTTTCCTCAAGTCTGGGATGCAGTTGATGAAGATGTTTCAAAAAACGGTCCGTTCGATTATTGCATTTGTTCCCATACACTAGAAGATATAATAAATCCGGTTTTTGTCGCTAACATGATTAACAAATATTGCAAATCTGGTTTTGTAGCAATGCCTTCTAAATTTCTCGAAATGACAAGAGGGATTGACGGTAATTACAGGGGATATATTCATCATAGATATATATATAACATTGAAAACAACCAACTAGTTGGATATCCAAAATTAAACTTTATAGAACATGATAGTAGATTTGATGCTTTGGCCAACCAATATTCAAGTGATAAAGCTGAGATCCAGGTTTATTGGGACGGTGGCTTTCGATTAACCATCGTAAATGACAATTTTATGGGACCAACGGTAAAGTCTGTATTAAATTATTATAATAGACTTTTAACGAATTAGCCTATACAGAAATACACTGAAAATCCAGGGCATATAAAATGGAAAAATTTTTCGTCTGTTTCTTCGGCCCCCATCATAACACCGGCCAGTTTTCGGCAGGTGTTATGAGCGAAGCCACTTCTTCTAATCACTATTTATGAAAATAAATAAAAAATTTCAACCATTGAGGTTTATTATGCGTGCAAAGTCGTTGTTGTACCCGCTGCAGTTTTTATGTTCTTGCTTACTTTTTTCCCCAATTTGTGGTGCAAGCACACCGAACCCCTTTCATGATTCCAATTTTATTTTTGAACCTATTTATGGAAATGGAAATTATCTTCAACATTCAAATTTTATAGATAAGAAAAATATTAAAATTATTTTTGAAGTAGGAAGTAGAGACGCCATAGATGCAGTAAGACTTGGATATTATTATCAATGTCCAGTTTATGCTTTCGAATGCAATCCACAAGCGGTTGAAATATGTAACCATAACGTAAAAAACTACCCTTTTGTCACAGTAGTGCCTCTCGCTTGTTGGCACGAGTCTACAACGCTTCCATTTTACCCCGTTGTAGAATCCCACGGGGGTACATATCCCGTTAATATAGGGGGATCTTCCTTACTAAAAACGCTTCCAAATGGCGTCGACGCTCATCATAAACAAGGCAAACCTACTATGGTGCAAGCCATTCGATTAGATAATTGGATGGAAGAAAATAACATTTCTCAAATCGATCTCTTATGCATGGATACTCAAGGTGCAACTCTCCATGTATTACAAGGTCTTGGTGAAAAATTAACAAAAATAAAATACATTATTACCGAAGCCTATCTCCAACCTTCTTTTGAAGGCGAAGCTCTTTATCCTGAAATCAAAGAAATGCTTGTCAAAGCTGGTTTTGAAGTGGCTAAAGAGCCTTCACCACATGCAGTATTTACAGACGTTCTCTTTATTAACAAGAAAATGAGAGAGTTACGATAAGAAAAGAATCCTCTCCAAGAGGGTGCACAAGTTCACGCAATGGCGTCAACTTAAGGTTATGTCGAACCTTACGAGGCTGACAGAAAATCTCCGGGAGGTCGAATTTTGAGCCATTTTTTTGCAGATCGATGTCTGTTGCAAATTCACATACTCCTAAGAGTAGGGAATTTACAACAGGCGTCGAGATGCGGAAAAAGGGCCAAAAGGCGACCCGCGGAGATTTTCTGTCAGCCTCTACAGACATCTGTCGATTGGTTACGACTTAACTAGACCTACGTTCGCTTGACGCTCACTACGACCTAGACTGTCATATAGCACCCCTACGGGACTCATGAACGGCCTTAAGCCCCGAAGGAACGCGGATACTACAGCCTAGATCGTAGTGAGCGTCAAACAAACGCAAGCTTTAAGGTAAATCGTATACAACATAGAGCTCTGTAGAGGTTAATGAACACTTTTTAGCGATTGATACAAAAGATCTTTATCAAGTTCCATGACCTTAATTCCACAATCATTTTCACCATATACAACAAATATTGAATTCCCCTTAATCACTATACTTCCGGGAAAAATCACATCGGAAGGTGTCAAAGGGCATTTTGGAGTGGAATAAAAATCGACATGTGAAAACGGTATGGTAGACGTTCGCGTCACACAAAACGGGGGCTGTGATTGAAATGTATAGGCCCCCATATAGTAAGTACGACGACCTGTTATATGGTTATGGCAAGAACTATGAAAGATTGCCAAATATTCATCATCGACAAGTATCGCAGGAGTTCCTCCTCGAATAATTCCTTGATGCCAAGTAATTGACGGAGCTGTTGTAAAGAGATGACTACAGACTCCAGTATTTAGTGATGGGGAAAAAATGACATGTGGATTAATATTATAGCCAAGCATTAAAGAACCTTGATAATCAAATGGCACCCAATTCTTTTCCCAAGTTTGTAGAGAGGGTGGAATCAATGGAAGAGGTTGGCTAAGTTTATAATCTTTTTTAGACACATCAACTTCTGTAAGGCAAATCTGAGAACTTCTGAATGAATCGATATCTGTAGGTCTTGCGGAAACATAAGTCAAATAGATTTTATCGCCAATTTTCACAATTCTAGGATCATAGGCCCGATTTCCCAATTCATGACAGATTGTAGGATTTTCTGTGGGAGTAAACTTATCATCTAACTTGACAAGGCCTATGCGTTGATAGAAATAATCCTCTGAAAGTGGAGCCCTATATTCATCATGACGAAACACTAATAAGAATCCCTCATCGCATTCGATACATGATGCGTTATATGCTAAAGGTGCATTTGGAATATTAATAGTCGATATTTGTCGAATAAAATCGCTCGCAAAGCCTTGGAATACTTGAAAGCATAAAAAAAAACTTAACAGCATGATATGGTTCATTCTTAAATCTCCTTGAAAGGGTAATAATTTATGCATCATAACTTTCTCATTGCCCATTTAATGATTGACGTGACTCTTCCATCGTTCTCAGATGGAAGCGCTTAAAGTCGATCAGCTGTTTTTCCAATGCAAATTTTTCTAGAAAAATGGTATGCGCTTTTTTTGCCATTAATTCAGCTTCTTTTGGGTGTTCTAAAATCCATTTTCGATGTGCGTCAATTTGATGAAATATGGCTTCCCCAGAGAGTGAGTGATCAATATAAAGAACTGAATCTCCAAATTCCTTCATAACAAATGGATTTTTATCACAAATAATCACACAGGATGCTGCTGCAGCTTCAAAAATGCGCCCTGAAGGAGTGTTTAGATCTAATAGAGTCTGCGAGTGCAACACAAGTACAATGCCGGATTTTCTCATGGCCATCCGAAATTCTTCCTCGTCAAACGTCATTCCTCGTACTGAATTTGGAGCGCATAGCCATTTATCAGCAGGTCCATAAACATCCAAATATCCTTTTGCATCTAATAAAGAAAACATTTGGCGATATTCGAATCCATTCCTTTTACCATCCCACTGAAAACCGCAACAAAAAATAGAGCGGGGGTTAACCGGATGATATTGCGTTGCTGTACAAGATGGCCACCACAACATGGAATTCAATTTCTTATTATTATTTGTAAAAAAATTATTCAATGACTTTATGTCCGGGAAAGCGGTCAAAATACCCGCATAAGCAAATAGAGATGATGATTGAGTGCTATTGGGATTATATAAGTTTGATAAAACCCCGGTCGCTGATAAATAATGGGGGATCTTTTCCTCATAAATGCGATCCCATTTAAGGCTGATGATACAATCGGGTTCATGCTGTTGAATTAAACTTACGATTTCTTCCGGAGTAGATGGCTTATCTTGCACTAATTTATCATATTCTGAAAATTCAGCCGGATCGATAGAAGTGATACAATGCCAACCTAAATTTTTACAGGCATTTTCCAATCTTTTTGCCCATGCATATTCTCCAAGTCCGCTCCACAAAACAATCAGCCTTCCTTTCCAATTTTCATCCAAGTTTAAATCGGAAAGAACTGATGGAATGGAAGAAGATATTTCAAATTGTAAATTACAGCGCTCTTCTTGATGGAACGATTGTAGCTGAGTCGCTTGCGAAAAGTTAAAGCTACAGATGATGATTGCCATAGTTAGGATTAGTTTTCTTTTATAATTCATACAATCGTCCTAAATATTTTTTCTTAAATAATGGTGCCAAGAGACATAATGATAACCCAACTCTTTATATTGAGGTAATTTCTTAATGTCACCGGTATCTTCCCATTTAAGTGGGCGTATTTTCATTTGATCCGTACGAGTAAAAATAAAATTGAAATACATTTCATACTCAGAAATCCCTGAACCTTCATAAGGATTAATAAATCTTGCCATTGCTTTCCAAGCATCCATATGATGGTAATTTTCAATCATGTCAAATAAATCATCAAGGCCTGGTTTTTGAAAAAGCATATGATGGCAGATACCGGAATAAGCGCTAAATACTTTACTGAGTCCAGGGATGAGTTTTTGCATATGCACAAAGTAGGGAGGATGAGCGCCATAATCTCCTACATTATATAATCCTTCTCCTTGGTGGCCAACAAATGTGACGGGGTTCAAAAAGATCGTATCTGCATCTATAATTAAAACGTTAGCCGAAATATTTGGAATGACTTTCTGTGCATAAAGTTTTAAGAATTGTTGGTAAATCCAGCCAATTCTTGAATAAGGCGCATGCAAAAATTGTTTAGCGGCTGTTTCATCACCTAGCATTTGCAAGGCAATATCGAATTTAGAAAAGGGATATTTTTTTTCATCAAACCATTCAGCATTATCTGTTAAAGGCCTTGGAGAAACAATAATGATCCTTCTCACATCAATGTTTTCTTTAACCCCTTTAATACACAATTCTAGGGCCTGTAGGTCTGTGTCTGCGCACGGAATAACAACATCAATTTGCTCGTTTGATAGATTATAAGTAATCTTGTGAGTTAAAAGATTTTCATTAGAAAAAACAAAAGACCAACATGTAATCAGAAAAAATGAAAAACAAAACCAACAATTCTTCACAATAAACTCCTCCTGTTAAATTTATACGGTCACTCTCGCATGATAAAAGTTGGAATATAGTTCATATGGGGCATCTCATTTGCAATCCGGAAAAAGGGGTGGATATCAATTTTTAACCCCGTAAAAAACAAATCCAGCAGCTCTTTGCTCGAAAGATAATTCATATTGGCATTTTGAAAATCATTTTGCACAAGGTTTAACGGGATGTTGATGATTTTAGTTGTTTCATAGCAAAGCCCATAAAGCTTGAAATCGGCTCTACCTGCCCAGATGCTTTCTAATGTGTTGGGAGATGAAAAATCCATGCTCTGCAGATCATGGAAAATATCTTGTTTTTTATAGACTGTCATATCGACTGTATTTGGATACCCCCAAGTCCTGTAGGGAACAGCCCGATTAAATTGCCACATATGTACCTGCTGAGAAAGTCCTGGTACTTGTGGATTGATGTGAATGAATGGAGGGCGCCGTTCCTTCAAACTTTTCCCGACGCGCAAATAAAATCCATACGCCGAAAACTCCTTAAGAAGGTCTATACACTCTGCAATATTTATATCCTCTTTCACAATAATATCGTCGACTGCAAAAACTACATAATTGTTTGTGCCTTCAAACGTCACCTGCATGGTAAGAGGCTTAAAATCAGCGCGTGGATTTATCCCTTGTTTGTGAAATATCGCATTGGCAAATCTTTGTTGGACAATTTCATATCCTGCATCAAATTGTGCGTTAGTTGTGCGATATATAATATGCGTTTCTACACCTTGCACGTGTTTTTCAACTGACTCTAAGAAAGCATATAGCTGCATGGGGCGATCGTACGAGAATACAACCAAATCTGCCACCTCAGCAAAAACTGTAGATGTCATGCTGAAGAGCACAATGAGTATTCGAAAAACCGTTAACATTTTCATTTAATCACCCTCTAAAATTACTTTATTTCAGCCACTAAGACATCATTTTTTTGATACCCGTCTCGATAGTAAAATTTATACTTCGGATTAATCTTAAACAACAACTGCAATACTGTCGCTTGGCTAATATAATCAAATTCCACAGTGCTAAACATCCGTACATCGTCAATGAGAATGGTGTGAGTTTTGATATGATGACCTGCAATCGCTGCCAACTCATTCAAAAGAGGAGTATATGTATTACCTTTCGCCGTACCGCAAGCACTATAATGTCCATCTAACCAGAAAGTGACGGGTTCATCGATATGTTCTAGGATTGTTTTAAAAACAATTGAAGAATCACCTAAGTATAAATGGACGTTCGGATTTACGGAAAAGCGCTTGCAGCAATGATCATACAAATGTGGGGCTAGTTCAACAGAATGAATTTCTTCAAACCCAGCATCAAGTGCTTTTTGGATACCATCTCCTAAATAACTTCCAGATTCTACGAAAACTCTTTTCTGGTGAAAGCTAAAAACTTCTGTCGAAGTCACTGCTTGGATTTGTACCGATATCAATGAAAACAAAATCATGGCGATGCCAAGACACTGAGTTAATTTAATTTTAAACATCTCATTTCCTTGTTATGTGTGGGTGTGAATACCGAAGGTATTTCAAAATTTGGGTTTTTGGCTTTCAATCATTGTAAAATCCGCCTACCAACTGACAAATCGAGAAAGAAGACTCGATAAGTCTTGATAGGTCAAGAAGATAAAAAACCCAATCAATATAACCGCAAAGGGCAAAACCACCTTCTCTAAAATAGAGGGGTGAATGCGGCGCCTTGTGATGATTTCAAAAAACGATAATGCGATCATCCCCCCATCTAGCACAGGGATGGGAAGTAAATTGAGCATGCCTAAATTTAAGCTGATCGCGCCAAGCCAAAATAGGGACTCTTTTAAGCTCACCATCGAGCTATCGTGAACAACGCGAATGATGCCAATCGGTCCACTCATCCATTTTGGATTTAAGGCTCCGGTAAAAAGGGCTTTAAGGGTATGCCAAACTTCGTTAAACACTACATTGAACTGCGCAATTGGATTTGGGTTATATCGCAATTTAACGTCTTGCACTAACGGCAGACCCAGTAAAAGTTGCTTTTCTTGCGCTTCTAAGTGTGCAAGGAGCTGAGAGCGCTTATTTGCGTCATCGATATTTTGCACTTCCTTCTTTTGCTTAAGCAGTTCCGTATTTTGCAAAGCTTTTGCTTCTTGCCCTAGCACAAAATCCCCTCTTCGTTTCGGCTCTACGGGAGGCAAGAGGGTGTAGCTGCCGGCATTTGTCACCGGGCTTGCAGAACCAATGGTCGCAACAATTTTACCAATCTCTTCGGGATGAAATGCTTGATCAAATGCGGCATCGGCCTGGTCAGAAGGGACGATCTGAGAAACGCTTACGCCTCTTTCAACAATGACATTTACATGATGACTTTGCAGCTTTTGCAAAAGATCATAAGAGGATGTAATAGGAGAGCCATCGATTGCAATGATTTTATCTTTAGGTAGAAGCGGCGCCTCAATTGAGGAAAATGGATGCTTGGGGAACGCTTCTAATGCATTTTCTTGATCGATAAATTTTAACTCGTTTTCTACCACAGCATTATTTGTAAGGTTATAGGGGATGTAACTGATCTTAGTAAAATTTGTACTATTTAAGCCAGCCTCATACTGCCAGTCGGTCAGCTCGTCCTTAACTTCAGCATCAAGCTTTAACTGCCCCACCAATACTCTTGGCACGCGCACTTGTAAAATCTTTTTACCGGCGTTGTCATCTCTTTGTACTGTAAGTAAAGCTTTGCCATCATTTAATAGGCGGCTAAGTTGCTGTCCTGAATAAATCACCTCTCCATCAACCCATACAATCCGATCCCCATATTGGATGCCACTTTTTTCAAGGGGAGACCCTTCCGGAAGAGGATTTTCTTTACTACCCAATTTACCATATACGATGTAATTGGCTGAATTGAGAATGCCGCTTGTCACAATCCCTTTATCGATTACATTTGGGTGAGGATATGTTTTGACCTGGTAGTCAAAAGGGGTTTTTTCTCCTGTTAACTCGCTTACCTTCATTCCTTTCACATCGATCGCTTGCGCGCTCGTCATTGGGGCATATAGGTGGTCTTTTGAACTTTGAAAGGTTTGATCATTATATGAGACGATCTCATCGCCTGGGCGAACGCCAAAGGCGTAAAGCTCAGATGCTGGATCCACCCAACCTATTTTTTTTGTGAATTCTGAAAAATTCTTTTCTCTCCCACCAATTGCCCATAAAAGAGTAAAAATGACTAAAGCTGCGACGAGATTGACGATGGGGCCAGCTGCTGCCACCATCACTTGATCGATCGGCCTTTTGCTAAAGAAGCCGCCCGGCACTTCATATGGGTCTTTTTTATCGCTAAGATCTTGTCCTGCAATTTTGACATAGCCTCCAAACAAAAGCCAGCCGATCTGCCATTTGACGCCGTCTCTTTCCCAAGAAAAAATGGGTTTACCAAAGCCAATTGCAAAAGTCTCAACGCGCATTCCGACTCTTCTTGCCATGTAATAGTGGCCAAGCTCGTGAATGAAAATGAGAAAACTTAAACCTAAAATCGCCAAAATCACATATAAAATGCTTGCTATCATGCTAGACTCTACCTCAATTGTTTCCCGAGATGATGCCAGATTATGCGGATAATCTGCAATAAAGAATTCTTGTATTTAGAATAGCTCCGAGTGGGAGCCGATACGGGTCAAATGGACATATTCATCATCAAACCAATAGATTAGCAAAGTGTCTGGCTTTACATGACACTCTCTAAAACCAACATAATTTCCAGTTAATGCGTGATCTAAATATTTCTTAGGCAATATTTCTTCTTTTAAAAGAAAACCCAATAGCGCTTCTAGCTCTTTTTTCACCGGTTTGTTATGCTCATATTTTTTTAAATCTTTCTTAAAACGGCTCGATGGTTGGGGCTTAAGCATTCGGATCCATTCCCATCTTTTCCCAGAAATCTTCTATGGAATCGCACTTTATACCTTTTCCTTCTTTGCTTTCCTTCATGGCATCAAGAGTGATCTTGTTGGGCTTTCTATCCTTAGGAAAATCTTTTCTGAGATATGAAAGGATGAACTCGCTTAAATTCATGTGAGCCTTTGCCGCCAACATTTTAATGTAAGCCCTTTCATCAACAGTACAATCGATGGTGACTTTTGCTTTATCATGATGATGTTGCGCGTGAGAGTGAGCACCCATATTTACACCTCCTTAGGTTACAACTTCATTTTACCAAATTCCTAGGATTTATGGAAGACCAAAAAAAATTGAAAAATGCTTGCAGATTTTTGCCCAATGTCTTATAATCGCCGCGGATAGCCATTTTGTAAAATGAGGCTACTCTCATAACATTAAATATTTAAGGAGAAGGCAAAGATGCCGACTATCAATCAGTTAGTCCGAAGCCCACGCTCAAAGAAAACAAAGCGTAGTAAATCGCCTGCCTTGCAAAAATGTCCGCAAAGACGCGGCGTGTGCCTGCAGGTAAAGACAAAGACCCCTAAAAAGCCTAACTCAGCGCTGCGTAAAGTTGCTTGGGTGCGTCTTTCAACAGGTCAAGAAGTCATTGCCTACATTGGCGGTGAAGGACATAATTTACAAGAACACAGCATTGTGCTTGTAAGAGGTGGAAGAGTGAAAGACTTACCTGGCGTGCGCTACCATATCGTGCGTGGAACGCTAGACTGTGCGGCTGTTAAAGACCGCAAACAAGGAAGATCAAAATACGGGGCTAAACGTCCTAAGTAACACTAGGATACTCTAAATAATAAGTATCCTGGTACGCGATCTGCGCTTTTAAAGTGAATTTTTTTAGCGCATATCACGCACATTAGCTTGCCATTAAAGCTGCTAAAGGTGAATAGAAAAGATCTTTCCTTTAATGAATATAAACTGAAAATAAATGCATTATTATACGAGGAAACCATGTCAAGAAGACGTCGTGCAGTAAAAAGAGAAATCGAACCAGATCCTCTCTTTGGTAGCACTGTACTTGCAAAATTTATCAATATGGTGATGATCGGTGGAAAAAAATCCACAGCAAGACGCATCATCTACAACGCTTTGGACAAGTTCTGTAAAAAAGTAAAAGCAGAAAACCCAGTCGAAGCGTTTGAGCAGGCATTGCAAAATGCGCAGCCGGCCCTTGAAGTCAAATCTCGCCGTATTGGCGGCGCGACTTACCAAGTGCCAATTGAAATTCCTCCAAATCGCAGAATGTCGATGGCCATGAGATGGATTATTACCTACTCAAGAGCTAAAGCTGGACGCTCTATGGAGGATGGCCTTGCCAATGAATTGTCCGATTGTTTCAATAATCAAGGGACGACGATCAAGAAGAAAGACGACACCCACCGTATGGCAGAAGCGAACAAAGCATTTGCCCACTACAAGTGGTAACAGGAGGATATTGTTAACATGGCAAGACCACAAAATGAAAAGCTTGAAAATGTCCGCAATATTGGCATCATGGCCCATATCGATGCTGGTAAAACGACAACGACCGAGCGAATTCTTTACTACAGCGGGCGCGTTCACCGCATGGGCGAAGTGCACGAAGGTGCAGCGACCATGGACTGGATGGAACAAGAGCAAGAAAGGGGGATCACCATCACCTCTGCTGCGACAACAGTCTTTTGGAAAGGTGCTAAAATCAACATCATCGACACACCTGGGCACGTCGACTTCACAATTGAAGTTGAACGCTCATTAAGAGTGCTCGATGGATCCGTTGCTGTGTTCTGTTCTGTTTCTGGTGTCGAGCCACAATCAGAAACTGTATGGCGTCAGGCTGACAAATACGGCGTTCCAAGAATCTGTTTTGTGAACAAGATGGACCGCGTGGGCGCTGATTTTTATGACGCGATTAAGACCATGAGAGAAAAACTTCATGCCAATGCAATCGCTGTACACTGTCCAATTGGGGCAGAGTCAGAATTTAAAGGGATGGTCGACTTAGTCACCATGCGCGCCCTTTTCTTCCACGACGAAACGCTTGGTGCCGATTGGGAAGAGACCGATATTCCAGCTGACCTGTTGGAAAAATGCAAAGAGATGAGGGCAAGACTTCTTGAAGAGCTTGCAACAGTTGATGAAGAGAATGAAGGTTTCATGACGAAAGTGCTTGAAAACCCTGAAGCTTTAACTGCAGAAGAAATTCATGGAGCAATTAGAAAAGGGGTGATCGCGAATAAATTTAATCCAGTTCTTTGCGGCTCTTCCTTTAAAAACAAGGGCGTCCAACAACTGCTAGATGCTGTTGTCAACTGGATGCCGTCGCCAATAGATCGCGGCGTCATTAAAGCCCACGATCTAAATTCTGGTGAAGAGATCTTGCTAAAACCTGATGACGACTCCCCGCTTGCAGCTCTTGCATTTAAAATCATGACGGACCCATATGTTGGGCGTTTGACATTTGTAAGAATTTATAGCGGCACCTTGACTAAGGGGATGAACCTCATCAATAGCTCTAAGGACTCAAAAGAACGGATTTCCCGTCTTCTTGAGATGCACGCAAACAAAAGAGAAGAAAAGGAAGCATTTCACGCAGGAGACATCGCCGCTTGCATCGGTCTTAAAAAAGCAAGCACAGGCGATACGCTCTGCTCTCCTGAAAAGCCACTTCTCTTAGAGAAAATGGAGTTTCCAGAGCCTGTGATTTCGATGGCGATTGAGCCAAAATCTAAAGGAGATCGGGAAAAGTTGTCCATGGCACTTTCAGCTCTTTCTGAAGAAGATCCAACATTTAGAGTGAGCACAAACGAAGAAACCGGGCAAACCATCATTGCAGGTATGGGTGAATTGCACCTTGAAATTCTGCACGATAGGATGAAAAGGGAATTTAGCGTTGAAGCCAATGTGGGTAAACCTCAAGTTTCGTATAAGGAAACAATTACTGCTCCAAGTATAGCGAAGACGAAGTTCGTCAAGCAATCTGGTGGTAAGGGGCAATACGCACACGTTGAGCTTGAGATCCGTCCCAATGAAAAAGGGAAGGGAATCGAGATCAATAACAAAATTGTGGGCGGTGTGATTCCTCGCGAATTCATTGCACCGACAATTAAAGGGATTGAAGAAGGGATCCAAACGGGGGTTCTTGCGGGCTATAGCCTAGTCGATGTCATCGTCGATATCGTCTTTGGCTCTTACCATGACGTGGACTCAAGCGAAATGTCGTTTAAGATCTGCGGATCAATGGCCTTAAAAGAGGCGGCTAAGAAAGCTAAGGCAATCATCCTTGAGCCTATCATGAAAGTCGACGTCACAACGCCTGAGACTGCAATGGGTGATGTGATCGGCGACTTAAACCGCCGTCGAGGACAAATCGTTGGTCAAGAGTCTAGCAAAGGTGCTCTCATCATCCATGCTGAGGTGCCTTTAAGCGAGATGTTTGGTTATTCGACACAGCTGCGCTCTTTATCCTCGGGACGAGCCACCTATGTCATGGAGCCGAGCCACTTTGAGCGCGTGCCCACAAAAATCCAAGAAGAAATTATTAAGAAGTAAGGATCTAAAGGTTACGTATGGCAAAACAAGAAAAACAAGACAAACAGCCGAAAAAAGCGCGCCAAAAAATACGCATACGCCTTAAAGGGTATGATCAACGCATTTTGGATCGCTCAACGGCAGATATCGTTGAGACAGCTAAGCGCACAGGCGCAGCGATTGCAGGCCCTATTCCGCTGCCGGTTCGTCGCGAGATCTATACTGTACTTAGATCTCCTAACATCGACCGCAAATCGCGCGAGCAATTTGAAATTAGAACGCACAAAAGATTGATCGACATCATCAATCCGACAGGTAAAACGATCGACGCCCTAAAGACGTTGACGCTGCCTGCCGGTGTCGACATCAAGATTAAGGCGTACTAAAACTACTTAAACAGATGAGGGATCCCATTACTTGGGATCCCTTTTTTCTAAAATTGCATCTGCTTGCCTTTCATAGGCCTCGTAGTCTAAAAATTCATAAAGCTCTTTTGAGCATGACATCTAATGGCACAATCGCTTTATTAGCTCGATGGCCGCATCTTTTTTCAAAGGGCTGATCTTCAATAGACTTCTTGCGTAATTTCGGTAGTTTAAAGAGATTCAAGATCCTAAGCGATAAATACAGAAATCGAAGAAAAAGGTTTGGTTTGAGATTCAATCTTATTGCAGGGATCTACAATTTTGAACTCAACGCAGAGACGGAGAGTCGGAGAGACGCGGTATGTGGGGTTTTAAAGGCAACATAAAATTGAAGCGGCGGCAGCAGCGACAGCTCTCTATTAAGCGTTGGCTAAAATAAAGTCGGGGTCATCTGCAGCGGGGGCCCCAAGCGCTTGTTTGCAATGAACAGCTGCTTTCTTACAGCTTGAAGAGACCGCTTTAACCTCTTTTTTTAATAGATAAATTTTTTCTGCGCCTGCAACTCCCATTTTTACGGCTTTCACAAGGCGATCATAATTTTTTTCTTTTATTAACTGGGTCATCGGCTCCTTATTCGTTTCAAGTGCTAAAAATATCTCCTCTTTGGAATCGATCATCCCTTTTAACCAATTGGCGTCCAGATAACATTCATTGACAGCCTGAAGACGCGCTTCTGGCAACCATCGAATGGCATCGACGACATCTAAAAGTTTACAGCTTAATTTAAAGCACTCTTTCATCAAGCGATATGTCTTTTTTGCCACACGGCTACTTTTAGCCCGAATCCCCTTTTGCCTATCTGCCTCTTCACTTGCAATCTGGCCTTTAATCTCTGCAATCAAATCCCTTCCCGTATTTATCACAATGCCCTGTTGTTTGATGCAATCGATCAACTTGATCGCAACAAATAGCGTTTGCGTGACGGTGCGCAAGAAAGTGGAATTTTCCACTACACAATCGATCATGCAACCTGTAATGAGTTTATCTAATGAATTTCTCTTTTCAAAGACTTTGAAAAGGCGATATAGGCGCGTGACACCATGGACCTTATGAAATACGATACAAACAACAGATAAAACAGGCGCGGCGACAATCGGCTTTTGAAAAATTGAGACTACAATCCCCCTCGCATATGTCACTGTCGCTGTCATGTACTGTATCCTATAACTTAAGATCTGGCTCAAATAATTTTAACATACTTGAGCCTAACCTTAAATTAAAAGACAATTTGTCTATTTGCTACAGCAAGACCCGTGTTTAAATGACATCACTACAGCATATACCGCTGCTGCACCGATTAAAATGTACACAAGTTTTGCAAAGATTGTGACGCCTAGCAAAGCTGTGACGAGGTTAAAATCGGCAATGCCGACTAATGCCCAGTTAAGCCCGCCTATCACTAATAGAACAAACGCTATTATTTTAATAAACTTTTCCATATCACTTCCCCCAATAAATTAAAAGACGAAGAAGAAAACCCTTCTCCATAAAATCATTATAACATATAAAAATTTATTTAAATACTAAAACCTAATTATATGGAACGAGCGACCATTGCCGGGAGGCAAGCGCTAAGTGAAGACCAAAAAATTGCAGCCAGGCCGACGCTGCCAAAATTCCAGGATTCAGGTGGCTTGAGTATATACCCAAACACTGAAAAACTTGGAAAAAATTTCAATGGATGCTATTTTAATGTCAGCCTCGAAGGACTGCAATTTGCAGCAGGAATTGCTATTTTAACGTGTATAAGGAATTAAAAAATGATGCATTTCTCTCTTATTTTTATTGCTTTGTTGCTCCCTCTTTACAGCTTTGCAAGTCAAATTAGCTATCCTCTCCCTAAGGAGACAATCTCTGCTGAAAAGTACTTGCAAGCAAATCCTCAAGATGGAGAGTTTTACGGGACACCTGAAGTCGACTTCCCCTTCCACCCCATTTTTAGCGGCCGCCCGTACGATACATGTGTGACACAGCCAGGGCTTGGCATTTTACCCACCTTCTTGCTCAGGATTCCTAAGGGAAGAGTTTTTGGCAAACAAGGGGTCGTGATCACAAAAGATCATCAAGTCATTAGAGAGCTCGCCAATTCCTGGAGTAAACCCCCTGAAAAACACGGTATTTTTCGTCTCCCTTTTTTACCAGATGCTGAATACATCGATCAATCGGTTGCCTCAATTACAACTCTTTCAGCTGAATGTTATTACCATTGGATGATCGATGTGCTCCCCAAATTAGCTGTATTAGAAAAAAATGGGATTAAACCAGATTACTATTATTTGGATTATCAGGGGTTGCCCTTTCAAAAAGAATCATTGGAAATTTTGGGGATCGATTTAAAAAATGTCTTAATCGCAAGCGACAATACCCACTTCCAATGTCAAAATTTAATCGCCCCAAGTCTTGTTGGCAATCCGGCGTGCGCTCCTAAGTGGGCTTGCACCTATTTTAAGGAAAGGTTCGTAAAAGAAGTCCCTTTGCACCCAACACAAAGAATTTATATTTCCAGAAAAAAAGCCACCGCCAGAAGGATTATCAATGAAGAGGCTCTCATCGCTTTTCTAGATAAATATCAATTTCAAACTGTATATTTGGAAGATTTATCCTTGCTTAAGCAAGCAGAGCTTTTTGCAGATGCTGAAGTGATTGTGGGAATCCACGGGTCGGGCCTTGCCAATATGATCTTTTGCAACTCCAATAACCATATCGTCGAATTAATCCCCCCTCAATATATCAACCCCTGCTTTTATGGGCTTGCGCACAACCTCGGCGTACCCCATCACCCCATATTAGGTGCCAAAGACTCGCGATGCTATGGCCAAGACTTCCTGATGGACAGCCGCGCGTTAGAGGAACTAGATCAGCTGTTAATGGGTATCTTCAATCAAGCTTCGTAGGATCAGCATATCATAAAATAGTTGTATTAAAGAATTATTTTAAATAATTATTGCATTTAAAATTAAAAATTAATACAATCAATATTGTGTAGATAATACACAATACAAAAAGAGGGTATATGAAAAAAAATAAACTCATTCATTTAATGATTGCATCAATGTTAGTATTTTCTGGAAGTCATGTGTTTGCAGACTCGGCGGCTATGGATCGGGTAAATAATCAGTTGAGGCATATTACGGGGGTAGGACCCGTAAAGGCTGTGCAATTGTCTCACGACTTGAAAAGTGTTAGTTCGGAAATGGGTAGCAAGAAAGGCACTCCTCAGTCAAATCTATTGGATAACGCTATAAAGACAACAGATGCATTTGCTAAGCAGCCAAAGGATAAACAAAAAAGAGCCGCAATGATAAGCTCCTTAACTGATTTGAAAGACGCGATGAATCCCCACGGTAAGTCAGTCACATCGAAATAGTCTTGCAATAGGCAAACGCAACCGGAAGCCTTGAATGGAAAGGATAAGCGCCACTTAAAAGGCGCTTATCTAATTCTCTCTTTGATCCCTTACTCTTCTTTAATCAGCTGCTTTAAGAGCAAGCCTTGCGAGATACAGCTCAATAAACGCTGTACATCCTAAAATGGCAAAGCTGTAAAAGACAGCGCTTGGAATGACTACTTTCAAGGTAACGGCACATACAACAGCAAATTGCATCCCGGTCACGATCTTACCAGACCATGTCGTGCGTACCTTCCATTTACTAAAGGTCCCCGTTACAACAAGATAAAGAGTAAAGCATAAGATGGCGATATCGCGACTTAACATGGCTATAAGCTGTATGCCTGATAGACTATGCTCGGCAAATAAAATGGTCAAAATGCTAATAAAAAAGCACTTATCGGCAATTGGGTCCAATGTCGCCCCTACTGCGGATGTACACCTATAACGCCTTGCAAAAAAGCCATCTAGATAATCTGTAATGCCTGCAAGAACCAATGCTAAACACCTCAATGTGACATTTTCTTGCAAATAGACAAGGGCAAGGGGCATCCGAAGAAATGTGATAATGTTGGGAAGGGCCTTCATGAAGCGCACTCCACAGCATCTTTGCAACACCCTTTTTCCCACCCTTTCTTAAAGGCATCAAGTTTTTTGTTGGAAATGCCGCCTAAAAATTCAATCGTTTTTAAAAATCTAGCTCTTGCCCTATCTTTACCCAATATTTCCACAGAGTCAAATAAAGGGGGCCCTTGAAGTTTACCCATAATCGAGGCAAAAAGAAGCGGCATCACGACTTTTTTGTGGTTGACGCCAAACACCTCCGCTACATGCCTTGAAGCTTGGTTGACACTTGCGCTTGCCCAACTTTCCGTCTCATCCAATCGCCAAATCATCCCTTGCACGATTTGCGCTAAAGTCTCTTTGGAGGTATCTTTAATGCTGAAAAGCGCTTCGGTGTATTTTAAATCGTTGATAAAGAAAAAATCGCAAAGCTCAAAAAATTCAGCAAATGTCTTAATGCGGGAATGGACGAGCGGAATAAGTCTTTGCATAAAGGCATCATTAAAGGTCCACTCTTTAATTCGATCCCAGAGCTTATTTTCCGGAATATTTTTAATTAAATATTGTTGATTGAGCCACTCAAGCTTTTGCACGTCAAAGACAGCGCCTGAAACCCCAATGCGCTTTGGATCAAATTCTTTGATCACCTCTTCTAGCGAATACACCTCGCGATCGCCCGTCATGCTATATCCCATGAGCGTTAAAAAATTTACAAAAGCTTCTGGCAAGAAGCCGCTATCGCGATAAAAGAAAATCGAACACGGATTTTTTCTTTTTGAAAGCTTTTTACCCTCTTTTCCAAGCAAAAGCGGCATATGCATAAACGTTGGCGCAGTCCACCCAAAAGCCTCATACAAATAGACGTGCTTAGGCGTTGAACTCATCCACTCATCCCCCCTAATGACGTGCGTGATCTGCATTAAATGATCGTCAACAACGTTTGCCAGATGATAGGTCGGAAACCCGTCAGATTTTAACAGCACTTGATCATCGACATCCGCCCATGGACTCGTAATGCGCCCTTTGATGGCGTCATCATAGACGCACTCCCCAGTGAGTGGCATCTTTAACCTCACGACATAGGGCATCCCCAAAGCCTCTTTTTCTGCTATCTCTTGAGCGCTTAAGTTACGATGTCTGCGATCATATCCTTGCCGTCCCCCTTGTTTGGCCATCACTTGCCTCATCTCCTCAAGTTCTTCTGGTGTGCAAAAGCATTTATATGCCTTGCCATTCTCTAAAAGCTTTTGGCAGTAGGTGCTGTAAATGTCATAGCGGTCCGACTGGCGATAAGGACCAAAGGGGCCCCCTACATCTGGGCCTTCATCCCATTGGATGCCGCACCAGGAAAGCGCTTTATAGATATTTTGCTCATATTCAGGGCGGCTTCTGGATCTGTCGGTATCTTCGATCCGAAGAATAAATTTTCCTCCAAAATGGCGCGCAAAAATTAAATTAAAAAGAGCCATGTAGGCTGTGCCTACATGGGGATCTCCCGTTGGGGAGGGAGCTATTCGCACTCGTACTGTCATCTTAATATTCCCTTCATTGAATCATTTTTTTTGTAAATAGAGAAGATCGCGCATCACTTCATATGCTTCGTTAAGTTGTAAATCAGTGCGCCCGTAATTTTCTGGGTGCTCTTCTTCAACAGCTTCTTCATCTTCTTTTTTTATCTCTTGCAGCATGTGTTGATAATTTTTATTATTTGCAATCCTTGCAGCTGAGTTAGCCTTTAGTACCTGCAAAAAGCCATCGTATGTGTGCAGCTGCTTTTGCATGTTATATTTATACAAAATTCGAATTCTATCGCGATGCAAAAGGGGGATATCGGCTAAATCGTCATCATAGCTTGGGGGGATTTTATCGTTTTCTAGCGGAAACTTGCTAAATTGCTCCCCTATTTCTGCCTCGCTAAGGGGACCTGGAACGACAATGTCAGAGTGTACCCCTACAAGCTGCGGCGTCTTCCCTGAAACGGTATAATACCTTCCACGGGTCACCTTGTATTCTCCTTCAGGATTAATAGGCTCATTGGCATGTGTGGCGCCAAGGGTAAAGGTTTGAAATGAACCCTTGCCAAAGCTTCTATCATCGCCGATCACAATGGCTCTGCCATAGTCTTGAAGCGCCTGGGCGACGATCTCTGAAGCAGAAGCACTGACGCGATTGATCAGTACAAAAAGAGGACCATCCCAAAGCGTTGTGGGGTCAATTTCCCTAAGATGTTGGATCTGCCCCATTTCATCTTTAATCGATACGACAACCCCTTTTGTAATAAAAAGACCAGTAAGGTTCACAGCTTGTGCCAAAATCCCACCTGTATTAAAGCGAAGATCGAGTATGACCCCTTTTACAACGTGATCATCTTTTAGCTTCTTTAAGGCGTTGCTAATATCTTCTGTAGAAGAGGTATCTGGATCTTGATAAAAGGAATGCAGGCGCAAATACGCAATGACACCATCACCATAGGGGATATAGTTAGTGTCGTAGCGCGTCTCTTTTAAGACAACAGCTGCCCTTTTTAAATTGACTTTTAGCGTTTCCTCTTTTTTATCTTTCTCATCGCCAATCATTCTAATCACAGTTAAAGTCACCAAAGTGCCCTCTTCGCCGCGGATTAAGTCCACAGCATCGACGATGTCCATGCCGACAACTGGCTCGCCATTGACTGCGATGATCCGATCTTTAACTTTTAGGTCTTTACTTAACGCAGCAGGTCCCCCTTCAATTAATTTCGTCACGGTAAAGCCATTTAAATCATCGCGCAGCTGAGCGCCGATGCCAAGGAGTCTTTGTTGCACGCCAATTAAAAATTGCGACGCCTCATCCGGCGTTAAGTAGTTTGTATGGGAATCTAATGAGCTTGCACAAGCTTTTAAAACATCGCTTAAAATACGGCGTTGCCTTTGCACCTGATCTGTAGTCAAAATTTCCTCTTCATATTTCAATTGCCGTTTGGCAATGCGCTTTAAGGAAATTTCTACAAGTTCTTCATTGAGTTTAGATGCCGTTTCAGTTTGCAAGGCGCGAATGCGAATCAAGCGATCCAACAGCTCTTGTTTTGAATGGGTCCACTTTAAATCTTTAAACTCCTTTGCCCTCACCCCTTTTGGCAGATTCTTTAAATCGATCTCATTTTCAAGCGCGCGCCTTTGGATAATTGCTTTTGCCATGGCATTAAAGATATCCTCAAACACAGTATAAGTGCCCACATGCAACTCTCCTAGAACCTTCTGCACAAGCTCATCTGATGGCTCTTGCCAAATTTGGATGTCTGATTCAATAAAGTATGTCTTTGCCGGGTCAAGATCAGAGATGAAATTTTGCAAAATCCTTTTGACAAGTTCTGGCGTTAGCTCTTTTTTAGTGGCATGCCCTGCCATGATTTCTTTGATTTTGTGCTGCGTCTTTGCAGGCGTAAGATCTGGCAGCTTAGCTTCAAGAGTTAAAAAACAGGTGACAAAAATAAAAATAGGTAAGAGAAAGCATAAAGCAGTTCTTCGATATTTAGCGAATAAATCCATTTTTCTTAAACTCATAAGTTCCAACCGGCTATCTCCCAATGTGCAATCTGAGATTGTAGCAAAACAAAAGGTTTTTCGCTACCAAAATATTGATATTTAGCAGCTCTATTAAGATTAAAAAAAATCCACACCAACACAAAATCAATTGTTAATAATAAAAACAAATTAATAACTCAATCTATACAATATAAAATTATAAGTTGATATGACTATACAGATAGAGGAAATTTTAGACAGCATTATAAGCGGTATAAATGACAGATTTTGCATGCAGTGGAAGTTTTTGCGTAAACTGAAAAACTTTTTTTAGAAAAAACTTGCTTTAAATTCTTTAATATGCCATAATGTTAACTTGATCGCACCACTGCAATCTAAGCAACCTTAAAAGCTTCGCAATAAATAATATAAATAAAAAAAACAATAACAATAAATAACACAGGAGAATTTTATGTTAGGTAATAATAAAAATAAAAAAACAGAACCAGAAGGTAAACTAGTTTCGATTACTGAAGCTGCTCGTTTAAACAATGTCACAAGACAAGCGATTTACGTCGCAATTAAACAAGGCAAGCTGGAAGCTAAAAAAGACACAAGATGGTCTATCGACCCTGAAGACCTCGCAAAGTATCGCAAACAAAAATACTCGCGTACTAAATCGATGTTTAAAGGTGAATTACTATTTGATAACTCAAAAGGGTATTACTCCATTAATCAAGTGGCTCAGATGTTGAATGTGCCTGCGCAAAAAATTTATTACGCAACGCGCATTAACCAACTTAAGTCACACCGCAAAGGAACGGCTTGGGTCATTTACAATGAAGACATCCAAAAATATAAGGATGAATATCTTACAAAAAAGCGTGGCAAGAAGGCTTGCTAAGCTAAAGTGGGAGGGGGAATTGACAACAGCTTCCCCTCCTTTTCCTAACTTTTATGACTCTTCTCCCTAAAAACAGCGATGGCTGCCCATTCTTACTTCTTGCCCCCATGGAAGGCATTGGCGATCGCACGTTTCGAAAAGCGATGGCGCAAGCTGCCTGCGGCTTTGATGAAGCTGTCACAGAATTCATTAGCGTCCCTTCCAATGCCCATGTAAAAAGTCTTGCAAAAATCTACTTATCAGATGAAACAGCGCCCATTCCCCTTGCCGCACAGATCATGGGAAATGCGCCAGAGCTTATGGCCGCAATGACAGAAAGTTTACAAGAAAGAGGGGCCCATCGGATCGATCTCAATTGCGGATGTCCCTCTAATACTGTGACAGGAAGAGGAGCTGGTTCAAGCCTGCTCAAATGCCCGACATCCCTTTATACCGTTGCAAAATCGATGGTAAAAGCCGCTAAAGTGCCTATCACCTTGAAGATGCGCTCAGGCTTCCAAGACACCTCACTTTTTAAAGAAAACCTCTTAGCAGCTCAAGAAAGCGGTGTTCACTACATCACCTTACATCCCAGAACAAAAGAGGATGGATATGGACCTCCCGCTAAATGGGAACTTATTGCAGAAGCAAAATCGCTTTTAAAAATTCCTGTTGTTGGAAATGGGGATATTCTGACTAAAGAAGATGCGCTTAAAATGCTTAAGATGACAAAATGCGACGCCCTTATGATCGGCCGCGGCAGCGTCATCAACCCTTTCATTTTTCATGAAATTAAAGCCCACTTTTCTTCATCTAAACATTGTTTAAAGTGGAAGTCAATCAAGCAATATTTAGACGTCTATTTATCGGAAATTCACCCCGGTAGCCCGATGAAAAATAAGATCAATAAGCTCAAGCAACTCATGAGTTTTCTATTCAAACGCACACCTAAACTGCTTGAGAAAAGACAAGTGATCTTAACTTCGACTCCAGCTACTCTTGAAGCCTTTATGGAATTTGCCCTTCCCATCTTACAAGAGTATGGGGAGTGGAATTAGACACTAGCTCGCCTGCTGGACGAGCGGCTTTTCTTCTTTAATTCTAAGTTCTTCTGGAGGCGATGCCGTCTGCGATGCGACCAGATCCCTGAATTGTCTGCCTAAAGAGCGCGCTGCGCCAATCCAAAAGGCAATGACGCATCCAAGAATTGCCGCAATGTATGGAGAAGAGGCTTGCAAAGTGGAAAAGATAATCAATAGGCCCTGATGGATAAATGAGCCTCCCGATTTGCCAAACCGAGAGCCAACACCATCGATTGCCGCCTTGCCTTTAAGCTTACACTCATGGCTAAGTGGGATATAGGCCATCTCTTTTGTGGCATCAAAGACAGAATATTTAGCAGCCTTGCTTAAACAATTTTGCGCGCTGCCAAAAAAGACAGCAATCGCAAGAGGCGTCATCCCCGTCATCGCCACAATCGTCGCTGCAAATGCTGTTTCCCTAAAGAAGAGGAATGCAAAAAAACCAATACTAGTCAAAAGTACAATCACAGGCGTAATCAAGGCTGTCTTTGTCCAGCCATACCGAGATAAAATTTTGGCCATGAAAATAGATGTCGCTGTCGAAACGATGCCGATCATAGAAGTTAAATTGTTCATGTAATTATTAAAATCGGACTTGTTCGGATAAAGCTGGCGCAGCTGATCTTTCCATATCACTTCTACAAGGTTAATGACGAGGTTATACGCCACAACGATAATTGCAATCCCAATCAGATATTTGGAGTTGGAAAGATAGGAAAAGCTCTCTCGCATCGAGAGTTTTTTGCCCATTTTTTTTATTTCCCTTTTATTGTGGTGAAATTCATCAAAGCTTGGATCTGTTAAGACATTGCGATTAATCCAACGAAAAAGACCCATCGTCACAAGGCCTGATAATACAACCACAGATACTAATACAATCTGCACCTGCTCCCAACTCTCTCGGCCCGCTAAGATCCTCATGTTGACAAAATAGCCTTTGGAAAGAAAGTTAGAAGCCTGCCCCGCTAATACTGCTGCAAGACATGAGGCAATCGAAAATACGCTATAAAAGCGGCGCGCTTCGGCAATACGCGTCACTTCATTGGCAAATCCCCAAAAAAGCACATTTAATACAATGCTGATCCAAAGCTCAGACATCACATAAAACCCTGTAAAAGTCCAATTCCGAAACATCGAAATCAATCCTCTAAATCCAAGGGGCAAGAGCACTTCTAGTTTATCGGCCAAGGCATGAGGGTGAAAATAATCGCGAAAGGGGTAAAAAATAAATGCAAAAGCTGTGAAACATATTAAAAAACCGGACGTCATGATATAGAAAACGCGCTCTTGACTATAGCGATTAGAGAGCTGAGTGAATAAAAGAGTCAAGAGCACTGCCATTGGAAGCAGCACCCATACCTTAATAAAAGGGATCACCTCAGCGCCAGATGCTGTGACGACAACAGTATCCTTCATGTTGCGCAGCACACTTGAATTAAAGCAAATCAAGAAGATCATGAGCATCATTGGAAGAAGTTTTTTAACCTCGTAGGAATAAATAGGCCAAAGGCAAGATCTAACTCTACCAAAGGCTGGCTCAGAAGACCCTTTTGCTGTTAATCCCGGCGATTTATCTTTTTCACCTGACCATGATTGTTTTGACATCTACAAACCCTTGTTAAAGAAAGCATTATAAACTAATACGAATTTAAATTCAATACATTTTTATTATACCGAAAGTATTTCAAAATTTGGGTATTAGACACGCGAAATCTGTGGAATATTTTCTCTTTCCTCTGCGCCAGAAAGTACTTTAAATCCTTTGCCAAGCTCACGAGTTGCGACGATCCATCCTCCTATCACAATAAATAGGACCGCAGCCACGTAAGGGACGCTTGCCGTAATCGTTGAAAATGATACAATAAGCACTTGATGAATGATAGAACCGCCTGATTTGCCAAGGCGTGAACAAATTCCATCTACTACAGGTTTGCCTTTTAGTTGATCGCTTCTACTTAAAGGAACAAATGCCATCTCTTTTGTGGCATCAAAGACAGAGTATTTGGCAGCCCGACACATCACATTTTGCGCCGAACCAAAAAACACCACTAAAACTAATGGAGCCACGCCAAATAATTCCATCACCATAAACGCCATGTCCCCTTTGGCAAAGAAAAAGCCAAAAAAACCAATGCTTGTGATCAACAAAACAGCAGGCGTTAACATCGCTGTAAATGTCCAGCCACATTTTCTAATCGAATTTCCGGAGATTAATAAAGCAGAAAGGGTGGCAAAAATGCCAATGACAGTTGTCACATGGCTCATATAGATGTTATAATCTGCAGGGTTTGGATAAAGAGCGCGCATCTCATGCTTCCATACAACTTCAACGAGATTGATGACTAGATTATAAGAGAGAACAATCAGCGCGATACACATCATGTAACGAGAGCTAAACAAATATCCAAAACTTTCCTTCAAAGATAACTTACCAGATGTAGGTTTTTTCTTTTCCTCAATACTCTGATCCAAACTGCCATTAAGGTCGCCTTCATCGAATAAGATCGATCGATTAAGCCATCTAAATATCGCCATGGCCGCAAAGCCTGCCATAAGCACTAGTACAATCAACATCACCATCGATTGCTCCCATGCATCGTTTCCAAAGGGAAGGTCATCGCGAAATGGCAGACTTGAGAGCCAAATGGAGGCCCCTCCCGCTGCAACACCTGATAGATTGGCGCCAATTCCAAAAAGTCCATAAAAGCGTTTTGCTTCTTTAAGCTGTGTGATTTGATTGGCAAAACCCCAAAATAGCATGGATACAATGATGTTGCTCCAAAGCTCTGCCATGACGTAAAAGGAAGTAAAAGTCCAGTTGCGCAGCATCGCCACCATCCCCTTAAATCCATGAGGTAAAACGGCCTGTAAGCGATCGGCTAATTCATCAGGATGTAGTGACTGCCGAAACGGATATAAAATGGTGACAAACACGAAGAAATATCCAAGAAAAATCGAAAGCATCACATAAAACACTCTTTCGCGCTGCAATCGATTTGAAAGTCTTGTAAAGATAAACGTGAGCAAAATGGCCCCAGGCAACATGACCCATACTTTAATGAAAGGGATCACCTCGGCACCGGAAGATTTGGCAGTCACAACCAAAGTGTCTTTCATAATTCTTAACACATTATAATCAAATGAGATAAGAAAGAAAATGCAAAGCATTGGCATGAGTTTTTTTAGCTCGTAGCCATGAACTGGCCAAAGAGCCGCTCGCCAGCGACTAAATTCTTTTGGAGAAGCCGTTGACAATGACATTTAACACCTTTCGGTATATTATACTAAAACTATTTATTGAAACGTTTTTTGTATAATTATTTTAAAACAAATTCACAACTTATTTTCGCAATAAAACATCTAAATAAAAACAATACACAAATCCCAACTTTAATACAAGAAAATATCTTATTATTCCAAAATAGCGATACCCGGCAACGTCCCATGTTCAATATATTCAAGGGAAGCGCCTCCTCCAGTGGATAGATAGGTCATCTTATCTGCCACCCCGCACGCCTCAATTGCTGCAACTGAATCGCCACCACCAATAATCGTTTTAAGATTTGGTAACGTCGCCAAAAGGTGCCCAATGGCAAAGGTGCCTTTTTCAAAGGGGGGGATTTCAAACACACCCATTGGGCCATTCCAAAATAAAGTCTTAGCTGTTTTGATTGCCCCTGCAAAAAGATCGATTGTGCTTGGGCCGATATCCACCCCTTTAAAACCTTCGGCAATCCCCTCTTTAACACTTATAATTTTGCATGCAGAATTTCTTGCAATTTTGTCGCATACCACAATATCGACTGGTAAAATAAGGCGCGCTCTTTTGTTTTTACAATCGGCAAGTAAAGATTTGGCCTTTGGAATAAACGCCTCTTCAACAAGAGAGTCTCCAATTGCAAAACCTTGTGCCTTTAAGAAGGTATAGGCCATCCCTCCCCCAATTAACAAGAGGTCTGCCTTATTCAATAAAGCCTCAATCACGCCCCATTTTGTAGAAATCTTAGCGCCGCCAATAAGAGCACAAAAGGGCCGAGTAGGATGGGTCATGGCTTCATCTAAAAATTTCACTTCTTTCTCAAGTAAAAACCCAGCAGCTGCCTTTCCTTGGAAGCATTTAGGCACCTCCACAACTGAGGCGTGAGGGCGGTGGGACGATCCGAAGGCCTCGTTGACATAATAATTGCCAAAAGAGCTAAGCGTCTTGACAAATTTTGAGTGGTTGCTTGGCTTTTCTTCTTCGGGATCAAATCTTAAGTTTTCAAGTAAGACAATTTGTCCAGGTTTTAACCCCTCCACAATTTTTTTTGCAGATTCACCCACACAATCTGAGGCCATCATCACCTCTTTTCCAAGCAGTAGAGATAGGCGACTTGCGCAAGGTTTAAGTGAAAAAGAAGATCGCTTTTCTGAAGAAGCCGGCAAAATGGGCCTTCCTAAGTGACTCATCAACACAAGAGATGCGCCTTGATCTAAGACATATTGAATAGATGGAAGCGAGGCGACAATACGGGTATCGTCTGCGATATTGCCGTCTTTGTCTAAAGGAACATTAAAATCAACGCGCATTAAAACTTTTTTGTTTTGCAGCGGAAGATCTGTTAGGGAAAGAGCTTTCATTAAAAGCCTTAAACTCCAAGTTACAAGCAGTTTGCCTTAAAAAAAATTGAAAGTCAACCACAACTTTTATCCGTTTGACAGAAAATCATCACTTTCATACACTTATGGCGCATTTATACTGAAGGCCATTAATTGAACTTTTTTAAGACAACGCTACTTTCCATTCCCCTCTTTTTGATATTTCAGCTATCGCTTATGGCAAACGCTCCTTCTAATCATGTTTTAGTCAGCGTTGCCCCACATAAATTTTTTGTCGAAAGAATTGCAAAAGACACAGTCACTGTGTTATTAATGGTGCCGGCAGGCGCAAGTGCGCACACATTTGAGCCGACATTTAAGCAAATGCTGCAAGCGGCAAAGGCAAATCTTTGGTTTTCCGTTGGTGAAGGCTTTGAAGAAAGGGCCATTAAGTCGTTAAAATCCCATAACTCTGGCTTAGAAATTGTAGATCTTAGAAGTGGTGTCGATATGATCGTGGCAGATCCAGAAACGGGAGCTTGCCCCTGCTGCCTTAAAAGTGGTCAAGATTTGCATATTTGGCTAAGCGCCCGGCAAGCTAAAACTCAAAGTAAAACAATTGCAAACGCCCTATCTGTCAAATATCCAGAAAATAAGACTCTCTACCAAGAAAATCTAGCCCTTTTTATTAAGGAATTAGACGATTTAGATGTAAAAATAGGATCACTTCTTAAGAACTTAAAAAAACGGACGATCTTAGTTTCACACCCAGCTTACGCCTACTTTTGTAGAGATTATCACTTAAAACAGCTATCAATTGAATTTGAAGGCAAAGACCCAACGCCCTACCAGCTGACAAAAATCCTTCAGCTTGCCAAATCGGCCTCCATTTCAAGAATATACATACAGCCGCAATATAGCAGTAAAGGCGCCCACCTATTTGCAAAAGAGCTAACGGCCGATATCATCACCTTAGACCCCTATGCTGAAAATTTCATTGAGAGTATGCTAAAGATTGCGCAAGAATTTTCTAAAAATTAGAAGTCTATAATCAAAATGAGTAAAGCGCCCTCCGTCTTACAACTAAATCGCCTCCATTTTTCCTATGAAGATACCCTCGTCCTTAAAGACATCTCATTTCAAATTGAGGAAGGGGAATTTGTCGGCATCATCGGCCCAAATGGAGGGGGCAAGACAACACTTTTAAAACTGATTTTAGGTTTTTTAAGACCTAATTCTGGAGAAATTTTTGTCTTTGGAAAAGAGGCGGGAAAATCCTCTTGTACAATTGCCTACGTGCCTCAATCAGCTCGCTTTGATAAACAATTTCCCATCTCCGTCTTAGAACTTGTCTTGCAAGGGCGCCTTGCCCATCTTCCCTGGTATGGACAATTTAGTAAAAAAGATACAGCGGCAGCACTTGTTGCTATAGAACAAGTGGGCCTCATGGATCATAGAAAAAAAGCTTTCGGAAGCCTTTCAGGGGGACAAGCGCAGCGCGCATTAATTGCAAGAGCTCTTGCCTCGCATCCACAACTTCTCTTGCTCGATGAGCCCACTGCAAGTGTAGATCAAGAAGCGGCCGCAGAAATTTATTCTATCTTAAAGACTTTGCAGGGAAAAATCACGATCGTCATGGTGACGCATCACCTTCAGGCAGCTGTTGAGCTAGTGGATAAAGTAATCTGCGTTGAGCAAACGGCAAGAGTCATTGAGCCAAGGCAAATTTGCGAGCATTTTACGTTAGGTCTTTACCATGGACCGCTCCTTGTTCTCAAAAAACACGGAAGAGCTTCATGATCTCATTTTTAGAGGCTCTTTACCTAAATCCCCTGCTCCTTTCAGCAGTCATTGCAGGACTTGCCTCATCTGTGGTAAGTGGCATTATCGGTTCATACGTCGTCGTCAAAAGAATCGTATTTATTAGCGGAAGTATCTCCCACTCCGTTCTTGGTGGCATTGGCTTTTGCCTTTGGCTTGAAAGAGCCAAAGGGATCACCTGGATCTCCCCTTTAGAGGGAGCGCTTCTTTCAGGAATTCTTTCAGCCCTCATTATCGGATGGATTCATCTTTATTATCGACAAAGGGAAGACTCGGTCATAGCGGCGCTTTGGTCCATTGGAATGGCTATCGGCATTCTCTTTATTTCCCAAACACCCGGATTTAATGTCGAGCTGACCAATTTTTTAATCGGCAATATTTTGTGGGTATCTAAAACAGATCTTTACATCCTCTTTGCACTTGATCTTTTTATTTTGCTTTGTGTTGCGTGTATGCATAAACGCTTTTTAGCGATCTGCTTTGACGATGAACAAGCGGCATTACAAGGCTTAAAAGTTAAAGCCCTTTATCTATTCTTGCTCGTGTTAATTGCAGTCTCTATTGTCCTCTTGATTCAGGTTGTGGGGATCATCCTCGTGATGACCATGCTCACAATCCCTGCTGCCATTGCCAACCTTTTCACCTCTTGCCTATCTTTTGTCATGGCATGGGCAGTCTTTATTAGCTGTCTTCTTTGTTTTAGCGGCACAGCCCTTGCCTACCATCTCGATTGGCCAGCAGGTGCCACCATCGCGCTGCTAGCCGGGATTGCGTATGTCGCCACCTTGATTGCCCAAAAATTTCTTAAGTGAAATAAAAGAAAAATGGGAGCGCAAAACATATCAACAAACAAAAAGACCTTCTTTATTCTGTGGGTCTTATGTATCATTGGTTCATGGTCTGTTCTTCCTTATATTCAGTATCTAAGGATATTGCCGGGCACTGTTTCTATGTGGAACGTATTCCTCTTGGGAACTGTCCAGAGCGCTCTCTTTTTTGGACTTATTTGTTGGCTTAGTTTTAAGATTTTGCCTAAGACAGATCTTTGCCCGTTTCTTTTTAGAAGTTTTTTCAAGCAAATTGCCACCCCGGCAGTTATTTCGGGATTATTGGTTGGGAGTACAATTTTCTTCTTTGATAAAACAGTCTTTCACAGCTCTCTTCTTTCAGAGTTCCCTGTCCATCCCCCATTTTGGGTAGGGGCGTTAGCCTCTATTTATGGTGGCGTTAACGAAGAAGTTTTATTAAGGCTTTTTCTTTTCACGCTCATTTATTTGCTCTTTGGCAAAGCCATCAAGATACGTGGAGATAACAGATTATCCATTTTGTGGAGTGTAAATCTTTTAGTAGCACTTCTTTTTGGGATGGGTCATCTGCCAGCGGCTTTCAAACTTGCGCCTCCATCTACCTTTGAGATCTTTCGCGTTTTGTTTCTCAATGGAATTGCAGGGGTTGTCTTTGGTTGGTTGTATTGGTCTAAAGGACTTTGGACGGCTATTGCCGCTCATTTTGTAGCGGATCTCGTGATTCATGTATTTTTGATTTAGCCGTTGGTATTCTCCTTCTTTTTGCGCTACCATCCATACCGCCATCTATAATAGACTTTTTTCCACTTGCGAAATATATGCTCATTTAGGCATAATAAGATTAGTAAGACAGAGGACAGCTAATGAAACGACTTTTCTGGATTGGATCGAGCCGCGAAGACCTCAAGCAGTTCCCCGATGAAGTTCAAGATGAAATGGGGTACGGCTTATATCTTGCGCAAATGGGTGATAGGCACAACCATGCAAAAACTCTTAGCGGGTTAGGCAATGCCAAAGTGATCGAGCTTCGTGAAAACGACAGATCGGGAACCTACAGAGTGATTTATACAGTTGAAATGGCTGATTTTATTTTTGTGCTACATGCCTTTCAGAAAAAATCAAAAAGCGGCATCGCAACGCCTAAGCAAGAGATCGATTTGCTTAAGCGTCGTTTAAAAGAAGCTGACGCCCTTTATAAAGAATTAAAAGGAGAAAAGTAGTTATGAAAAAAAAGATCGTATACGAAGAAAGCTCCGGAAACGTATTTGCGGATTTAGGGATTGAAAATCCCGGGGAAGCTTTAGCAAAATCCGAGCTAGCTCGACAAATTTCTAAGCTTATTAAGAAGAAAAAACTCACACAAAAACATGCAGCTGAAATTTTAGGGATCGACCAACCCAAAATCTCCGCTTTGATTCGTGGTAGATTAAGAAGCTTTTCATTAGAACGTCTTATTCGTTTCCTAAATGAATTGGGACAGGATGTTAATATTATGATCAGTCCATCCAAATCATGCTCAGAACGGGGTAACACATGGATTGGAGAATCTTATTCAAACACTCGCATAGCTGCTTTAGGAAGATAAAGAAAGAAAATGACATCGGAAGTTTTAAAGGACGAACAAGTTGATTATATTCAAATAGATCCTCGAGAACTCCGATGTAAGCTGGTCGAACTAACTTCGTGAAGCAAAAGTCTTTTCTCTTGCAATCAAATCATTATCAAAGATGTCGACTCTACCTGGTTAATCAATATTACTCAGAGCATATAATCCTAAATCCGGCAGTTGGAGACGGCAACTTAACGCAATCTCTTGAACCAGAATCATTTGCAATGGGGTGGTCCTTCACCATTTGGGAATGTCCCACCCCATTGCAAAGTGATTCTAATTCAAGATCTTGCATTAATTTGCCATCTCGAACTGCCGGATCTAGGATAATAGCTCTTGACCTTCTAAAGGATTTTTCCTTGCCATAAATGCTCGAGAAAGACTTGCCAGGGTAAGATATCTATCGTCTGTCCATCTGCAAGGGTAAGTTTGCGGGCTCTTGGCGCCGTGCACACCACGAGCGAGGCTTTTGGTGCATACGTGTTCTGGAAGGAAATCAGGCCGTGAATACACTCCAAGGCAATCGAGCTGCTAATTTTGACTTCAATGGCCACTTCAGCATTTCCAAGCACGAAATCAACTTCCAATCCGCTATTTGTTCTCCAAAATTGAATCTCAAACTCTTTTTCGCTAAGCCCTCTATAAGCCCACAGTTCCATGAGAATATAGTTTTCAAATGCAGCGCCAGCCTCTTTACCTTTGAGCTCCTGGAGTGTGCGCTTTTTAAGCTGACCGACAAGACCCACATCAAAAAAATAAAATTTTGGACTTGCCACTAGATCTTGGCGCTTTTTTTTATCCCTATAGGGGTAAATGTAGTAACCGAGCAAGGTATCGACCAGAATTTGATAATATTCTTTAACCGTTTTTGCATCTACACCGCAATCCCTTGCGATATTTGCATAGTTAAGAGTTTCCCCATTGGAAAAAGCCGCTACATCTAAAAATTGGGCAAATGAGCGCAAGTTTCTCACCAGCCCTTCAGCCTTAATTTCTTCTTTTAAGTAATCATTGACATAAGACTTCATTGACTTATTCCATTGTTTTGCATCGTAGTGAGAAGGGATGAGTCCAAAATTTAGGGCTTTAAGTAAGTCGAAATCTTTAATTTCCGGATAGACAAGGGGGAAAAATTCATAACGCCACGCTCTTCCACCTAATAGATTGACTCCTTCTTTTTTTAATTTGCGAGCACTTGACCCGCATAAGATGAAATAGGCAAGCGAATTTTCTATCAACCAATGCACCTCATCTAACAAATAAGGAATTTTCTGAATCTCATCTATAATAATGGGACGGCTGAGAACTTCTTTGCTCAAAGCCAAAATTTCTGTTCTTAAGAGATGAGGCTCCTTTAGCAAACGAAAATATTGATCGGTTTCCAAGAGGTTGTAGCAAACAGAATCGGGGAAGTGGCGTTTGAGATAAAAAGACTTGCCTGTCTTTCTTGCTCCCCACAAAAATGTGGACTGGCCCTTAGGCAAGGAGATCTTTAAATATCTAGTATGTTCAATTTCGAGCTCTTTCATAAAGCCTCAACCTCTTTTTAAAATTCAGATCTTCATTCCTAATTTTAACATAAAATCAGGAATGAATTCCATATTTTTTAATAAAATCGGGAGAAGGATAGGAAGAATAAGGGATGGAAAAATGGCAATTGTAACAACCAAATGAAGCTCTGAAAGCAGTCTATTAATAGATTTCTGACTTGCCTTGTTTACTCAACCGTCACGGACTTGGCAAGGTTTCTTGGCTGATCGATATCAGTTCCCCTCTCCTTGGCAATGTAGTAAGCGAGCAGCTGCGTCACAACCGTCGTAGGAATCGCTGCAAGCTCATCGATAGTAGAGGGGATATAGATGATATCGTCTGCAACGCAATCTAATCCCACACACCCTTTTTCAGCAATGGCTAAAATGGGGCCTTTTCGCGCTTTGACTTCCATGAGATTACTTAAAAGCTTATCGTACGTCATCTTGTTAGCACAAAGGGCAACCGTTGGGCACTCCTCATTAATGAGAGCGATAGGCCCATGCTTCATTTCACCAGCTGGATAACCGTTTGCATTTATGTAGGAGATTTCTTTTAGCTTTAATGCCCCTTCAAGCGCAGTAGGAAACATGTAGCGACGTCCAAGAAAGAAGAAATTCTCGTATCTTGCATATTTTTTTGCAATCGATTCGATGAGGGGCGCTTGGGTCAACACTTCCTTCACTAAATCTGGCAGTGTCTCAAGGGCGTAAATGAAGTGCAAGCCCTCTTGCTTACTCATGTGCCTCATTCTCGCCATCATCAAACCAAAAAGAGAGAGCAAGACAACTTGGCTCGTAAAAGCCTTTGTAGAGCAGACGCCAATCTCAGGACCGGCTCTTAAGAATAGGCTCATATCAGCTTCTCTTACAAGTGTCGATCCATGCACATTGCAAATGGCAAGAAGGCGCGATCCCTTAGCTTTTAATTCCCGGATAGAGGCGATCGTGTCCGCAGTTTCTCCGGATTGGCTAATGGCGATGACTAAAGTCTCTTTTGGAATCACTGGGTTTTTATAGCGAAACTCAGATGAAATTTCCACTTGAGTGGGAATTCTTGCCAAATCTTCTATCATATAGGCAGCAAGACAGCCCGCATGCCATGAAGTGCCACACCCCAAAATTAAAATGCGCTCTATCGCCATCAGCTCATGCACCTCAAATTTTAAGTCTTTAAAAAAGGCCGTGCCATATTCCTCATCACACCGAGATAATAAAGCGCTTTTGATGGAAGAGGGTTGATCATAGATCTCTTTTAACGTATAGTGCTCAAATTGCCCTTTGGAAACATCTGTTCCCGAAATCGATAGTTTTTCAAGCGGTCTTTCAACTAAGGTTGAAGCTTCATTATAGACTTCGATTTTTTCAGAGCGGACAACGACAATTTCATTTTTATTGAGATAAAGGGCATCTTGCGTATAAGCTGCAAATGCATGGGGGTCTGAGGCGATATAAGTTTCCCCATCTCCTATTCCCACAATAAGGGGGCATTCATGCGCTGCCGCAATGATTTGATCTGGAAAATCGCGATGGATCAGGGCAATGGCAAAAGATCCCTTTAGTTCGATAAGAGATCTTTTCACGGCATCTAAAATATTTCCCTGATAATAAGCTGCCACAAGATGCGCGATCACTTCACTATCAGTCTCGGTCTCAAAGACGACGCCTTGTGCAATGAGTTTCTTTTTAATAGTTTCGTAATTTTCTATAATGCCATTGTGAACAACAGCAATTGAAAGATGCTGATCGAAATGGGGGTGGGCATTTTTTTTGCTTGGCGCTCCATGTGTGGCCCACCTTGTCTGAGAGATCGCCATATTGAGCTCTATATGGTCTTGACGCACTAGTTTTTGCAAAAGTTCTACCTTTCCGACTTCTTTTTGCAGGATAATTTTGCCATTTTTAACGCCGGCAATGCCCGCAGAATCATATCCTCTATAGGTAAGGCTCTTTAGCCCCTCCAAAGTCTTATCGACAACATCTTTTTTTCCGATGCAACAAAATATTCCACACATAAATCTATTCCTTAGCCAATTGCAGCCTTCACAGCGTCCCCGATTTGACTTGCGATAAGCTGAGCTGTTTTAAGTTTTGACGCCTCAACCATGACCCGGCATACATGCTCAGTTCCTGAATATCTCACCAAAATGCGTCCACTATTGCCAAGCGTTTTTTCAGCTTGTGCAATCGCAGATGAGACTTTGGGCAAAGTATCTAAAGGGGGCTTTTCCTTTACCTTCACGTTTAAAATCCATTGTGGATACTTTTTAAAAACAGCCGCTAAGTCAGAAAGTTTTGATTCGGTTTCAATCATGATCCGCAAAACCTGCAGCGCAGAAACTAGCCCATCGCCTGTTGTATTGTGATCTAAAAATATCATATGACCGCTTTGTTCGCCACCTAAGTTGGCATTATGGCTTAGCATATCTTGAATGACGTAGCGATCACCTACAGGAGAGCTCACCACATGAATTCCATGCTCTTCCATCGCCTTCATAAACCCAAGGTTTGCCATTACCGTGCTCACAACTGTATTGTTTTGTAGGAGCCCTTTTTTCTTCATATCGAGAGCGCATATCGCAAGAATTGTGTCCCCATCGACGATTTGTGCGTTTTCATCGACTAATATGGCTCTATCGGCATCCCCATCCAAAGCGATCCCGATATCGGCATGGTGCTCGATGACAGCCTTTTGGATATTCACAGGACAAAGGGATCCGCACGCGTCGTTGATGTTAAGGCCATTTGGCGTATTTCCATAGACATGAACAGTTGCATCTAATTCTTTAAAGACTAATGGGGCAACTTTATAAGCTGCCCCATTTGCACAATCGAGGGCAATCGTAACGTTTTTAAGCGATAAATGCCTTGGAAATGTCGCCTTGACAAATTCGATGTATCTGCCATCGGCATCGTTGACTTTAGAGTTTTTTCCAATGTCAAAGTCTTGGGGCAGGCAATCGTCAAAGTTATTTAAAGCGACAAGACTTTCCATCTCCTTTTCCCAAGCATCTGGCAGCTTAAACCCTTCGGCGGAAAAAAATTTTATACCGTTATCATTGTAGGGGTTATGGGAAGCTGAAATCACAATGCCAGCATCGGCCCGGTATGCTCTTGTAATAAAGGCAACACCTGGCGTTGGAAAGGGTCCAAGCATTAAAGTATCAATTCCCATCGAACAAAGCCCAGAGATTAAAGCGTTTTCAAACATGTAACAAGAAAGACGCGTATCTTTTCCAATGACTACGCGATGCTTCTTATTATGAGTGCGAAAAATCTTTCCAGCAGCTCTTCCAAGCGCTAATGCCGTTTCGACATTCATGGGAAAGTGATTGGCCTTGCCTCTTACACCATCTGTTCCAAAAATCTTTGTCATTCCCTTTACCTTTTTATCTGATTTTGCTTGAATACCCTAGATTATTGCCACTCTTTTTCATTTGCGTTTTCGGGATTTTCACTGTATAACTATAATGTTATTCTCAAACGTTAAGCGAGCCATCTGTGGAGCCAAAAATATATCATGCGAGCGATCACGATATCGATCAGGCCTTAATCGATACCGATGCGATCCAGATCATTCAAAGACTTAAAAATGCAGGGTTTTTGGCCTACCTCGTCGGTGGGAGCGTAAGGGATCTGCTCGTCAAAAAAAAACCAAAAGACTTTGATATCTCCACCTCAGCACTCCCTGAAGAAATTAAACAAATCTTTCAAAGAAGCTGTATCCTTATCGGCAGGCGCTTTCGCCTTGCGCACATTTATTTTGGCCATAAAGTTTTTGAAGTCTCGACATTTCGCACAGGGGAAAATGATAGCGATATTATTGTGCACGATAATATGTGGGGAACGCCTGAAGAAGATGTCTTAAGGCGCGATTTTACCATCAATGGCCTCTTTTACGACCCACCCTCCCATACCGTCATCGACTACGTAGGAGGATGGAACGATATCCATAAAAATACTTTACGCACGATTGGCGACCCTGTTACTCGTTTTAAACAAGACCCCGTCAGAATGATTCGCCTGCTTAAATTTCAAGCCAGGTTTAATTTTAATGTAGATGAAAAATCACAAAAAGCCCTTGAAAGGTGTCATGAAGAGATTCTTAAAAGCTCCCCTGCTCGCCTTCTTGAAGAAATGTTAAGAATGCTTGAATCGGGTACATCTGAGCCTTTTTTCCGCTTAATGGTGGATTATAAATTACTTGAACACCTTTTTCCCTGCCTAAACTTCTTTTTACAGGGAAAATTCGCAGAAGATGTCTACACTTACCTAAAATCGGCCGACAAATTAAATGCATTTACTCCAACCAAACCCCTTGATAGAAGCCTTTTAACGGCATGCTTAATTTACCCAATGCTTGAAAAAGAAATTAATGATCAATACTTAAAATACGGCAAAGTTCCAAGCTTTGCTGAGATCCTCCTTCTTACTGGTTCTTTGATAAAAGGAGTACTCACCTCGTCATTTTCCCAATTTCCAAAGCGTATTACGATGACGATCAGCTTTATATTAACCGCGCAATATCGCTTAACCCCTATTGCAAAAAACAAAAAACATCAAAAGCCAAAGCTCATCTTCAACAAAGAATATGAATTAGCCCTTCAATTTTTGATGATCCGCTCCCATGTCAATGAATCCTTAATCGATGAATACAACTGGTGGTGCCACCTTTTTCGCGAAATTGCAAGACAGTCATCTCCAAATGGCCATCACCATGTCGCCCCTTCTCAAATTGCTTTTACAAGTGAGAGGCGAAAAAAGAGCAACAAGGAAGAAGAAGTGCGCCACCATAAACTTCTTACGCATCTTCAAAAAGAAATGGAAAATGGGGAGTAATAGTGATCTATTCCATCGTTGTGCCCTTAAAAGATGAAGCGGATAATATCGAAGATCTGATTCATGAAATAGAGCCCGTCATGCAAAAAGTGACAGGAAACTTTCAAGATATGTGGGAGATGATTTGCGTAGATGACGGCTCATCTGATGCCACGTTAACTGTTTTGAAAAAATTGGCTAAAGATAAACCTTTTCTTAAGATTGTAGCGCTTGATAAAAACTATGGGCAATCTTTAGCCTTTGATGCAGGCTTTAAGAAGGCCAAAGGAAAGTGGATCATTACTTTAGATGGCGATAGGCAAAATGATCCCCAAGATATCCCACACCTTCTCGCCTTTAAAGATGAGTTTGACTTGGTTGCTGGATATCGGGAAAAAAGACAAGACCCATGGCACAAAAAAATCATCTCAAAACTTGCAAATAGCGTAAGAAAAAGAGTCTGCCAAGACAATATGAAAGACACAGGCTGCTCATTAAAGGTCTATAGAGCCTCTTGCCTTTCCCATATCAAAATGTATAAGGGGATGCATCGATTTCTACCTGCCCTTTTTAAGATAGAGGGTTTTACAGTCACAGAAGTCTTTGTCAACCACCGCCCAAGGGTAAAGGGAAAAACAAAGTATAATATCTTCAACAGATGCAATACAATCATAGACATGTTTGCTGTGTGGTGGATGTCAAAAAGACGTGTCGACTATAAAATTAAGAACTTATGAGCGAGGCGATTAGGCAATGGCTATATCCATTGGGATTTATATCGACTGTTGTCTTTTTTGTCCGCATGCTCTTGCAGTGGATTAAAAGTGAATCTTTAGGCAGATCACATGTGACACGAGGATTTTGGCAACTATCGATCATCGGCAATTGCCTACTCGCTCTACACGCCTTCATCCAGCTGCAATTTCACGTCTACATCGTGCAGGTTTGCAACGCCCACTTTGCAGGGCGCAATTTAACACTGAATCGGCAAATTTCGACAAAGAAAAATTTAACGTTACTCGCCGTAAACCTTACTTTAGCCACATTTGCGTTCTACCTTCAGGCGAGCGGGCAATGGTTTCGCACTCCTTTCCCCCTCGATTACACAATCGGGATAGGGTGGCATCTTTTTGGTTTTTTTGGCATCGCCCTTTTCAATAGCCGATTTTTAGTCCAATGGTGGCATGCTGAAACACATAAAGTAAGTGTGCTTAGCAAAGCCTTTTGGCAAATCAGTCTCATTGGCGAGCTCATCTGCCTAATTTATTTCCTTAAAATCAGGGACCCTGTCAACCTAATTGGGCCGGCATTTGCGATGATTCCCTATGCAAGAAACCTCATACTACTTAAATCCAGATGACTATACAGAAACTATTTATTTTTGCAGGCGAAAGAAGCGGCGATTTGCACGGCAGCCATTTAATCACTGCTTTAAAAGCGCTAAAACCCCCTCTTTCCTTTACTGCCGTTGCAGGCCCTAAAATGCGCACTTGTGAGATAAAGTGCCTTTTGCCAATGGAAAAGTTTCAAGTCATGGGCTTTACCGATGTGCTATTCCACCTTCCAAAGTTGTACCGCCATTTCCACTTCATTTGCCGCCACATCCAAGAGACAAAGCCAGATGTCGTCATCTTAATCGATTATCCAGGCTTTAACCTTCGCCTGGCAAAGGCCCTTAGGAAAAGAGGCTATACAGGAAAAATCGTACAATACATCTGCCCTTCCGTCTGGGCGCATGGGAAAGGGAGAGTTGAAACTCTTGAAGAGGCCTTTGATTTGCTTTTAACCATTTACCCCTTTGAAAATAAATATTTTTCTCTTTGTAAATTAAGTCTTTGCTATGTAGGCAATCCCCTTTGTGAATACATTGAAAGCTACCCATACGATATCGGGTGGAAGCAAAAGGCCGTTAACAACCATGAAAATCTCATTGCCCTTTTTCCTGGTAGTAGAGAGCATGAAATCAAAAGACATCTGCCTTTAATTCTAGGAACGGCCGAAAAGATCTTACAAAGTGAACCAAATGCTGTATTTGGCCTTTCGTTAATCGATAATACGTCCTTAAAGTTAATCGAAAACATCGTCAAAAAATATAGCCAAGCACTGCAAAAGGCTTTATTTTTCGTCCCGGTTCATTATACATATGAACTTATGCAAGGGGCTAAAAGCGCCATTGCAAAGTCTGGCACTGTAACCTTAGAGCTTGCCTTACATAGATGTCCAACGGTTGTGATTTACACGCTCACAAAACTCAATCGTCTGATTGCAAAATACATTTTAAGAGTCAATCTTCCCTATTACTGTATCGTCAATATTCTTTTAAAAAAGCAAACGTTTATAGAGCTCATCGATAAAGCCCCAAACCCTAGCTCCATTTACGCAGCCTATCGAAAAATGAATGAAGATAGATTAAGCTGTTTAAGCGATTTAGACACCCTAAAAAACCTTCTAAAAAATGAATTGAAACAAGCTCCAAGTGAGGCCGCAGCCAAGGCTGTTTTGGGATTAGAGTAGGATGAAAGGTTTTTTTATGTGGTTTAATTTTTCTTGGTTTAAAAACAAAATTTTCCCCTCTATCCTTGCCTGGACGGCAAAGTATGGAATGCGGCTAATTCTTTTTACTTGTCGCATCGACATTAAGGGACTTGGTGCTTTTCTTGAAACGGCCAAAACCTCTCCATGTATCTTAGCTCTTTGGCATAGTCGCCTTGTAGTAATGCCTGAAGTGATGCACCGCTTTGCTAGCTGTTTTAGCTATACAGCCATCATCAGCCAATCGCGCGATGCTGAACCCCTTGCCAGGCTAACAAAGAGCTATAAAATTGGAAGGGTGCTTCGCGTTGCGCACAACAGGCGGCGCCTTGCGCTATCGCAAATGATCGCTCTTCTTAAAGCTAAAGATTCTGTCCTCATTATCACTCCGGATGGGCCAAGGGGCCCCTCATTTTCGATAAAACCCGGCATTATTGCAGCAGCCCTTGAGGCAAACGCCAAAATAGTCCCCTTTTCTTGGCATGCAAGCTCTTTTTGGCAGATGTCGACATGGGATCAAATGATCATCCCAAAGCCCTTTTGTAAGCTGCAGATCACCTTCGGCAATGAAATATCACTTGATCCTGATAAAACAATGGAAGAAAATGGAAATACCCTCCATTTCAATATGGTAAGTGCTCCTTAAACCTAGAGACGGCAGTTCGAGATGCTAAATTGGCACAAGATTCTGAACTGCAGTCACTTTTGATGGGGTGGGACATTCCCAAATGGTGAAGGACCACCCCATCAAAATGTGACTGCAGTTCAGAAGGTTGTGTCAAGTTAGCGTCTCCAACTGCCGTTTCTAGGTTAAACCTAGAGACGGCAGCTTGGGGCGGACATCTTAAAGTCTAATACCCATTCATAGCCTGGATTGATCTGGTTAACGACCAAATAAGCAAAGGGTTAACGAAGGCATAAAGAACTTTCCTTAAAAATCTAGCTAGAACGCGGAGAAGAGTTGTGAGTTACTTATTCGCCTCTTGCTTTGCTTCTTTTAAAGCCTGAAGCCAAACAGAACGAGCTTGTTGAATATTTGATATGTTTTGAGTTTGATAGCCTAAAACTACCGATCCCTCTTTGGTCGAAAAAGCGCGACCTAAGCCATGTATTTTCTGGGCTCCATTCTCTTGAGCTGACCACTCGTATATCACACTATCTTTATCTTTTTCGAGGATGCGAAAATCTATCTTCATATTAGGGAACAATTTAGTAAGGCCCAATTTGAGGGCTTCAGAATTGTTTGGATTGATAGAAAGACGATTTGCATTTACCCCAAAAAATTCTTTTGCTTCTTGTTTTTCTACTTCCTTAGGAGTATAAACAATTGTAGTTCCTTTCTCATTTTCCAATTTATTATGCACCACCCAATTTTCTGCGGCTTTTGGAAGCTGATATTTCACTTGTTGGATATTCTCTGCAAAACTAGAAACAGCAAATAAACAACTTACAAACACGAAAAAAATTTTCATCCCGCTCCCTCCTAAAGGTAAAAGAATTGTTATAGCAGTGATTCCAGGTAGATGTCAAGAAAACTTGCAAAATTCATAGACATTTTGCATAAAATATGCAAATATAAGGTAAACACAAGATGTATTTAGGAGAAAACCCCTTGTTATTGCAATTTGCAGTTAAAAATTTTCGGTCATTTGAGAAAGAGGAGATCCTGAATTTAGCTGCAGGCAAAGGATCTGAACTGCGCGATCCAAACACATTTGAATTTTCTCAAAATCAGCGTCTTGTCCGTTCTGCTGTTATTTATGGTCCTAATGCAGGCGGAAAAAGCAATTTGATTCGAGCCGTTTTTTTTCTACAGCAATTCGTTCTCGCCTCTTCAACGGCATACCAAGAAAAACAAAAAATCCCTCTACAATCATTTCGACTCAATGCAAAATCTCACAATGAACCAAGTGAATTTTCTATCGATTTCGTTTGTAATGATGTTCGTTTCACTTATCATGTAGCGATCACCGAAGATCAGGTTATCAGGGAAGAGCTTTATGCATATCCTAAAAACTATCGTCAAACGTGGTTTACAAGAAAATGGAATCCCTCTTCAAAAACATACGATTGGTATCAAGGTCCAAGTTTTAAGGGGGAACATAAAGTTTGGGAACAAATGACGCGGGCTAACGCTCTTTACCTTTCAACAGCCGTACAATTCAATAGTGAACAGCTAAAGCCCATCTTTCTTTGGTTTAGAGATCAACTTGTCATTTTGCTAAAACATGCCCCTATGCAAGAAATTTATTTTAATCCCGATCTTACCTTTCAATTTCTAAAAGACCCCAAAACAGCGCCCTGGATTCACAAATTCATGGAATGTGCAGATATTGGCATTGAGAACTTTCACTTAATTGAGGAAGAAGCCCCTCCTATAAAAAAAGTAACTGTTAGAACACAGCACAAAATGCTTGATTCTGACCAAAAGGTGTTTTTTGACTTATTTTTAGATGAATCTGATGGAACACAAAGGCTTTTTTCGCAAGCAGGCGGATGGCTAAAAGCATTACGTGAAGGTTTAGTGCTTATCGTTGATGAGCTTGATCTTCATCTTCATCCTAATATCGTTAGATATTTAATAGAGCTCTTTCATAGCCCAAAAACCAATCAGAAGGACGCGCAACTTATTTTTACGACCCATGACACCTCTTTGCTAGACAGTGATTTATTTAGAAGAGATCAAGTTTGGTTTGTTCAAAAAGATGAACAACAAGGATCACGTCTCTATTCACTTTTAGATTTTAAACCACGTAAAGGCGAAGCCATTGGCAAAGGTTATCTACAAGGTCGTTATGGAGCCCTTCCATTTATAGGGAAATTTCGTTTTTCATGACAAAAAGACTTTCTAGGCGATCATATAGAAAACCCGATACTCAATATTCTCCGCTTGACCTAGTTGTTTGCGAAGGAGAAACAGAAGTGGATTATCTTTGTGAACTCGCAAGCAATTTACGTATTCATGTCTACATATGCAAGGGAGATGGAACCGATCCAAAAAGCATCGTAAATACCGCAAAACGTAAATCAAAAGAAGATGGGGTAAAATACGACACAATTTTTTGTGTATTCGATCGTGATAATGACCTTTCAGCATTTATAGAGGCAATTGAATTATGCAAATCCAAAAAATTTGTTCCTGTCGTATCCAATCCTTGTTTTGAATTGTGGCCATATCTCCACTTTCAAATACGAGAATCAGGTTTTGGAAGCCCACAACAAATGGTAAAAGCCTTAAAAAAATTGCCTGGATTTGAAAATTATGACAAAGATGGTGCGCAAATTTTTGCGGCTACCTCTCATTTGATTGAAATGGCCTGCAAGCGTGCTTACTCATTGGTTTGCAGACAGCATGATGACCCCAAAGAAGATCCTTTTACGAATCTTCACCTACTCATAAATAGGTTTCATACTCTTAAAAATGAACAAAACTATTTTGGACAACAGAGGAGATCAAGATGATTGACACACCTATATGGACACCCGATGCAGAATCTGAGTGTATTCGCAATTGGACTGAAAATCTACACAATGAGGCTAAACGACTACTGACACAAGATGGAACGCATGCAAGCTTGTTATTTTTATTTAACAAAGAGAGTGGGCTTATTTCTGTAAATCCGGTTCCACCTAATGTCGACCACGCGCAATTAAACGAAGCGATGAAGAATGCTGTAAATGAACATGATTTATATGGAGTCGTTGTCATCTGTGAGACCTGGGTATATTTCATGAAAGAGAAAGATCATACAACATTTCAGCTCCTAGATGGCGAAATGAAAGTTTCTGATTTAAATTCTGAAGATAAAAGAGAAGCTTTGATGGTCAGGATGGAAAATTGCGATGGGGACTGTTTGGTCTATTTGGATGAAATTATAAGAGATAAAAATAATGTGACCCTAAAAGATGGTTTAATCACTAAGAACTCTCAGAAAAGTGGTTTGTTCATCAGAAGGAAATGTTGAAATGAAAGTAAATTTGCGTAAAAAAAACTATATACCCAAGAAAATTCAAATCTCACGCTATACTCGTTCTAGTTGAAAGCTGGAAAATTTTAGGACTGTAGAGGTTGACAGGAAATCTCGAAAGCCCGCCATATGATAGCCTAGACCGCGTTAGCCTAGGTTGGACGGCAGGTTGAGCCGGACGTAAGAAACTGCTTGGAGTATTGTATTAAATAGAGATTGGATAGACCCTTTGCCATGAGCCTTTAAGATGATCGCATCGATGCCGCAGATGAGAGCGCCCGGATATTCTTCATAACTGAATCGTTTTTTAAATTCGGATGGTAATGCGATAGAGTTAAAGATAAAACTTGCCACCCCTTCTGCTGCCTTTAGGAAAACATTTCCAGTAAAGCCGTCGGTGACAAGTACATCGACATTGCCTTTGAATACATCGTAAGCTTCGATATTGCCTATAAATTCGATCGGCACAAAAGCAGAGTTGGACATGGCCATAAGGCTTTGATAAGCCGCCCGCAATGTCTTTGTCCCCTTTTTAGATTCGGTGCCAATATTGAGCAAGCCAACTTTAGGCTTAAGCACTGCCTTTGTCGCTTTATGAAAAGCTGCTCCTAAAAGCGCCCACTCCACATAAGATTGAGACGTGACATGTAGATTGCCACCAACATCTAAAACGGAAATTTCTCCCCTTTCCGTTGGCAAACTCAAAAGAAGAGCAGGTCTTTTAATGCCGCTTAATCTAGGAATTAAAAGGCAAGCAGCCGTAATCAATGCCCCAGTGTTGCCACAAGAGACAAAAGCATCTATTTTTTTATTTTTAAGACGTTCTACTCCCATAAAAAGAGAGGAGTCTTTTTTATGTAAACAAGCGCTCCTTGGATCATCGTCCATGGAAATCAGAGTCGACACCTGGTAAAAAGTAATCGATGCCGTTTGATCAGATAGATGCCCCTGCTGAACCAAAGGGACCAATTGATCGATCACCTCTTGGGTAGCAAGAACTTCGAGTTGATGGGTTGCATCGAGACGGCACGCCGCTTTTAACACTGCCAAAAACAGATCGTTTGGAGAGCGATCGCTCCCCATTAAATCGATGCCGACGCGCAATCTCGCCCTTAGTTCTTAGCGACAATTAAGCGATCGCCATAATGGCCACATGATTGACAAATCGTATGGGGCATTCTTGGACCCGAGCAGTTAGCGCAATTCGTCACACACTGCGGCTTTTTTGCATGGTGAGAGCGCTTGGTGTTTTTTCTTGAATTAGATAAGCGATTACGTGGTACAGCCATGAGATTTAGCTCCTTATTCTAGCTAAAAGAGTTGATGTATAACAAAAACTCTATTTAAAGTTTTTTTTAAGTTTATCGGCAAGGTCTAAAAAGGGCTGATACCCTTCCTCCGCCTCTTTCGTTTTAGTTGTTGTTTCTTTTTTTAGGTATCGACCAAGCGCTTCACGCTTAGGGCATTTTCCCCCGCGACACTCCGCAAGATGAGGCACTTCGAGAATAAGTGTTTCTCTTAAAATTTCTTGATAATTATAGACACCTGTTTTTATTTCGGCAAGAGGAACTGCATGATAAAATCCCGTAATGGCAAGATCGACCCTGACCCACTCGTTGCAAATGCAACACGGAATGCGGCAAGTCGTGTTGGCATCAAGACGCAAAACCAAATCGCCATCAGCAAGGTAAGCTTGCCCAGTTAACTTAATGGGATCTGAAAAAGACAAATCTTTCTCGTTCACATTAATGAAGTCTGGAGGAAACACTTCCTCTAACTGTTCCAAGTCCTGGGAGCGAAGCTGCTCGACATAAATTTTAAAACGCTCTTCCATCAAAAAAATAACTCTTAAAGAATTCGATATGAGAACTATAACCTATCTGCAAATTTTTATCCAGAAAAATGATAAGCGCCATTTTCCTTGACTTTGACCCTTCTTGTCTATTATGATTTAGCTTCTCATTTATCTATAGAATATACCGAAAGAAAAGGCTAAGGATGCACGAAATCTTACTTAACATCGAATCCAAACAAGTGCGTTACGCCCATCTTAAAAACGGTCAATTAGATGATCTTGTCGTCGAGAGAAAACGGGAAAGACAGCTGACCGGAAATATTTACAAAGGGCGCGTCACAAATATCCTTCATAATATCCAATCGGCGTTTATCGATATCAATGAAGGAGAAAACGGATTCATTCATATCTCAGATATCATCGAAAACACGAAGAAATTTGAAGAAATTTTCGATATGGACTTTGATCTGGACTACGATATCAAAGGAACGAACCATAAAAAGGAACAAAATCTAGACATTCAGCAGGTGATGAAGCCTGACCAATCTGTTTTAGTCCAAGTCGTCAAAGAACCAATTGGCTCAAAAGGCGCTCGCCTGACCTCCAACGTCTCCATCGCAGGCAGATACCTAGTCCTTCTTCCCAACTCCTCCCATCGCGGTGTTTCAAGAAAAATTGAAGATCGCAATGCAAGGGAAAAACTCAAGAAACTGATCAGATCTTTTGAAATGCCAAAAGACATGGGTCTCATCTGCCGCACTTCAAGCGCCATTGCTACTCCTGAGATGATCATCGCAGAGGCGCATGAGCTTCTCTCCGAGTGGGAAACTGTCATGCAAAAGTTTCAAAAGTCGAATGAACCGATCCTTCTTTATGAGGAGTCAGATATCATCAAAAGAGCTGTGATCACAGCGATCGACAAACGATATGAAAGGCTTTTAGTCGACGATTATGCTGTCTTTCAAACATGTAAAAGACTTCATAGCAACTATGCAAGTGAGCACCCATTGCGCATCGAATATTACCGCGACAAAATCCCGATGTTTGAAAGATTTAATATCGAAAAAGAGATCGAAAGGACCTTAAGAAGAAAGCTATGGCTGCCAAGTGGGGGATATCTTTTCTTCGATCGCACAGAAGCGATGCACACAGTCGATGTCAATTCAGGGAGAAGCCACGGCAGCAAAACAGACGTTGAAGAGTCTTTAGTACGGATCAATTTAGAAGCTGCAGAAGAAATTGCAAGACAGCTGCGCCTTCGCAATATCGGCGGCTTAATCATTTGCGACTTTATCGACATGCGCCTTCGAAAAAATCAACGGCGGGTGCTCGATAGGCTAAAAGACTGTATGAAAGATGATTCGGCAAAATGCACAATCCTTGGGATGAGCGAATTTGGCCTTGTCGAGATGACGCGCCAGCGCAATCGAGGCAGTTTAATGCAAACGATCTTTTCCAACTGCCCTTATTGCAGTGGCATGGGCCTGGTCAAGACGCATGAGAGCGTGTCGATTGAAATTGAGCGCGCTTTAAAAAAGATCATCAACTGCCAGCAGCAATTTGCCTTAAAATTAGTCGTCCATCCACAGCTCGATCATTATTTAAACAACATCGACAAACCTTATTTAAGAAAAGTTGCCGACGAAATGAATGCGCACATCGAATTTGCCTCCGATGAAAACATGCACATTAACGACTACCATTTCTATACGTCGACAAACAATAAAAAAATAGAAATTTAAAGGATCATGGATACACCGCAAAGACTTCCAAAAGACAAAATGCGGAAAGACAAAATAGTTGACCATTTAGTCCAAATGGGACTCTCAGGCGATCTATTGTCGAGTGATTTCTTGTCGGACTCGCTCATCTCAACCTACTTAGATTTTTTTGAGCGCTACTTAAAAGAGGCAAGCAAAGGAGGCGCTAAAAAGAAGGATTTGATTTGCCTTGCAAATCAGTATTTAAAAGAAATCTTGCAGCAAATTGCAAATCCTTTTGCATTTGAGATCTTCCATAAGGGGATAAGAAGTCCTTTTGACTACTATCACTTTGGCCTTGAACTGATAAGACCTCTTGTCGACTTTTCTAAATCCTCTGTTGAAGGCCTCCCCTATTTGCAGGAAATCCAAAAGGCATTAACGTTACAAGAAAATGTCATTTTGCTCAGCAACCACCAAATCGAGCCGGACCCGCAAGCCATTGCCCTTTTGCTAGAAAAAACAACTCCGGACCTAGCTAAAAATATCATTTTTGTCGCCGGGCACCGCGTGATCACAGATCCAATCGCTGTTCCTTTGAGTAAAGGAGTCAACCTCCTTTGCATTTTCTCTAAAAACTATATCGAACATCCCATTGAGCAAAAAAGGGAAAAGCAGCTGCACAATATCCGCTCCATGCAAAAATTAAGTGAACTTCTTTCAGAAGGGGGAAAATGCATTTACGTAGCGCCAAGTGGCGGACGCGATCGCCCCTTGCCGGACGGAACAATGAAAGTTTCTGCATTCAATGAAAATAGCGTTGAATTGTTTAGGTTAATGGCGCTAAAAGCAAAAACGCCCACTCACTTTTACACTCTTGCCTTAGATACTTACCACTTACAACCTCCGCCAAAGTCCATCGCCGATGCAAGGGATGAACTTCGCATTGTCAACTTTACCCCTATTCACTTGCAGTTTGGCCCTCAAATTCCGATGGAGCGCTTCTTTACAAAAGGTTGTGATAAAAATTTAGCAAAAGCAGAATGTACGCAATATATATGGAACCAGGTTAATAATAGTTACATCAATATTTCTTGCAAATAATCTATTTTTAAACTAGAATGTAGTGTCGTATACTATAAACTCAAACAACAAGCGTAAAAATATGAAAAAATTAATTCCACTATTTCTTGTTGCCTATCTATGCATTTACACATCACATCCTCTTCACTCTACGCCTTACACAGTTGTGGAAGATAAAGCGACCACACCTATTTTAAACCCAAACTTTTCAGAAAGAAAGACACTAAAGCTGCGCTTGCAAAACGAGATGGAGGTCTACCTCATCTCAGACCCTGCTATCGATAAATCATCTGCTGCTTTAACCGTTAAGACAGGCTCTTGGGAAGATCCTGTCGAACATCCCGGCATTGCGCACTTTTTAGAGCATATGCTCTTTCTCGGCACAAAAAAATATCCTGAAGAAGGGAGTTATCAACGCTATCTCTCAGAACACGGTGGACAGTACAATGCCTTTACCGCCACTTGCATCACAAGTTATCTTCTTAGCATCAATCACGATGCCTACAAAGAAGCGATCGATCGCCTCTCCCATTTCTTTAAAGAGCCACTCTTTACCCCCTCAGGAGTTGATCGCGAACTTAACGCCATCGATCAAGAACACGCCAAAAATCTCGATAACGACGATTGGCGAGAGCACTATGTTTTAAAGGAATTATGCAATCCCAAACACCCCCACCATGGATTTTCAACCGGAGATAAAGACTCATTAAAAAATGTGAAGCAAGAAGTCTTAAAAAAATGGTATAAAGAACACTACAGCGCCAATCGAATGCGCCTTGTCGCCATTTCAAACCTTAGCTTAAGTGAGCTCACCCCTCTTATTGTCGATGCCTTCTCAGACGTTCCCAATTACGATCTTCCCCCCATGTCAATGCATACACCTATTTTCGATGAGTCCTTAAAAGGGCACATGGTATACATTGAGCCAGTTAAAAATATCAGACAATTAACCCTTCAATGGGAGATGCCCTCCTCCTTTGCAGAGATGGGTGAAACAAAGCCACATGACTTTGTCGGCTATATCCTCGGCCATGAAGGCAGAAATAGCCTAATCGCAGAGCTTAGAAAATTAAAACTTGCAGACGAAATTTTTGTTGGGGCTAGCCCCCTTGGCGATCGCAACCTTTGCTTTACCATCGCGATGTCTTTGACTGATGAAGGGGTTAAAAATGTCAATGAAGTGATTTTAAAGACATTTACCGCAATCGAAAACTTAAAGAAAAAGAGTCCCCCTCAATATATTTTTGATGAAATCCAAACGATGAGAAAAATCAACTATCAAAATCAAACGAGAAAAAATGCCTTCGATGCGATTAAAGAGCTGGCCTTAAATACCAAAGAGCCGTTAGAAACTTATCCCGAACAAACCTATTTGCTGAGCCGCTTTGACCAAAGCGCAATCAAAGATCTTATCCAAGAACTGACTCCTAAAGGTTGCATATATACCCTAGTTGCCCCCGAAAGCCTGACGGGCGTACCCTTTGAAAAAAAAGAGACATGGATGGGCGTGCCTTATACGGTTAAATCCATGGATGCGGAAGGATTGCTCTCCTTTGAAAATGCCATGCTATGTCCTGAGATCGATCTTCCTATTTTCAATCCGTTCATCCCTGAAAAACTTACATTGCATTCAAAAAGAGTGGTGGAGGACCCATCCCAAGATTTAACGTTAATTGCCGAAAACTCTTTTCCTTTGGCAATCAATGCAGAAAGCTCAATTGAAGAAAAAAAGTTAATACCAGAACCAGTTCTTATTTTAAATAGCGAAAATGGGCAAATCTTTACTGCGCGAGACTCAAAGTTTTCAACCCCTCATATCTTCTGGAAATTCTACATCCGCACTCCGTGGATTACCTCACAAGACCCAAAGACTCTCGTCTTAGCAGACATTTACACCAGCTGTTTAATGGAAGAGCTTAAGTCGCTCTCATACCCAGCTTCTCTTGCAGGGCTTAAATTTTCTATCGATGCAGAAGCAAACGGCATTACACTCACCATTGGCGGATATAGCGAAAAAGCTGAAAGCCTTTATCAGGAACTGCTTGCTGGGATCACAAGCTTTAAACCCGATCTTAAACAGTATAAAACAGTTAAACAGATTTTAAAAAGAGAATATAAAAACCACTCTCTCAATTCCGCTCTTCAGCAAGCTTCAGAGCGCTTTTCTAGCGTCATCAATAAACCATTCGTCACTCAAAAAGAAAAATGCGGCGCTATCAATAGAGTCTCCTTTGCAAAATTTGAAGAATTTACTGCAAGCCTATTCCAAAAAACGTACGTGGAAGGGATGTTATATGGCAATATGGCAGAAGAGACTCCACTAAGCGTGGCTGCAAGTTTCATGAAAGTATTTAATAAGGGCACATATCCAAAAAATGAGCATGCGGCAAAAGAAGTGATTACCCTTCCTTCGGATAAGGGACCCTTCTACATAGAAGATAACACGGGGCTCCCTTGCAATGCAGCCATTCTCGCAATCGAAGTATTCCCCTATTCAATGAAGGCACAAGCGGCCAATCAAATCCTCATGCAAGCGATGAAGCAGCCTTTCTTTTCAACTCTTCGAACAAAACAGCAAACAGGGTATATTGTAGGCACACAAGCTAGCGAGAAAAAATTGCATCTTTTCAACACGTTTTTTGTGCAATCTAAAACACACGATGTAAAGGATTTACTTTCCCGTTTTGAGCTCTTTATCGAGGACTTTATGCAAGAGATCGATAAAGGAGGCGTGACGATGGATCGATTTGAAACCATTAAGCAATCTCTTATTGCCGATCTAAAGATGGGACCTCAATCCATTGAAGAGATGGGATCTTTCTTGCATAAATTGGCATTTGAATACCAAGGCGATTTCCACCGGCAAGATAATTTGATCGCAGCGTTTCAAAATCTCTCTTACATGGAATTTTTAGAACACGCCCACCTTGCAATGGGTAAGCAAAATAAAAAGCGCCTTGCTATCTTAAAGAAAGGGGTTCTCTCTTCAGAAGAATCGTTAGAATATAGTAAAATGCAGAACGTCGAGAAAATGCAAAGCGTCGAGAAAATGCAGAGCCTCGAGAAAATGCAGAGCAGTGACCTCTTGCAACAAGAATCGATCGACCTGCAGCAACCCGCACAAGAGATATCACCTGATGATTTCTCATAAATAGACCTCTTGCATAATCCTAGAAACGGCAGTTCGAGATGCTAAATTGGCGCAAGATTCTGAACTGCAGTCACTTTTGATGG
>JABDAE010000002.1 GCA_013289325.1 Chlamydiota bacterium
TCCCGAAGGGACGGAATGCTACAGCCTAGGTCGTAGTGAGCGTTAAGCGAACGAAGGCCTAGGTAGACTTGCGAAAAATATTGAGCCCTGTAAGTGGCGACAGAACTGATACATTTTGATTGCCATAATTTGCCATTTATTGTAACAATGTAAGAAAATACGGAGAACTGATATGCATAAATCCATCCAACTTACCGCCATTGCCATGATCTTTGCGAGCGCCCTACCACTGTTTGTAGGAGCTGCTCCAAACCAGACCTCAACAAATCCATCCACGAATCAAGCAACAGTAACTACCTATGCACAAGGATCCCCTGGGGTATCCCCCCCGAGTGTGCCTGCTCAAACCACAACAACCACTACAAGCGTTCCGGTTCAAACCGCACCTTCAAGTGCGCCTCAGCAAACAGTTCCCACGAGTGTGCCTGCTCAAACCACAACAACCACTACAAGCGTTCCAGTTCAAACCGCCCCTCCAAGCGCGCCTGTTCAAACAACACCGCCTGCAACACCGCCTGAAAATCCACCCTCCTATTATTATCCAAGAAGTTACCTTCCCCCATCTGCCGACATCATGCCGGGGCAGACGGAATCAAGTAACATCTATAAGGCCAATCAGCACAGATAAGTTGGATGAAAATAAATTTGACATGAAATTAATTTATTGACCTTCTCCATCACTATAGTATAGGGGATAGACTATAGCCGGCTCTAAACGGGCTTTGCCAGCCTTATGCGTCGAAGGCGCAACGTTTTGCAAAACCTCTATTCTCCTCTTAAACCCTTCCATGTGAAATAACGAATTTCTTTTCTCCTCGCTTGCTCGCTTATAGGCTCTATTTTCACTCGCTCTCATTTGTTCTGCCTCTTTTATTGCTCGCTTTAAGGCAGCATCAATCTGATTTTGAGCACTTTGAATTTTCTCAACCTCTTTTTTAGCCGTGGTGGCATAAGTGTTTAAAACTTTTGCATCGCCGATTATATCTACTAAAATTGCGTCAACCTCTTCCGATTCTTCTGAAGAGGCGGTTTCTTCCTCGCCGGGATTTGCCCCATTCGCTTCCTGATTTAGAGGGGCAAGCTCTTGTGATCGATGCTTTTGATATAACTCTATGCCTGCGTCGTAGCAAAAAGTAAATACCTGCAGCGCCCCATGCCAATCATCCCTTAGTTTTTGTATCTCTGCATCAAAGCCATCGGGAAGATGTGTCCTCTGCCTAACCATTTCAGCCAAATCGTCATCAAATGTACTTAGAAGACCGTTCATATTCTCTACATCACCAAAAGAGTTCAATATTTGATGATCTCTTTCCATTTGCCTGATTGCGGCATTTTCTGGGTTTAAAATCCATAATTTCGTTTGAATAGCGAGATTGATTTGAGGACAAACAAAACCGATAGCTGAAAAAAGAGCCCCTACTGTACAGGCAAAAATGCGCGCAATTCTTAACTTCAGATCTCTTGGCCCAAAGAGATGCTCCGCAACCTTTTGGGCCGTATTTCCCTCTTTGGCCATTACCCTTGCCACTGTCCAAGGAATTAAAGTCACAAGATTTACAGCCAAATATCCCACATTTTCAATGGCAGCGCCAACTTGCGCAATGGCTCCAAAAGCCGTCTGCATACGCGCTTTAAATTGATTTGCTGCGCCTTTTTTTGCTAAATTTTCTTCCACTTGAATAAAGAGCTTTTCCAAATTTGCATTTGGTCCATAACTTTGTATTTTATTTAATCCATCAAACATAAAAACCTATTTTAGTAACATATCATATATAAAACATGGATACTAGCACACTTCTATTTTTATAAAAAGCAAAATCGATCTCCGTTTGTAAGCTCTATCGCTGGGGAAGCAGCGATAGAACACAATAAAATGCACGCGTAAACATGTTAACGAAAATGAAAAAAGGCAAAATGCAAAAAAGCCTTATCGCAAATTTATTTGCGATAAGGCTTTAAAATACCCTTAAGGAAGTATTATTCGCTTAAGTGGTTGGAACAGTTAAAGGAGAACCAACGCCTGCAGCACGGGCGGCATCTCTTACACCAGGAGCTGGGGATCCAGCACGAGCTGCTCTACCACCTCCCCCTCTAGGACTTTGCGCACCAGAGGCAGCGCCCATAGCAGGAATAGAGCCATGAGAACCACCGGCACCAAGAGAAGCTTTACCTTGATCCTCATCAGAATTTGAAACAGGTGGAACTACAGGATCTGGAAATGCAACAGCTGTCAAAGCTGCCATTCTCACCCTGTCTTCCTGCGCTTTGGTAAGAACCTTGAGAGTTTCTTCTCTTGCAGTTTTAGCCTTAGTTTGCGCCTCAGTCCTTGCGGATGTAACCACAAGCCTTTCACGGTCCGTTAGATCTGGGCTTACGGCTTTTGCTAAGGCTTCATCAGCTTTTGTCCATGCCTTGAGTGCTTTTTCATCGGCTTTTTGCGCCTTGGTTAGGACCGCTTCTACTTGCTTGTCATACTGTGCAATTAATGCTTTCGCCTTTTCTACTTGTCTCTCTAACTTCACAACTTCTGCAAATTGTCCTTTTGTCGTTGTTCTCAATGCATTTTTCATCTTCAATACATTTTTCGTATCCTTAAGGGAAACTGGATTATCACCAAGTTGTTTATCATAAGCTGTGAATAACTCTGTTATTTTCGCACGAGATCCGACAAAGGCCACATCTATTGCTTCTAATTGATCCAGCAATTTCTTTGGAAAGTGCGATTTGTCGAGACCTTGTTGAAAATGCGATATAGGGCCATACGCTCTCTCGCAAATAGCTTGACGGCCGGCTAATTGATCGCGCCAAATATGATCGAGATCAATTTGTCTATTGGCAACCGCTGCACTATTCATTGAGCTATCCCCGTACCTAGGGTAATCGTCTATGTTCACGTTGGCAAGTTTTTCTTGCACTTTGAGGTTAGTCTTTGGACAAAGGACGCCAAAAACGGAAGAAAGTGCGCCGATAGCGGAGGTAAAGATACCCAAAATTTTCTTGCCGAGATCGCGTGGACCCCATAGAGCGTTTGCAACTTTTTGCGCCTGCTCGTTATCATTTTCTCCCTTCTTTCTCGCAATCGATTGTGGGAGTGCAGTAAAAAGACTTCCTATGGCATACACTGCATTTTCAACAGTCGCTGCCACCTGCACACCTGCGCCAAGTACTGTAAGTCCGCGCGCTGTCACCTGATTGATAAAGCCACCCACTGCTAATCTCTTTTCTACTTTCACGTAAAGAGATTCTACATTTGCGCTCGGTCCATAGCTCATGATTTTGCGACCAAAGGCCACTGTCTTATCTAGCCTGCTATCGATTACAGGACTTGATCCAAATCCACCCATTGCTTCGTGTACACTACCAGTAGCTGCTAAACTTGCTGCAGCTCCCATACCACCTAACTCGCTTGCCATAACTTAACTCCTTTTTTATTTCATAAAAAACACGAATTTGTAAACCAAAACAACAAGTTATCAAGATCACAAATTAATGTCAACACGTTTTGTTTTCATAAGATACACTATCTTAAAGAATTGTGGCTGCAAGTGCAGCGAGTTGCGATCGCTCTGTCTTTTCAAGGAACACATGTCCATAAATTTTGTGATCGGAAAACTTACCGATCGCATATGTTAAGCCGTTTGAGTCTTTATCAAGATAAGGGTTGTCAATTTGAGTTGGATCTCCTGTTAAGATCACCTTTGTCCCATCACCTGCCCTTGAAATAATCGTCTTGACCTCATGCGGCGTTAAATTTTGCGCCTCATCGATGATGATATACATCTTAGGCAGCGATCTACCTCTAATGTAAGTCACAGCTTCCATTTCGATCTTCTTGCTCTCCATCACCCAACGAAGCGTCTCATGGGCTTCATTACCGGATGAATTGCATAAAAACTCTAAGTTATCATAAATCGGCTGCATCCAGTTAAATAGCTTTTCTTCCTTTGTTCCAGGCAAATACCCAATATCTCTTCCTAAAGGGATCACTGGACGGCTGACTAAAATGCGCGAGTATAGCCCCTCATCAAAGACTTTGCGAAGGCCGCAGGCAAGAGCTAGCAACGTCTTTCCAGTTCCCGCCTGCCCAATTAAGGTTGCAAGTTTAATGTCGTCGCGAAGCAGTAAGTCAATAGCGCAGCGCTGCTCGACGTTGCGAGGTTTTACCCCCCATATGTTTGGCACTTTAAGAAGCGGCTCAACCACTGCCTTATCGCCATCATATTTACCAACTGCTGATGAGTGCTCAGCTGACGTCACAATGCAGTACTCATTGGGGCGAAAGTCTTGCTTTGGAGGCGTTAGGACATTATCTTTATAGAAAAGATCTATCTCGTGTTTACTCGCCTCAATCCTTCGAATCCCCTTATAAATGGAGTCGTAGGCAAATTTAAGATTTTGGTAGTCTTGCGCCACCAGCCCAACAGCTTCTGCCTTAATCCTTGCGGCAAAATCTTTGGACACAAAGACCACATCGTCCCCTTTTTCATGCAGGAGAAACGCTGCCATGATGATGCGGTTATCGTTTACTTCAAGGGTGAAGTTATAGGGAAAATCTGTCTTTATCTCTAGCTGAACGCGGACCGTTGTCCCTTCTTTAATCGTAACGCCATGATGTAAATCCCCTTTGCCTTCTTTACTAAATGTATCGAGCATTCTAAAAATGGCGCGCGAATTTTTTCCAAGATCGCTTGGCAGGCGCTTCATCTTATCTAGTTCTTCGAGCACTGTAACGGGAATGACCACATGATGGCGCCCAAACTTTAAAAGTGATTCAGGATCATAGAGGAGAACGTTGGTGTCTAAAACAAATGTCTTTTTTTTCACTGGCAATTCCTTATACGGTAAGAGATAAATTTTTTGATAATCTTGGATCATACACAGATCAAAAAAAAGCGCAAAGTATTTATTAGATCACTTGCATAAGGTTTATTTCTTAGCACTCGCAGGGTTTATTTGCTAATTTTTACATAAAAATGATTGACCTAAATGAAATTTTTTGTTAGACTTACACTCAAATTAACGACTGCAAGGAGGATTTGATAATGAAAATTACCCCTAAAATATTTCATCTACCCCCATACCTTTCAACTGCTTGGTCCGATGTTCGCGCGATCTACCATAAAGATGGAATGCTCACGATCTTGCTTTTAAACGGCCACTCCATTGAAATTCCCAAAATTGACGATGAGATCAAACAACAAATTTTTTCTGCCCACGCAAGCTTTTTACAGGAAAAACAAGAGGTTAAACCCTTGCCTTTACCTAACATCAAAAGTCAGCTCAGCCTGCCCTTTCAGGTTTTTCACTTAAAAACTCCTTTAGATATTCCCCCTCATATCGCAGTTGATAGCTTATTAGCAGAGATCATGAACCACACACCTCCGACAATGAGAATGCAACTTGACTCCATGGAAACAATTGCAAATAGCATGCAACACAATCCAAAACAAGCCAACACACCGGATATTCCGCAAGAAATTCTTCACAAAATCGCCCAAGTGGCAAAAATTGTGGTATCAAATGACATCGAATCTATCCCTCCTCCAGAGCCCCACTGCAATTGTCCTCACTGTCAAATTGCGCGCGTCATTCATAAAGATACTAAATATACAGAAGAGAGTGAAGGCCTTACTGCAAAAGAAGAGCTACCCTCTCAAAATGCGCCCTCTCAAGACTTAACTCTTCAAGGTATTTGGGAGATTCAAGAACTTGGCAAAGAGACGTATACTGTAAAAAGCAGATCAAATCCTAGCGAGACATATAGCGTAACACTTAAGGGTAGCCTTGGCAATACCTTTGGCTGCACATGTGGACAATTTGGATGCGAGCACCTCATCGCAGTCCTTAAAAGCTAAAGCTTTATGCCTGATCCAATCGATGTAATAAAAGTTTATAAAGAGCTTTATGACGTCGTCATTCCCGATCTTGACTATTACATCAGGCAAATCGATTGCCGCGATGGATGCCCTGTCAATACAGATCCAAGAGGTTACATGATCGCGCTTCACGCGGGTAACTTCTTAGAAGGGTATAAAATCGCAAGAGGGCCAAACCCGTTTGCCTCCGTCTGCGGTGTCATCTGCGGCGCTCCTTGCGAGCTTAGCTGTCGCCGCGATAGAGTGGATAAAACCCTCACCATAAGAGCCCAAAAAAGGTATCTTGACGAATGGTTTGGTCTCGATAAAAACGCCCACATAAAATCGCTTGAGATGAGCTATGCAAGGGGTTCTACTCACCCCAAACCAAATGGCCTTAAGATCGCGTGCATAGGGGCAGGCGTTGCCTCCTTAACAGCTGCGCACGATTTACTTCGCTTAGGGTATAGTGTCGATGTGTATGAGATGATGCCAAAACCAGGTGGCATGCTCACCTACGGCGTTCCCTCCTATCGCCTTAAAAACGATGTCGTCTTTAACGAATGCTACGCCATTGAATATCTTGGCGCCAAGATGATCTACAATGTCAAAATCGGGAGAGATCTCACCTTAACAGAACTACAAAAGCAATACGATGCAATCTTCATTGGCGTTGGCCTTTGGAAATCGCGCGCTCTTCCCATTCCAGGAGCCGATGCCCCCGATATCATCAAGGGAATTGATTACTTAAGGGTCAAGTGCGTTGACGGAGAGTGGAAAATTGGGGAAAACTTAGTCGTCGTTGGCGGCGGCAACGTCGCCTACGACGTCGCGCGCACTTCTATTCGCAATGGGGCAAAAAAAATCACCATGGTGTGTCTTGAGACGCGCGATGAGCAGACAGCTGATGAATTTGAAATTGAAGATGGCGTTGAAGAGGGAATCGAGATGATTAACCGCGTTGCGCCAATTGAAGTTCAAAGGGATCCATTAGGAAAAGTCACTGGACTTAAAGTGCAAGAGATCTACTCGCTATTCGATTATAACGGCAGATTTTCCCCGCAGGTAATTCCAAATACTGAGTATGTCATCCCCTGCGATACAATTGCCCTTGCCATTGGACAGGCCATGGATGAATCTATCTTCGACGGGTGGGATCAAAAAGATAAATTCATCCTCGATCGCGGCATCATTAAGACAGAGCGAGGAACGGGCAGAACAAGTGTAAAAAATGTCTACGCAGGAGGCGATGCCGCCTTTGGTCCGGCTCTTTTTATTACCGGTATACGCCACGGACAAGAGGCTGCAAGAGCAATCGATGAGGATCTTCTTTCGACAAAACCCTACCGCGAATATGTCGGAGAGTTTACCGAAATATCCCCTATGCGCGATAAGACATATCTTAAAACGCCCTGGAAGCTTCCCACCATGCAGTCCCCTGAAAAAAGAGTGCAAAATTACGATCTGGTCGAAAATAATTACACAGACCAAGAAGCCCACGATCAAGCTAATCGCTGCCTGCAATGCCACGTCAGCCCTGTTTTTGACGGATCTCTTTGCATCAAATGCAACGGATGTGTCGACGTTTGCCCTTGCAATTGCTTATCCCTTGTCTCGTTAAGTAAGATTAATCTCGACTACGGCGAAGGGAATATGCGGCGCGCTGTCGATAATTTTTATGGAATCAATTCCCACGAGATGAGCGATGAAGAGTTGATTTCCATGGGAAGCGTCATGTTAAAAGATGAAGATCTTTGCATCAGGTGCGGCCTTTGCGCAGAAAAATGCCCCACGCAAGCTGTCACAATGGATGCGATGAATTACTCCTTTAGATGGATTGGATAAATAAAATCGACAATAGGTCTTAAGTCGCTTATGCTTGCAAATTCTTTTTGTTGGCATCTCATCATTTCTCTTAATGCAGTGCTTTCTTGAATTCTTATAACTAATTTCCCTATTTGTGATTCATCCTTGCAGATTAAAGCGATATTTTGACTCTCATAAAACTTGGCATTTCTTTCTTCGTGTCCTCCATAGACATCGAGTAAAATCATCGGCACCCCAATGGCAGCGGCTTCACAAGGAGAAAGCCCTCCTGATTTGGTGATGTATAGATCAGATGATTTAATAAAGCCAAAAAGTTCATCTTGAGGCGTTAAACTTATTTGATAGCGACAAGTGGCTGCATCGTAATTTTTGTGAAACAATACACGCAAAAAAACACCTTGGGCGTTATAACGCTCCACAACTCTTTTAAGTGCCTTGCTATGCTCTTCATTCTTGCCACAAACTGCGATGATTTGAATGGGTTTCTCTTTCACAAAGCTAACAATGCTTTCAACGATTTTGGGAAAATTGCCAATCCCTTCAGATCCCGAGGCAAGCGTTATGGTATATAGATTTGGATTTAGCTTACGCTCAAGTAAAAAACCTTCCCGATCGATTGGATCCTTAACCGTCGAAGAGACTGGCATTCCCGTCACTGCCAATTGGCTGTCTAAAACACCTGCATTGAGATACGCATTTTGCAACGCGGGATGCGGTAAAAACGTCATGTCAAGCTGCTTGGCTACCTTAGGAAACACATCGACCAACATGTCTGTTAAAATAAAGGCAATTTTTTGACTTTGCAGCATCCCATTTAAACGGGCAAATGCAAGCGATGCTGCCGTTAGCTCATGCGCTACTATCACATGGGTAAAGCCTTTCTCTTCGATATAAGTCACTAAATGCTTCACATTGACATAATGGGCAATTTGATCAAGAGATTGATTGCCCTTTCGCATCAAATCCTCATACGCTTTTGTAACAAGATCTGGGCTATTTTTAACTGCTGTCCAGTATATAGTCGAGCGCGACTTATTTTTTAATGGGGAGCTAAAATCTTCCGCGTTCTTTATCACAACCTCTGCCTTGCTATCGGCGTTTAAAATCGCATTTTTTGCCGATTCACTCGCCGCTTTATGCCCACCTCCAATTGTAGAAGAAAGAATCAGCACACCTGGCCTTTGTACTTCTACATCATGGGATACAGCCTTTTGCAAAGCCACCGCCATCAAAATGATGAGGAAAATTAATGTGTTTTTTTTCATGAGCTCTTACCTTGACATTTTTGCTTGGTTTACACTATACATAATTAACGTTTTGTTTTAAAAGAGGTCTAATGTATTGGTGTTTGATGAGCTCCCTTCTTTTTGGAATCGCAGGTGTTGTCGTCTACATCTTTTATTTGCGCAACGGGCAATTTGATGACCCAGAAGATGTCAAGTATCAGCTTTTTCGAAATGATGATAATGATGTAAAATAAAAAAATGCCAAAATACCGAAATTCACTTAATACAAAAGAAAACGATAGCGACCCCGCCATCTCAAGACGCTCCTTTTTAGCCATTATGGGAATGGGAGCTTGTCTTGGCGGCGCCTTTAGCCTCACGGGTGCATCTCTTCTTGGATTCCTCTATCCAAATGCGATGAAAATCCCACCCAGCATCTTTTCTTTGGGAAGGCCTGAGGAGCTCTTAAGCCGCGATGGCAAGTTCTTTAATCCAAAGCAAAAAGTATTTATCGAAACAAAAGATGGGAAAGTAAGAGTGCAAACAGCCGTCTGCACGCATTTAGGATGCACAGTAAATATGGTCGATACCGGCTACGCCTGCCCATGCCATGGCTCAACCTATGACCAATATGGAAAAAATACAGGAGGCCCCGCCCCCTTCCCCTTAGTCTATTTTGCTATTTTTAAGGGTGCATCTGGCGATATCATGGTCGATAAAAATAAGACCTCCTTAGACTGGAATGCCGCTTGGTACTCTCCTTTGGCTTAATTTTCTTTTCTTGTATCTAAGAGAAGAGATATGCTAAAAATAATTTAATCTTTTACCAATAGAATACTTTAATGGCGACATTTAAAGGAGTGCCGAGAGAATCTTGGCGAACGTACCTAAAAAACCTTCCAAGACTGATTTTAAAGTCGATTTTTCGACACGGATACCCAAACAACGACGTCGATAGATCAGAAATCGTCTTTAAAAACTTTTTTCTCCACTTTCACCCCGTCAAATGCCACAAAAACTCACTTGACCCATTTTACACCCTAGGCCTTGGCGCTATCACGACGAGCTTATTTTTGCTTCTCTCCTTCACAGGCGTTGTATTGATGTTTTACTATGTCCCGGCAGAAGATAGAGCCTATGAGATCATGAAGGATTGGCAAGACACAACACCTTTTGCAATGATGTTTCGCAATATGCATCGCTGGAGCGCCCACATGATGGTCCTCTTCGTGTTTTTGCATATGTCACGCGTCTTTTATACAGGCTCATATAAGGGCGAGCGCCGCTTTAACTGGGTCATCGGCATCATCCTCATGGTCTTAACACTCCTTCTCTCTTTTACAGGTTATCTTCTCCCTTGGGATCAACTCGCCTTTTGGGCCATTACGGTGGGTAGTAACATCGCAGGATATGCGCCGAGCATTCCCGGCTTTGAATACAATGTCAATCGCGTCATGCTGCTTGCCTCCACAAACGTTGGTCAAGATGCGCTCATCCGCTTTTATGTCTTGCATGTCGCCTTTTTACCCCTTCTTGCAGGCACCTTAATCGGCGTGCACTTTTGGCGCATCAGAAAAGATGGAGGGCTCTCCCGTCCACCTGATAGAATCCGGCCAGATCCCATTAGAGTGGTCCAGCGCTCAGATACAAAAGAGACTTTTGCGCCAGGTGTAAAAAGAACGTATGGCTTAATGGAGCTTGTTAAAGGCTCATGCCCAACGGTCAATAAGGGGCCGTACAACTTTGTCTTCACCTGGCCAAATCTCTTAAGAGCTGAACTTGTGGCATTCCTTTTGACCACAGCGCTAATCCTTTGTTTATCCTTTATCGACGCCCCTCTTGAGGAGCCTGCCAACCCAAGCAAGCCCACAAACCCCTCAAAAGCGCCATGGTACTTCTTAGGGCTACAAGAAATGGTTGCCTATAACGCCTTTTGGGGCGGCGTCGGCATTCCGGCGATCATTGTCCTCGGCCTTATGGCAATTCCATACCTAGATAGAAATCCCAAAGGAGAAGGGCATTGGTTCCATAAAAGCCGCTACCTTGCTATTTTTCTTTATACGACGTTTATGCTTTGGCAAGGGATCCTCGTAATTATCGGCACTTATTTTCGCGGCGCCAACTGGGGTTGGATGTGGCCTTGGACTGAAAACTTTGCAAGGCATTAATTTTCATGCGCGCATCTGATAGATATCAAATTGCTTTAATCGCTCTTGGCATTGTCGTCACGTTGTTGTTGTCGGTTTTCTTTTACCGCGAAATATTCCCGGAATATAAACTCTATCAAAATGACTACATAGCGCTTGAGCAGTTTCGCTCCACATACACCCATGAAGCTTTGCCAGGTTTTAAAACAGGAGTCAAACAACTCGTCTTTGAAAGAGAAGATAAAGGCCCTGCCAAAATCGATCGCTGCACCTCTTGTCATGTAGCACTTGAACTTCCCCACTTCTCACCTACAACCCTTGCAAAAGATCCAAACGGCAATATTATTAAAGATCAAGCGGGCGCTCCCCTACAAGTTCCAAATGAAAATTATGTCTTTAAAAAGCTGCAGGATCAAATTGCGCTTCTTGAAGATAAAAGTGTAAATCAAAGATTGGAGCAACAAGGGTTAACGTCCGAGTTAAAGGATCGACAAAAACAAGCGGACATATTTAAAAGTTTAATGACAGCAAAAGTTAATGGCCTTGAATATAATGTCGAAACAGTTCTCAAAATGCACCCATTGATTGGCAACGAAACGCGCCCCTTTGAATTCCACCCCATTGAAGAATATGGCTGTACATCGTGCCATAGCGGCAATGGGCGAGCTCTTACGACCAATAAAGCCCATGGACCTGTCTTTGATGGCTTTTATGAAGCTGAATTTACCGGCCATAAAAAAGAATTTACCGAAAAAGATCCCGATAACGACCCTCAATTTGCAAAAATTTTTAACCATAAGCCAGGTGATGACCTGCTTTTCCAAACAACTCCCATTTTAGTCGGAAGCTTAATCCAAGCCAAATGTGTGCAGTGTCACATACCAAAAACCCAAGATGAAGCAAAAAACCATGATGATGCAAAAGAGCAAAACATCTCGTTTAATGTCGACACCCTCACCAAAGATTTTCAGCGAGGAAAAGAGCTTTTCATTGCGCAAGGCTGCTACGCATGCCATCGCATTGCAAAATTTTCACGCGGTGGAATAGGTCCAGATCTGACTCACTCAGGCGATAGCTATCCTTGGTTTTTGAAGAGCAAACTCGTCTCTCCACAAGCCGATCTTAAGACATCGACCATGCCTAACTATAAGCTCGATACACGCGAACTTGAAGATCTTATGACCTTTTTGCTAGCGCAAAAAGGGGCTACCAAAGCCGAGTCTGACGTGGAGTATAAAATCGCCGTCCAAAGGTGGGAAAATACAAAAGAAGGCCTTGAAAAACCACTCAATCCACAAGAACTCTTCAACCTTGAAAAAGGGATGACAATCTTTGCTACGGAAGGGTGCGCAGCTTGCCATCGTTTGAAGGGGTTTGAATCCGACATCGGCTTTGCTAAAGAAAAAGAGGCAAATGCCTCTTTTGAGGCCCTTTATCAAGAGCATGAGTGGTTTCAAAAACTATTTCCAGAAGAGACGCTTGGTTCTTCCATTGTCTCTACCCTCGAAACACATGCCGATGAAATCGATAAGCGCATCGTGAGCAATGTCAGGCAAGGAAGCTTGTTAGAAAAAATCGAAAAGAACTTTCCAGATCTTATCGAATCATTTTACTCTAATTTTCGCTACGCCTCAAGAGCCAAAGATCATTACTTCCAAATGGAAATAGGAAAAGCAAAAGAGGGCAATGAAAAGCAATCTCTTTTAAATGCACATGCGGCATGGAAGGAAAAAGTCCATCGCATCCTCATGATGTACATCCAAGAGTATGGCTATGGCAGATTGATCGGTCCAAAGCCGAATTGGTCCGGCATTTATAGAACCGATGAGTGGCTGATGGAGCATTTCAAAAATCCATCCAGCCATCAGCCAAGATCGATCATGCCGGTATTTCCGTTCGATGAATCAAAATTCTTGAGTTTAACCTTCATGCTCAATGCTATCGGCAAGAAAAATAAAGACGCTATCGCCTTGATCTTTGAAAAAAATGGGTTTGACCCAGAACTTGCCTACATGATCCACTGCGCCGATTGCCATGGCCATTATCTGCAGGGCAATGGGCCAATTGCTGAGTGGATATATCCGATCCCCAAAAACCTTCGCAACGCCAATTTTCTTCGCAACTTGACCAAAGAAAATGCAATCGTCTCGATTACGCATGGAGTAAAAGGCACTCCAATGCCACCATGGGGGGAAAATGCAAAAGCGACAGGAGTAAATGATCATGACGGAGTCTTAAATCATGAACAAATCAAAAAACTCGTCGATTGGCTTTTTTCTTTTATTCCCAGTGAAAATGCGACCGCAGGGGCTAAAGAGGTTTTGAAATGGAATTATACGGCAAAAGACGTCATTGAAGAGCTAAGTCTTGAGGGGGCCACTCTTAAAGGGGACACTAAAATACCTTTTGATGAGGATTATAAAGAAAGCACCTTTTTTAACGCCATAGCTGACGGACAAACTTACATCAAACAAGAGTACTATACAGAAGGAAATATCGAAGCTGGCAAGATGTTTTTCGAATTAAATTGCGCTGTTTGTCACGGCAGCGACGCCGATGGAGCCGGAGCTCGGGCCTCCATCATGGTCGATGCCAAGCCGCGTATGCTCACGAATTTGGATTGGCTACATACGCGCGATGACTTAAGACTGCTTCGCTCCATCAAGTATGGCGTAGCAGGCACCGCAATGACCCCGTGGGGCGACTTTACAAGCTCATTGCAGCGCCTGCAACTCGTCATTTTTATCAGATCTTTAACTCTTGACAAGCTTGCAAAAGATGCCCTTAATCAAAAAATCTATAGCGCCTTCATCGAACTTCAAAATAAATTAAACGAAATGCGCTATAAAGAATATCAAGCGATTTCAACCCTTTACCAAAAACAAGAAGATATTAACACGCAGCTAAAACAAGTAGAAAAGATGGCAGGTGTTGATTCAAAAGGAGTAGAAAATGCCCTATCTCTTTATCAAAAGATGCTAAGTACCAGCGCAAAGCTTCGGCAAAGGCAGGCGCTCGACTTAAAATTTGTCGATCTTAAAAAACAAATCGATAGTGAAAAAGAGCGCTTTTTAAAAGTAGGACAAGAGATCCTCAATAACGGTTTAAAGGATAGCCCAATCTTTACCCTATTTCTTGAGATGATTGACAATTCACGCCCAACTGTAGAAGTAGAAAATGACACCCCCTCTTTCAGTGCCACAAAAACTAAACAAGCAACTGAAATCCAAAATAAAATCATTGCTGCCTTAACTCAGCTAATTGATGACACCAAAAAAGATGAGAGCGCAAAAAAGACTTCCTACAGTAAGCTACGAGAAAGCGTTAAAGGGCTGTAGCGTAATTTAAGCAAGAAGCTTTTAGGCATAATGGAGTTTCAATGTTCCACTTTGAATCTCCTGAAGAGTCTTGCGATTCGCGTGGACTCTAGTCTCTGATGGAGGATGAGAACTAAACAACTGAATCCCTTTTTTCACAAGGCTTGCCTTGCCTCCACTTTCGCCTTTTTCCATGGCCACAAATTTTTTTTGAAGCCATACCGAAGCCAAAGGGTTATATCCGGCTGAATGCGCAAGGAGCATTCCATATTTATCAGCTTCAAATTCGTTGCATCGACTATGGGATTGTATAAACAAATGGGAGGCAAGTGAGCACGCTACATCAATTCCTTTGCCAAGAGCTTCTTTTGCGTGTTTATTTACCTTTGTTTGTGGACAAGTATTATCATCTTGTGTGGCTCTTCGTTTAAATAACAAGTGAGGCAAGACAGTACTTGTTATTTTTCCTGCACAAAATGTCAAAATTTTTAGCTGCATCTTCATCGCCCCATGCCCTGCTGCAGCATGGATAATTTCATGTCCCATGACCGCAGCAATTTTATCCTCAAATGTGATGTCAGGAAATTCTCTATCAAAATCCGAAGGTTCTTCAAGTGCTTGAATCATGGCTGTTGTGATCACGGTAAATCCGCCGGGAAGACAATAGGCGTTTGTGGTGTCATCATCATGCAGCACTCTCACCTGATAGGTGATATTTTTTCGCTGCACTTGTGCTACAAGATTATCGAATACAGTTGATACTTGAGTATTCCATGTTGCATTAGTGCACATTTGCTCTTTTGGACAAACACTATCGTAGCTTACTTTACCTACTAGCCTCTCAACTGCAGTGGGAATGAGTCTGATTTGTCTTTTCTCTGTAATTGGATTTTTGGGCAGCACTAAATTATAAATCTTGATCGCTAAATTGCGAATTTTTATCCCCACATGTTGCATCCCTTTATAGGGACGGCTATTTACAACCTGCTTGACAATGCATGGACTAAAGCTACCTATTTTCATCTCTACCCCTCTTTTTTTTCTCGCTCTCTTTTATTTTCCGGAAGTATGAATCTCTTTTGTTAAGATTTGATAAACTGCTTAAACCTAAATCCGGCAGTTGGAGACGGCAACTTAACGCAATCTCTTGAACCAGAATCATTTGCAATGGGGTGGTCCTTCACCCTCTGGGAATGTCCCACCCCATTGCAAAGTGATTCTAATTCAAGATCTTGCATTAATTTGCCATCTCGAACTGCCGGATCTAGGTTAAAAAAATTATGCAAGAGGTTCTTTAATAGCGCTTTGACTTAATTGATGATACGCCTTAATATTTTTGACAGTATTTTTTCACCCTACTCACAGTATCTAAGATCTTCGGGGTGTTTAAGAATACACTCTTATATATCTCTGAAAGGTCCTCCAAAAGATATTCATGAGCAATTGCATTTCTTGTTTCTCTAATTTTTGAAAAAATTTCAGCACTTTCTATAATCCCAAGCTTCTCTGCTCGATTGATACTATCTCGAACGGTCTCTTGCGGTTCATAATCGAGTTGGTTGATAAGTCGAAAAATTTTTCTTATGAGCAGATCGCTTAACCGTGCAAAACGACTGGTTAAAGCCTCTAAGTGTATGAGTTCTAAAAATGAGTACTCCTTTTTTAGTCCTATAGATTGACACTTCAAAAACGTTTCAGAGAGAACATCTGATGCATGGTTTAAAGCTTTAAGTTCCTTCATTAGGAGTTTTTTTTCATTCTCAGTCACAAAGCAATCCCCTCTTCGAGTGCAATTTTTACAAATGGATCCGAGTCGTCTTTTGCGATCGTAATATCGATCCGCTGCTCTTCAATCTGTTTAAAAATTTCTGTCTTGATTGCGGCTTTATCTAAAAAGGTTAAAAAATTTGAAAAAATTAACAAGTCGATATCCCCACCTTTTTTTTCATCATGCACTCTAGAGCCAAAAAGAAAAATTTGAGCATTTGGATCCAGTCTATGAACAGCTGACTTGATAATTAAAACTTCATCTTTCTTAAGTCGCATTTGCCTCCTCCTCTCCACCAAATAAATTTAGCAAGTTATGAATTCTTTAAGCAATCATAAATACGAAACTGCCGGATCTAGGTTAAAACACCCAGCCTATATTGACAGCAGCGCCAACATCGTTTCTTGTTTGCTTGCCAAATAAGTGTTGATAAAGAGGCACCTGTATCCCTCCTTGTATAAAGAAACGCTTGATCGTCGCAAACGTTAAAGAAGGGGTGACATAGATGACATTGCCACCTGAATTGTGATCTGTCTTTCCATCGATCCGATTTCTATCTGCCAAGGTCCCACTTCCTTCAATGAGCCAGCTAAGGTACCAATCGTCACTGCTTACAATCATCCTTCCAATACCCCCTTGATAAAGAAATTGGCTTCCAAATCTTGTGCCTTGATTAGAGCCGTTCCATATCCCCCCTGTAGAGGCAAAGTAATACCAATCAAATGTCATGCGATTATAGGTAAATCCAAGAAAGCAGCTGCATTGTCCATCTCCTGTTGGTGGGCTTTTCTTGGTAGAACCCGTTGGGAATGTCACATTAGCCACAACGCTTGCCTCATCGGAGCTGTCTTTTTTATTTTTTGTATAAAAGCCATACTCGACCTGAAGAAGTAAGTCTTGTATGCCGCTGCTATGGTCTTCACCTTGGCGGAGTTTCACGGCATCGGGCGCTGCAAAAAATAGGGAAAAGGTATCGGTCACCCCATACACAAAAGTGGGATTGATAATAGCTGCGTATTGTTTATGTCCTTTGATATAGCTTCCGACTAAAATTGCCTGCAGCTGCCCTTTGTCGACAAAATTTTGGCCAAAAGCAATAAGAGGGCCTGGCTGCTGGGAAGTGGGAAAGGCTAAAAACCCAATTTTTAAAGGCTCATCATCTTTCTTTTCTTCTTGATCTTTCTTATCTTCCTCTTTTTTGGAATCACTTGAGTCTATTGAACCGTCCTTTTGACATTTGTCCCCATCCTCAATAGCCTCAAGATTAAAATGTTGCCAAGCAAAAAAAGTTGTCAAAAAAACAAGTGCTCGTACATATTTGGCAGGTAAATGCATTGTCATTGACCTTTTTTTGTAACAATAGAAGTCACTGTTTTATCGTTTCCACCCATGCTGATCAACATCCCAAATTCAGATTTCATGGCCACTTGATTGGATGCAACGCCAATTGATTGATGAAGAAGATCGACGAGTTGACGCACGCCTGTCGCCCCCGTCGGATGGCCAAAGCCGATTAATCCCCCAGATAAATTGGTCGGGATTTTGCCTTGCGCCCTAGTATTTCCCTCGATGATAAACTCTGCAGCTTTTCCTTTTTCTGCAAATCCTATCGCCTCAAGAGAAAGAAGCGCTGTAATCGTAAAGCAATCGTGCACCTCTAAAAGTGCAAGATCATCTTTTGTGATCTTAGCCTCTTGCAAGGCCTTTTGGACTGCATTTGCGGTATTTGAAAGCGATGATGTATCTAATGGGCCTTGCGTTATATCTGATTCTGATTCCCCAATTCCGACAATTTCAACAGCGTCCTTTAATGGAATGCCGCAAGCACTTAAGCCGTCTATTGAGGCGATAATTAATGAGGCGGCCCCATCGGAAACTTTTGAGCAATCAAAATGGTTGAGATGGGAAACAAATGTATAAGGATTTGGCGGCGTCATTCCAACTGCAAAAAGATCTGCTTTTTTATTCTCAAACTCTTGCGCTTTTGGATTTTTCCGCGCATTGAGAATGGCCTGCTCGTACCACTTGGCCATGGCAATTCTTGCATTTTTTTCCCCATAGCGCTCAAAATAAGCCTTTGCGCGCTCCGAAAATATACTTGGAAAAAGGTGGGCTGCTCCCTTTTTTCTTTCCCCTGCATAATACGCAGCTCCTGCCAAGACATCTGCCCCATAGATTGGCTTCAAGGTATTTTGCATCTCAAATCCCGCGACAAAGACAGCGTCGGCGCATTCGGCTAACACACTTTTAACAGCGGTTGTAATGGCCTTTCCCCCGGTTCCGCACGCCCCTTCAACTCCTATACAAGACTTTCCTTCTAACTCTTTCACCATAAATGGCAAAAAGCCTGGCAAATTTGCCTGATTGATAAACCTGGCAGACATAAAACTGCCGATGACACCCTCATCAATTGCGTTTGTTTTTAGATGTGATAAGGTCCCTTTAGCCGTTTCTTTTAAATACTCTTCAAAAGATCGATTGGGCCCTTTCACATTAAATTCACTTCTACCAGGCCCAGAGAATATGGTTGTATTCCCGGCTGCCGCATAAACTTTCTTACGCATTGCCTATCCTTTCTTTAAGAGAAAACTCTGCAACTCCATATAAATGATAAAAACCGTGCATCAAGACCAAGCTCACATCGCTTAAAGCTTTTGCCACTTTGCTATCGACAAGTCCTTTTGCAATTTGCAGCGATTGCTCTAAAAATTGCTGAGCGATTGCGGCCTCTTGCCCCTTAAGAGATGAAAAATGGAGCTTTAATTTCTCGTTTCGCTCTTCTTGCACCATTTTGGAAGCGGACTTCCAATTAAGATCGCAAGATGCTCTATCTACAACTGTTAAATCCACTTGTCCGATTATTTTTAAGTTCTTCACCATCGCATCAAAGAGGTGTGCCTCGCTTGGTAAAAAGCGGCTCATCACTTTTGCAATATGGCAGCATACATCTATGCCTACATAACGGATAAGTTCAAAGATCCCCATCGGACGCACTAAGGCCTCTTTAGTGACGCAATTGATAAGCTTGACTGCCTTTTCTAAGGGCATTTCTTTACAGAGTTCCATTGCCATGTGGCAAGCGAAAGCGATTTCTCTGATGAAATGACCATTGCCGATAAAACCTGCGACATCTTCGGACTCAACGACTGTCTTCTTCCATACTTTGGCAAGGTGAAAAGCTAAGGAACAAAGGGTTGGGTCTGTTCCTTTGGGGATGATAATCTCAAGCAGCTTTTGCACAGCTGGTGGATTGTAAAAGTGATAGCCGATGAGGCGATTGCCAATTGTCGATTCCCTTTGTAAAAATCCAATTGGGATAGAGGAGGTATTTGTAAAAAAATACGCTTGTCCCTTTGTCACGTCAAAGACGTCTTTTAAAATCTGAAGCTTTTCATTTACATCTTCGATGATCGCTTCAAAGACCATGGATGCGCCGTTTAAGTCAGCAATAGACCGCGTACAAAAGACCCTATCTATCGCATCTTGAAGGAGTGTATCGATCATCTCCTTATTGCTCACTAAATCTTGTCTGTCGGCATAAAACGCGCGAACGGCTTCGATGTTTTTCTCTAAGTGTTTGAGCAAGTGTTCTCTTAAGTAACGCCTTAAATCGTAAAAAGCGCTTTGCTTGAGATCTTGCAACATCAAAATCGAAGAGGGAACAAACGCCATTTCACATAGAAGCAGTAGAGCAATCCCCTTTCCCATCTTTCCCGCAGCTCCTAGTACTGCTACCTTCGACCAAGGAATAGCGATCTCGTTTTTCATTTTAAAAACCTCTTAAACCCTTCGATCCGCCCTGGGGAATTAAAACACTCCACAAATAGATTTCTCTCAAGATCTAAACCCACATCAAGGGGCATTTCAGCGCCATCGTTAATCGCTTGCTTTGCCTTGGCAATCGCCAATTCTGAATGACAAGTCAAAGATTGCAAATAATGGCTACACTCTTGAATAAGATTTGCCTTATCGCATAGACGATTGGCGATATGAAGTTCTAATGCTTTTTTTCCATCGATGGTTTTTCCCGAGATAATCAGCTCTTTTGCAAGGCGTGTTCCGACAGTTCTAAGCAGTCTTTGCGTGCCCCCAAAGCCCGGGATAATCCCTAAGCTGACTTCCGGAAAGCCAAATTTGGCCTCATGCGATGCGAAAATATAATCACAGGCAAGCGCCATCTCAAAGCCCCCTCCCAATGCATATCCCTGCACAGCAGCACATGTTAAAAATGAGGCACTCTCCAATGCATCTGCCACCTCTTGGCCAAGTGAACAAAACTGCAAGATTTCATGATTGCTCATCGTCGACATCTCTTTGATGTCGGCACCTGCAATAAATGCCTTATCCCCATCGCCTGTTAAAATGAGCGCTTGGTAGCGTTTATCCAGTTCGACTTGATGTAGATAAGTGAGCAGCTCTTGCAGCACTTCTTGATTCAAGGCATTTAACTGTGCCGCTCGCGATATCTTCACAACTGCAATGTTCCCTTGAGATTCAACCGTCAAATATTTCATTTTCATCGCCTTTCCACTAGAGATTTTTCAATGACCTTTATATATCAATTAATTGAAAGGAAGGCTAGGAATTTTTAATAACAGCAACTTCACAATTGGTAATGCCACGAGGATTCCCCCAACAGGAAGTTCCAATAGCGTCAACTTAATAGTTACACAAATGATGTTTAATAGAATAGACATTCAATAATAAATCGTGTAAAATAAAAAAAATCATAACAAAACAAAAAATATGACGTGGAAAGGATTTTCTTTTGCATTAGCTGCCTGCATGTTGTGGGGATTAATTTTTATTATTCCTCCCTCTTTGAAGGGATTTGCCCCCTTGGAAATCGCATTAGGCAGGCACGGCGTCTATGGCCTTATCTCCTGCTCTATTTTTCTACTGACGGGCCGCAAATCGATACGAAAGCATCCTCTTCATGTATACGGTAAAGCCCTTTTATTTTCTTTAATTTGCAATATCGTCTACTACAGCTGCGTTGTGATGGGCACACTCTACGCTTCTCCATCCATTACAGCCCTCATTTTGGGAACAAGTCCTGTGCTTATCTCATTTTATGGAAACTGGATGAAGAGGGAATGCAGCTTTAAAAGTCTTATTATTCCCTCCCTCTTGATATTAGCAGGGCTTGTCCTCATCAATGTCCCCGTTTTTTCAGACAAAGAGATCGCCTTAGATAAACCTTTTTACCTCCTTGGCGTTATCGCCGCATTTACAGCGCTGATTGCATGGAGTTGGTATGTCGTGGTCAATTCCTTATTTCTTAAAAGTAATCCAACTGTCAGCTCCCAAGATTGGTCGACATTGATTGGAGTTGCCACTTTTTTTTGGGTTTTGATTGTAGGTGGGTGTTATGAAGGATGGCTAGGAGAAGCTGGGTGGAGCAAATTTTTAGAGCCTTCGCAAAGTCTTGCGATATTTGTCGCAGGGTGCGCTGTTCTTGGCATATTTTGCTCTTGGATCGGGGCGTTTTTATGGAATAAAGCCTCCTCTATTCTTCCCGTCTCTCTTGCAGGAGAGCTAACAGTTTTTGAAACTATTTTCGGCCTTCTTTATTTTTATCTGCTTGAAATGAGGATGCCGCCAATGCTAGAGCTTATGGGCATTGCTCTAATTCTTTCTGCCATTCTTTACGGGATCAATGCCTTTGCGCTTCAAACCCCTCCGACAGAATTGAGCGGGAAGTTAGGGTCTGTTAAATAAATTTTTTCTTGAAAAAGTAATATGACCATGTTAATATGACTATATACGGAGGTAGCGTTATGGATAAAACTATTCAAGCTGGAAAATTTAAAGCTGAGTGCCTGAAGATAATGGATGAAGTCCAAAATTCAGGAAGAAGTATCGTCATTACAAAAAGGCGGGTACCCATTGCGCGTTTATGCCCCATAAAGAAAAAACATCGATCACTGTTTGGAATTATGCGCGGTATGATCCACATTCAAGGGGATTTGATTGAGCCAATCGGAGAAGATTGGGATGCCAATAGTTAACCATTTACAGCAACATAAACTATTACTTGATACGCATATCTGGATCTGGCTTATTGAAGGAGATTCTAGATTATCACAAGAATTGTGTCACGCAATCGACCGCTGTCAAAATAGGGATGGGATTTTGATTTCTGCAATTTCAATTTGGGAAGTAGGAATGCTCGTTCAAAAAAAGAAGATATCGATTGAAACAGATTGTTTAGACTGGATTCAAATGGCTTTAGGTCAGCCCGGCGTAAGTCTTGTGCCAATCTCGCCCCGTATTGCAGTTCAAAGCACTCGTTTGCCAGGCGAGTTGCATGCAGATCCTGCAGATCGCATTTTGGTTGCGACTGCGTACGAGGAGAATGCCACTCTTGTCACATGCGATGAAAAACTGATCCATTATGGCCACAATTACTTGGTATCAGTGCACGATCCTAGAAGGAATGTAAAATGATCGTCCTTGGCATTGAATCGACCTGCGATGAAACAAGTATCTCGATCGTAAAAGATGGCAAGGAGATCTTGTCAAACGTCGTCACATCGCAAATCGATCTTCATGCTGAATATGGGGGGGTTGTCCCGGAGCTTTGCTGCCGCCGCCATGTCGATGTGATCATACCCGTCTTAAATCAGTGCTTAAAAGAGGCAGGTCTCACTTTAAAAGAGATCGACCTCATCGCTGTCGCATATGGACCGGGGCTAATCGGCGCTCTTCTCATCGGGCTTACGGCCGCAAAAACTCTTTCTTTGGCCATGCAAAAACCCTTTATTGGGGTCAATCATATTGAAGCCCACCTTTATGCCGCCATCATGAGAGAGCCCATTTGTCCCCCATTTCCAAGCCTTGGGGTAGTTCTTTCAGGTGGACATACGTCGATCGTCCTCATGAAGGGCATTTGCGAATACTATTTAATTTCAGAGACTGTCGATGATGCAATTGGAGAGGCCTTTGATAAGGTCGCCAAGATGCTGAATCTCCCCTATCCAGGAGGACCCAAAGTTGAAGAACTTGCGTTAAAGGGGGACCCTAAAAAATTTGCCCTAAAGGCGGGCTTCGTCAAGGAGCGCCCCTTAAACTTTTCCTTTAGCGGCCTAAAGACTGCCGTCTTGTACCTGCTTAACGGACAAGACCAAAAGGGGCAAAAGCCTTTAGAGAGAAGTGAGCAAAATATCTGCGATCTTTGCGCTTCCTTTCAAAGAGCTGCCTTTGACGATGTAATCGATAAGGTTTTAAGCGCTGCAAGATCCTTTAACTGCCAAACGCTTATCTTTGGCGGCGGAGTGACGAACAATCAAGCGCTTAAGAATAAGTTGCAAGAGCGCGCAATAGGGTATACTCTACTTTTCCCATCTAAAGGCTTAAGTCTTGATAATGCCGCCATGATTGCAGGTCTTGGCTACCACTCCTATATACAAAAAGGGCAAGCCGACTCCCTTGATCTAAAACCTAAAACTAGAATCCCATTTAAACCTTATGAGTAAAACGATTGCGGCCTTTGACTTTGATGGCACGATCACAACATGCGATTCATTAAGGGAATTTCTTTTTTTTAGCTTGGGAAGAAGAAAAGCGCTTTTAAAGTTGACCTTACTTCTTCCTTTTCTTATCGCATTCCTTTTAAAGATAATCCCAAGGCAAAAGGTCAAAGAGAAGGTGTTAACCACCTTTTTTAAGGGAGTCTCTAGAGAAAAGATCACCCACTTGGGGCAAGCTTTTGCTACTTCTTCTGCAATGAATAAGATTCTTAGGGAAGAGGTTCTACAGCGCTTGCAATTTCATAAAGAGCAAGGACATCGATGTATTTTAATCAGCGCCTCAATCGACCCTTACCTTGTCCCTTGGGGCAAGCTGGTAGGCTTTGATGATGTCCTTTGTTCAACGCTTGAAATTTCGCCGCAAGACATGGTGACAGGCAAACTGCAAGGGGCCAATTGCTGGGGTCCAGAAAAAGTTGTCCGCCTTAAGAATTTACTAGGAGGTGAAATAGATCGCTATACTATACACGCCTATGGCGATAGCCGAGGAGATAAGGAATTACTAGACATGGCTAATTACCCCACCTTTTTTATTTCCAATAATCTGATCGGTATGATAAAATCCTCACTTTATAACCGTACGAGGATGTCATGGCAAAAAAACGTGAAAACATTAAGATGAAGAGCTCTGAAAGCGCATTTCATTATTATACAGAAAAAAATAAAACAAATACACCCGATCGCCTTACGCGCAAAAAATTTGACCCTGTCGTGCGCAAACACGTAGACTTTAAAGAATCTAAGTAATTTAAAAGACACTTCAAATAGATGTTCGAACTTTCAGTTGCTTTTAAATACCTTATTCCGAGGTGGAAGCAACTTTCTGTTTCAATTATCAGTTTGGTGTCTATTTTAATCATCGCGCTCGTCGTCTGGCTCATTGTCGTCTTTTTCTCTGTGAAAGATGGCCTTGAAAATAGTTGGGTAGATAAGATTATCGCCTTAACTGCCCCCATTCGCATGACTCCCACTCATAAGTACTATACTTCCTATTACTACCTTGTCGATGGAATTAGTGAAAGCTCTAACTATGCGTTGAAGTCCATTGGCGAAAAGCTGCAAAGCAAACACGGCAAAGATCCCTACAATCCTGAAGTCGATGAAGAGATTCCAAAAGAGTGGAGCGCTAAAGATAGTCAGACGGATGGGGAACTAAAAGATCTCGTCCAAGAGGCTAAAAAAATCATTTTAGCGACCCCTTCTGCTAAAAATCCAGTTGTAAGTCCATTTGAAACGACGATGGCAAATGTAAGGCTTCGCTTGCTAAGGCATGTAGATGGCAACAAAGAGCACTCTCAACAGTTTCTCGATCAGGTGGCCTATATCGGCACCTTCGATAGTGAAAGTAAAACACTTGCCAAGGCGCTTCTTCCCCCAACATCTGCTGACTATCTTAACCTCATACAAATGCAGGCCGTGCTCTCTGACAATCTCATTGAAGACAATCCGGACGGCTTTCACCGGGTTGAACCAAATGAGCTTAAACAACGACTTTCAGACCTATTTCAATCAATCGATATCCAATCCTTAACTCTTCCTCCTCAAGGATGGCGCATTCTGCCCTCTTACTTACCCAAAGGGGCCTCTTTAAAAGTTGCCATCATTGCTAATCGAATTATCCTAGAAACGGCAGTTCGAGATGCTAAATTGGCGCAAGATCTTGAATTAGAATCACTTTGCAATGGGGTGGGACATTCCCAAATGGTGAAGGACCACCCCATTGCAAATGATTCTGGTTCAAGAGATTGTGTCAAGTTAGCGTCTCCAACTGCCGTTTCTAGGATTATCATCCCACAAAATGCTAAAGACCTTAAAGGCGTTCTTGATCAACTCAACAAAAATGTAAAAACGCCTATCGCTATCGAAGGGATTTTACATGTAGAAGAAAACTTAAAGCTTTTAACTCTTGAAAATAAAGAAATTCCCCTCTTGCCATCGGCAGAATTTATTTTAAAGTCGATTACCCCCTTTAATGCCATTATCGATAAAGACTCTTTTCTACATGCAAGTAGACCACAAGACATTGCCTTTCAGCTTAAGGACCAAATTCAAGGATATGCCTTTAATGCAACGGCTTCACTTCGCAAATTTGGTATAGGCAAGGTAGTGACTTTAAATGCCACATCCCTCAAGTTTCTTGCAGAGTCAAGTCATGGAACATCCCTTAATCTCCCAGAAAACCATGGCTTTGGAGAGTCTATCTTACTTCCCAAAGGATTTAAAGATGCCGGCGTCTTGATTGGCGATCTCGGTTATATTGCCTACCACTCCCTTACTCCAAGCAGTGTGCAAGAGATGCGCGTACCCGTTTCAGTCGTTGGGTTTTATGACCCGGGGATCATGCCAATTGGGGGCAAATACATCTTAGCCTTAAAAGATTTAGTCTCTATGGTAGGAGGAGCGGCCTTAAGCGAGCAGGTGCCCTTATCAAGTGGTCTTAACATCCGCTTTGATAATAGCAAAGACGCTAAAAAAATTAAAAAAGAGCTGCAAGATGCCTTTGAAAAGGTGGGGATCTTAAACTATTGGAATATTCAAACCTATCAAGAGTATGAATTTTCAAAAGATCTCATCGAGCAGCTGCAAAGCGAGAAAAATCTCTTTAGCGTCATTTCTCTTGTGATCATCATCGTTGCCTGCTCCAATATCATCTCAATGCTCTTTATCCTGGTCAACGATAAAAAACTTGAAATCGGCATCTTGCGCTCTATGGGAGCCTCCTCCAAAAGCATTGCGATCATCTTTGGATTTTGCGGCATGGTAATGGGGGGAATCGGTAGTCTAATCGGCATTTTTGCCTCCGTTCTCACATTGCATTATCTAAACGACCTTGTCGCCTTCATTGGCAAAATGCAAGGGCACGATCTCTTTAACCCGATGTTTTACGGCTCGACACTGCCAAGCGAATTAAGCCTTGAGGCATTAGGCTTTGTCGTCATCACCACAGCTTTTATTTCTCTTATCGCAGGGGTCGTTCCGGCCACAAAGGCAAGCGCTATGCGCCCCTCTGCAATCCTAAAGGCAGAATAATCATATGACTCATGAAGCGCGTAAAAGTATTCTAGAATGCAAAGGGATAAAGAAAAATTTCTATTCTCCTCTTAAGATTGAAATTTTAAAGGAAATTAATCTCACCATCCATCAGGGGGAAACAATTGCCATCATGGGTCGCTCAGGGCAAGGCAAAAGCACCCTTTTACAGCTCCTTGGCACCCTTGACACCTCTTGCAAGGGGACATTATCAATCGATGGCATGCTCGTCAATTTTTTCAATAAAAGCCACATCAGAAATCAAAAGCTTGGATTCATTTTTCAATCGTTTTATCTATTGGAAGAATATTCAGCCCTTGACAATGTATTAATGCCAGCAAAGATTGCAAGAAAGGCTTGTCATGTGAACTCTTCTGCCTATAAACGCGCGTGCGATCTCTTAGACCACGTTGGCCTATCCGAAAGGCGCCATTTCAACACAAAGCTTCTTTCCGGAGGAGAAAAGCAGCGCGTGGCCATCGCAAGAGCGCTTTGCAACGATCCTAAAATCATTTTGGCTGATGAGCCTTCTGGCAATCTCGATAAGGAGACATCAGCCCAAATCCACGATTTGCTCTTAAATCTTGCAAAAAATGAAAATAAAACGCTGATCGTCGTGACCCACGACCCAGCCCTTGCAGCTCTTTGCGATAAGACATTACGCCTTCAAGATGGCCTAATTTCTTGCGAAACTTTACCGGAGTTTACGATTTAGGAAATGCCAGAAACAGCCGTTGGAGACAACAACTATGATCTTAGCTAATTACTTAGTGTTTTTTTTTCTATCGCTTTCTTTCATTTTTACAATACCTCCTAGATGAGAACGTATGCTCTCTTAACGATTGCTTTAATCAACTCCTTCACCTCTTGCAAGCGTATACCGAATAGCCAACCTGCATATATACTCGGGCCACCTGAATCCTGGAAAATTTGACAAGGAGGCGGCGCAAGTTTTTGTGTCTGGAACAAGCGACCATTGCCATAGGCAATGGTCTCTCGCTCCAGACCAAAAAATGACGCCGCCTTCTTGCTAAAATTCCAATTCTTGAAACACGTTCGGTATAAATAATTTTTGTATCAGGCCCGAAACGCTTGATTTTCGGCACCATTTTCATCTCTTGGCGCAGGAGGACAAGGATTATCGTCAATTTTGAGTGTGACTTTGATCGCATGATGGTCGCTTAAATTGCGAGGAAATTGCACGACCTCGGCCGTGTGCTGAATTCTATGAGGTGTATGCCCCTGACTAAAGAAGACATAGTCGATTTTACCTAAGAGATGGGTATTCTGCCCTGAAGGGCCCAAATCTTTAAAAGACCTTTGCGACAAATCCAACATTGTTTTCAATTCAGGATAAGAGAGGAGGTTTCCCTCCCTTTGGGTTTCATAGATATTAAAATCGCCGCAAAGAATAACATGTGCTGCACGATCCACCTTTTCGCTAATGAAAGCGACTAGTGCGGTGAGCTGCTTCATTTGGTCTTGCCGCGTTAATCCCAAATGCAGACTTATCACCCAAAAAGTATGTCCTTTTTTTTGAAATTGTGCACAAACTGCAGAGCGCTCTTCTTGGTTTGTCTCATGTCTGCCTAATTTCAATCTTTCAACTATAGGAGCGTTAAATTTTGAAAAAATTGTGTTACCATACTTCCCATGTCCATCTTCAATATCTTCTCGATACGGAGGATCAATATTACATGCATTAGAAAACCATCCCACTTGCCCCACCTGCCACTCCCCACCTAACCGACCCAATATTTCCCTATCTGTGTATAGCCCAAATGAACGACGGAGGTTTCTGTCAACTTCTTGCAGAGCGAGCACCTCTATTTCTCTAGCATTTTGCAATATGTGAGTGGCAATGCCACGTAACACTGCCGTCACCTTTGTAACAGTTGCCTCTTGCTTGGTTTCTCTTAAATATCCCGTACCTCCTCGCCAGATATTTAAAGTCATTACGCTAAACGTAGTATCAGTAGTAGCAGCCATAAAAACACTCCTGTATAAAGGTGTTTATACTGAAAAGCCCCCTTTTTTGCAAGAAAGGAGAGTTCTGTTTAACAATCAGCATATTATACCGAAAGTGCTCAAAAAGTTGCTTGTTAAAACCCCGTATCTTAAGCCTTTAGTAGAAATAATCACTTCATGAAATCCCAAAACTTCCATGGCTCTTGAAAGTATCAATCCGCCTGCAAGCATCACGTCGGCGCGCTCATCTTCCATCCCCACCATCAATTTTCTCTCTGCAATCGATTTGCATTTTAACTCTTCTACTAAACGATGAACATCTCCTTGATGCAACGTGAACCCATCAATTTTCTTTGGATCATATTCTTGCATCCCTAAGTGTAACATGGCAAGAGTCACGGCAGTTCCAGCAACTGCAACAAAAGTATTTTGGTTGGAAATTACAGATTTTACAGAATATAAAGTCAAATCAATTTCAGATTGACACCTCAAAAATTCCTCTTCCGTAACCGGATCGCTTTTAAAAAAACGCTCTGTCATTTTCACAGAACCAACGCGTAGACTTTCCCCATGTTTTGCATCAGCAATTTCAGTACTTCCTCCCCCAATATCAATCACTACCATTTTGGAAATATCCATTCCTGGAAGCGCTGCCCCCATAAATGTGGCAAAGGCTTCTTGTTCTTCCGATAATATTTGAAATTTAAACCCGATTGTCTCTTCAATTTTCTTAAAAAATTCGACCGCATTTACCGCATCTCTTGCCTGCGCCGTTCCCACAGCAATCACATCAGAAGGATTGATCTCAAACTTTTTAACAACTTCTGCATAGCCTTTTAAACAATTAAGAGTGCGCTCCATAGCTTTTGGAACAAATTGTTTATTTTGATCCACCTCTTGTCCAAGGTCTTGTCCAAGGCGAACAATATTAGATTCATCGTGGAGAGCTTCTCTTGCGCCATTCTCAAGTAAGCTCCCCTGCACCAAAAGTAAGCAAGAATTTGTTCCCAAATCTATTGAGGCAATATTTCGCAATTGTTTCATCAAACTTTTCTTAAATTTTTGGATTTATTTTCGAGGACTCTTACTACTTTTTATAAACAGTGCCTCGGTTGTCGACATCGATGACTAAAACCAGCAGTTCCTTATCTTTTATGCGGTAAATAATACGATAATTCCCAGCTCTAGCCCGATAAGCGTCTCTTCCTGTTAATTTAATAGTTCCTTCCATTCTTGGATTATTGGCAAGATCCTTTATCTTATCCCGAATAGCTAACAAATCATGTCTTGGAATTTTTTTCAGCGCTTTTTCAAGATCAATTTCGTACTCAATTTTATACATCTAGATCAAGTTTTTTCATAAGTTCTTCATGAGAAATAGTCTTAAAACCATTTTTTTTATGGCGTTCTAACGCAAGATCATAAGCTGTACAATCCTCTTGCATCTCCAAGTCTTCCAAAAACCGTAAGGCTTTAGCTGATACAAATCCACCTACAACTTTTCCGTGATGCGTCACAGCAATGCGCCCATCCGCAAACCTTGCTTGTCCAACATATTCAGAAAGATGCTTTCTAAATTCAACAAAACTCACTTTTTGCATATTATTCTCCCTCTACATAATAAGTGTAACATATGTACATTTATTAATCAAAAGTTTTACAAGAGGTCTATTATGGGATTTATTTTCTGCGAAGTTGCAAAGCAAACACTGCAAAGAACGCCATAAAAAGCGCGCCCCCTACCCATTTGTTCCTAAATAATTGCTTTACTTTAAAGTAGCTGCGTTCATTTACAGCTTCTTCTGCATAAATGGGAATAGGACTTAAGTACTTTTCTCCATCTCGATAAAGGATCACACTGCCCACTTTTTGCCCTTTGACAATTGGAAGCTTTAACCCCTCTGCCCAGTGCATCGCGCATTTTACTTTAGGCTCTTCTGCCGGGTAATATTGAATGATAAGAGGCTCTTCTGTATACGTTGTAAGAGGTTTTTCAGCGTCCGGGATAGCCAGAGTAAATGTTTGCTTACCTTTTGCAAGGAGCTCTTTTTGTACCTTCGGCTGACTAAAGGCTATTTCAAACATCTTCTTAGCGTCTAAAAACATCTCTTTGCGATCTCTTGACTTTAGTAACACAGCAATAAGGGTGCGATCTTTATCCCTTGCCGCTGCGACAACGGTGCTTCCGGCAAGTGAATAATAGCCCGTCTTAACGCCAATTGCTTTTGGATAATAGCAAGGACCTTTTCTCAATAGCTTATTTGTCTGTATCATCATGTAGGCAGCTTGCTTGTTAGTCTTAGGGCGCATATAACGCACTGTCGATACAATTTCGCAAAATGTTTTGTTTTTAAGCGCCTCTTTAGCGATGATTGCCATGTCGTAGGCTGTCGTGGTTTGATTTGGATGGTGTAATCCGTGCGGATTCATGAGTGTCGTGTTGTTTGCACCAAGCGCCTTAATGTAGGCGTTCATCTCTTCCATAAATTGCGGAATCGATCCAGAGATTTGTTTAGCGATAATATTGGCCGCATCATCGCCTGAAGCGAGCATCATCCCGTACAAAAGATCGCGAAAAGATAACTCCTCCCCTTTTTTTACCCCTATATGGCTGCCATCCGGAATAAGCAAATAGGCAGGAAGCGTATAATTAGAGCGTCTAAGGACTGCTTCCGTAACAGTCCCTATGCATTCTTGATCAGCGACACATATCGTATCTAATTGATCTTGCGCCTTTTGTAAGGCATATAGCGCCGTTGGAACCTTGGTAATGCTCGCCGGATAATGGGGATCGTGGGGCTTTTTTTCATACAGGATAGCGCCCGTATCCGCGTTTATCAATATAGCAGATTCAGCGCTCACTGAAAGGTTTAATTTCTCTGCAGAAAGGCAAAAGGGGATAAAGAGAAAAAAAATTAGACTTCTTTCAAAACTTGCTTTGCTTGGCAATTTTACCAAGCAAATGAAGTTTTGAAAGAAGTCTATTAAGTCTAATAAAAGCGCTTGCAAAGAATTACTCACCGTATCGTTTCCTACCAGTGTACAAAAAAAACAGAATTTTCACCCTATTTTTTTGCAATTAACAGCATTTTACAGTTGGCAGCTCATCCCAAGAGGTGGTAAATCCTGAAGATCTCTTCTCTGAACGCGCTTGCCAAGGCCCTTCACAGCTATTTTTTTCTTTAGACATCACCTTACTCATTGCTTGATTCATCGCTTGATTCATCTCTTGATTCATCTCTTGATTCATCTCTTGATTCATCATGGCCGCATAAAAAACGGTATTTTTTCCTAGGCGGCGGTTAATCTCGTCAAAGGTTTGTTGCACCCTTTTTCGATGATCATTAGAATGATCGTTAAAGAAGGTTATCTCTACATTCGACTCTAAAATCAGTCCAAGAAGAACAATACCACATTTTCTATATTGACTTTCCGGTTTATATAACCCTTTTAAACACTTCTTTGCAGCGCTCATCACCTCTGGCGTCTCATTCGTCGGATTAATAAATGGCACTGAAAGGCCATATGCCTCCCCTTGCCTTGCCTCTTGCACAAATACGTAAGCTGCAGAAGCAAGCAAATGCTCCCTTCGCATCCTCACACAAGCCGTATTCACATAACAGCAAAGCGCTTGAGAAAGCTCTGCAAAAGAGTCCACATATTTGCCAAACGAGCGCGAGCAAGTGATGGTCTTTTTTGGCTGCGCAGCTGCAAGCTCAAAGCACTTTATCCCCCTTAACTCCCAAAGCGTTTTTTCCGCCATGCAACCTATTTTACGGCCAATCATGGCAGGATTTGCACAAGACAAATCCCAGGCAGAATTAATTCCCATTCTATTTAACTTAACGCGCGTCGCCCCTCCAATCCCCCAAACTTCTTGAACTGGGATTTTTTTAAGCCTTTCTTTGGCCTCTTCCTTAATCAGCTCGCAAATGCCTACCGATTCAGTTTTGGCGATATAGCTTGCAAGTTTTGCAAGGGTCTTTGTCTTTGCAAGGCCAATGGATACAGGAATTCCCACCCATTGCTTGATTAACGCGCGCACATGGCGACTTTCAGCCATCAAATCGGACACACTCATCTCTTTAGAGTAGTGCAAAAAGGCTTCATCGATTGAATAAATTTCCATATCTTCTGCCAAGCTTTTTAAAGAGCGCATCACCCGGTTAGATAGGTCTCCATAAAGGGAAAAATTCGATGAGTAGACCTCAACGCGGTGGTAGGTGCAAAAATCTTTAATCTTAAAATAGGGCTCCCCCATTTTGATCCCAAGGGCTTTCGCCTCTTGGGACCTTGCAATCACGCACCCGTCATTATTAGACAAAATAACGACAGCAAGCTTTTCTAATCGCGGATTAAAGAGCCGCTCACAAGAGACGAAAAAGTTATTGCAATCGATAAGAGCAAAGTATCCCGTCATTTATGTAAGGCATGGATCACATTTGTCACAACGCCCCAAATGCGAAAGTCCATTTCCTCTTTGACCTCTAAAATGGGATAGGCTCCATTTTCAGGCACCAAAAATACTTTCTTTCCCTTCGTTTGCAATCTTTTTACAGTAAGCTCCGCATTGACTGCTGCAATCACAATCTTGCCGTTGCTAGGGGTGAGGCTCCGATCGACCACTAAAATATCCCCATTATGAATCCCCGCATTGATCATCGAATCCCCCGACACTTTTAGAAAAAATGTCGCCGCCGGATGCTTAATCAATAGCTCATTTAGATCAAGCTCTGCGTCCACATCATCTTCTGCAGGCGATGGAAATCCGGCAGAAACTGCTGTCTGATAGAGCGGTATTTTATAACATCTATTTTCCACATACCGCATCACGCGGTCCACATCGCTAATCGGGATGCGGATCGGACGGCTCGGCTCCCTAAAGCGCCCACTTCCGACCGGCCTTCCAGCTCCCGGCCTTCTTCCCCCTTGCCTTGACTTTTGTGTTTCCGTCTTTTGCGATCCCGCCATTTCGTCTTCAAATGCTCCCTCATCTATGAACTGTACAATTTCTCCCATAACGTCCCTCCTTATGCTGATTTTAGGTCCTTTTTTGATAATTGTACATAAATCAAATTTAAAGGAAAGGACAATTTTTTTGATCATTGATAATCATCGACACCTCATCTACGACTAAAATTGGCCCTGCCCACCTTACTTTTTTAGGTGATATTGAAACCTTAAAATAGCCAAGACGATCAACCATCATCGAAAAGGAAGAGGAAGACCTAATCAAACAATCAAATTTCATCATACAGAAGAAATCCTCTATCACTGAGCTTTTATAATTGTGGTGATTTTTTTTTGATTCGAAAACAATATTGTCCTTACTTACCATTTTCTTGTATCGCTCTTTGATATTTTCTGGATTTGGATCATCTGTAAAAATATACACATACAACGGAGCGTCTCTATACAGATCGGATAATCGCTTAATCTGATCGATATAAAATTGATCGGGTGGAAATTTAGTGGGATGAAAAATATCATCATAATATCCTATCGCGGGTGGTGGTAAGCCTTTAACTTCCTCAATTTGCTCTGGCGTATACTCTTGTTGAGATAAAAGCGGGTAATCAAAGCCGCCACCTTTCCTGACGTGAACTGCCACTGTGATTCTATCAGTTGGTAATTCCATCCCCGTTATTTTACCTTTGGGTGAAATCATCCTCCGCATATGCTCAGTAAACTCAACGCTATTTTGTTTTGTGGCTTGAGGAAATTTAATAGGTTCCCCAAAAGTCACCTGATATAATGTAGGAGCCTCATTCTCCACAAGAAATTCGGCCGCCGGCAGGATTTTATGAAACTTACATAACAAATCCGGGGAATATCGCAATTCCAGCCAATCCAACATCAATTGATCCGAATACTCAAATGGCTGATATAAAAATGGCAAATCCGCTAACCAGGCTAAATATTTTGCATCGTAGTACAACAACAACTGATCTCCAAATCGACCTCCATAGGCTTGAGTCACTACCGCACTAGGATATTTTATGTCTGCACAGGCCCCTCCATGAATCATCATTGGAATTAATATCATCAGAAAAATCTTATACATGATACCTCGTATTAGTGACTCGATAGGATAACCTTCCACTTAAGAATATCGTGGCGATGCAGCCTTATAGTACGCGTATTGTCGAAAAATAGAAAAGAAGAAAATTGGACAGAAATTTCGCTTGATGCTATAATGACTAGTGTGACTAGTTATATGGAGGAACAAATGTCTACCTGGCCTTTACAACAAGCCAAAGCAAGATTAAGCGAACTTGTTCAGGAATGTGCAATCGAGCCTCAACTTATTTCATTAAGAGGAAAAGAACGTGTTATCGTGATGTCAATAGAAGATTATGAAAAAATAATACGTCAAAAAGGGGATTTAGTTACCTTTATGCAAAACTCTCCTCTTATGGGGCTAGAAGAGCTAGATTTTGAAAGAGATAAATCTTTGTCAAGAGAGGTAAAATTCTGATCTATTTACTAGATACAAATGTGATTTCAGAAACAATAAAGCAACAGCCGAACACGCAAGTTGTTTCCTGGCTAAAAAGTGTTCCAAATCATCATCTTGGAATAAGCGCGTTAACGCTTGGAGAAATTCGCAAAGGGGCTGAGAAGCTAACAGATTCAAGAAATAAAACAAAAATAGTACAATGGCTGGAAATTGATTTAGTCGAATGGTTTGCCAACCGAATCGTCACAATTGATGCACGTGTTGCCGATAAATGGGGATACCTATGCGCAGAAAATCCTCGTTCACTACCCGCTGTTGATTGTCTTCTTGCGGCCTCTGCCCTTTCACATGGACTGACCCTCGTGACACGAAATTCAAAGGATTTTGAAATGATTAAAGGCCTTGAACTGTTAAACCCATGGCTTTAACCTAGAAACGGCAGTGTAGAATAGCTTGATAGATTGGAAGAGGTGAGATTCGAACTCACGTCACCATTGCTAGTGAATCTGTTTTCGAGACAGACGCATTCGGCCACTCTGCCACTCTTCCCGACTTCTACCTCCTGCTTCCACACCACCATTTTTCTGCCGCCACAGATCAACACGAAAGGAAGCATCCAAACGCATCCATACCCACAGGTTGTAGGCATGGACGCGAGATGAAAAATACAAAGGGATTGTATATCATCCTAAAAACGGCAGTTGGAGACGCTAACTTGACACAATCTCTTGAACCAGAATCATTTGCAGTGGGGCGGTCCTTCACCAATCGGGAATGTCCCGCCCCACTGCAAAGTGATTCTAATTCAAGATCTTGCGCCAATTTAGCATCTCGAACTGCCGTTTCTAGGATCATTTAGCTTTAGCTAAAAAACTGAAACAAACTCGCAACTGTTTTACTAGGCGCAGGTGTTGTTGTTGCGACTTTTTCTTTCAGCATGACGAATAGTCCGCTGAAAAATGCCACAACTTGATCCGCCCACGACACCAATATTTTAAAGGCGTCCGGAAAAAACGACCAAATTAGATAAAATAAGATACCAAATACAAAAAAGTTTATGATAAAACGCATTGTTAACTCTCCTTTCGAGTACGTCAATTCCCGCTAGACATATCACCTGAAATCAGGTATATACTGCAGGATTGTTTTGGATATATTTTTACCCTATCACACGCCATAAATTAAAGAAACATTTTTAAAGGATACCTTAGCTAATGGAAACAAGTTTTAACGAGCTTTTTGAGAATAAAACTGTTCTCATTACAGGAGGAACCGGATTTTTGGGGCAGCATCTCATTAAATCGATACTCCCCTTCAACCCCCACAGCATTCGCGTTTTTAGCCGCGACGAAGTCAAACACCATTTACTCTTAAAGCAATTTCAAGGCACGAATAAACTCCGCCCTCTAATAGGCGATGTAAGAGACTATCAAAGACTTAAAAAAGCCTGTGAAGAAGCTCATATCGTTATTCACGCAGCCGCCTTAAAGCGCCTTGATCTTATTGAATATAATGTCGATGAGTGCATTAAAACAAATGTGATGGGCACTATGAACGTGGTACAATCTTGCCTTGAATGCAACGTAGAAAAGGCCGTATTCGTCTCATCGGATAAAGCATGCTCACCTGCAAATACTTACGGGGCATCAAAATTTATGGGGGAGAGGATCTTTACCGAATCAAATCACTCCAAAGGGGCAAAAAAAACCCTTTTTACTTCTGTTCGATATGGCAATGTCTTAGAAAGCACAGGCTCTGTCATTCCCTTTTTTCAAGGACAAATCAAAGCGCATCACCACATACCTTTAACAGATTCTAGAATGACTCGCTTTATCATCCACAAGACTCAAGCTGCAAAGCTCATATTTGATGCGTTGAAATACGCTATAGGAGGCGAGATCTTTGTGCCTCACCTTCCCTCATTTAAAATCGTAGACATCATCGAGGCGCTGCAAGAGGGTTCTCAAGATAAGTGCCCAATCGACATCGTCGGCTTAAGGCCTGGCGAAAAAATACACGAAATCCTAATCAATCACACCGAAATCCCAAGAACATGTCGGTTTAAAGATCTATATGTCATAGCCCCTTGCCTAGAACAAGCTTTCATCGAACAAGCTTTCATCGAGCAAAGTTTAGAGAAAAAGCAAAGGGGCTGCAAAAGCCCCCAATACATTTTAGAAGGGATCCCGCTTGAAAAAACCATGGACGAATATAGCTCTAAAGATCATGTCCTTTCAAAAGAAGAGGTCAAAAAAAACCTTACTGCTCTTTTGGAGGATTCTCATCCGTAAAAGAAGGCGGGACAAATTTCTCATCACTACCGGCAATCGATTTACCAAAGGTGCGCTCTACAAGGTTTGGCAGCAAGGGAGCATTGATCCACTTAGCTGCAAACTTGCGCTTTCCCCCTGAATACTTCGATGTCTCTTTTTGCAGACAGCAAGCCTTATATTTTTTTCCGGAACCACAAGGGCAAGGGTCGTTGCGACCAATTTTTTGATCCATTTTATCCTCCTTTCGAATCGATTTTACGAAGAGAATAGGTCGGCTTCCAAATCGTTCCTTGAACTGACACCGTAAACAATTCAGCAAGCTTAAAGATAAGATTGTATTGCTTCATCTTCACGGCAAGATTTAAGTTGCCATCAAAATCAAGGTACGAAGGCCCAGCTCCATTGCGAAGGGCAAACTTAGATACCTTCTTTTTACTATACATATCTTTAAAGCGCTTTAAAACAACCTTTTCGTCTTCGATAAAAAAATCTATGTTTCCGCACACAGGCGTAAGTACATCTAAATCTAACCCAATGCGGGTTAAAATTTCAGCAGGAATTGCAAAAATCGTGTGCTTAAGTCCCATCTTTGGGGGATTGCTAAAAGATAGACTTCCCTTTCCTGAAAAACTTTTTCGCTCTCCTAAAATCCCTGTCAAATCATGGATATCCATCCGCTCGACAACAAGCGATCTGGACTGATAGGGAGTTTTTCCCGAAATTTTGCGCAAAAGAGCTGGCCTAAAATTGGTGACCTCAAGACTTGGGACCATGACCCCCTTGGCTTTGGAGGCAAAGGCAAGTGTTGGCAGTGCGACTGTCAAAGAAGGATCGATCAGCTGCAATCTCTTTAAAGTCGTCAAATCAGAAGAGTGGTCAAGATCTGCAAAAAAGTGTGAAAATGTATATCCCAAAAAGGTAAATTCACTTCCAAATAACGTCCCTTGAAACGTCAACCGATCAGCCCATTCTTTTGTATCATCTTTATCAATATTCAACTCCCCTTCAAGGGAATAGCCTTTGCCAATGCCATAGTTTGTAAGAGCCTCTGCAATTGATGGCTCAAATAAATTTTTTGCTTTTGTAAAATCTAACTCCACATGGCCGATCATTTTTAAACTATTATCTTCAAGTGGCTTTTGGAAATTTTGCGCTAAATTGCAGCATATGCCGTGTAACTTCCCTCTAATCTCTTCGATGTAATAGCCATGATTTGGATCTACTTTCCACTTCAATGCAAGAGAATCAGGATAGGCTCCTTCTACTTTAAGAGGCTGCAAAGTCAGTTGTCCTGACTCTAAATTTTTGAATGCTGAATGCATCGATAACTGCACCACTTCTTTTCCAATTGTATATAACGTCGATGCCTTAATTGCCGATGGGGTATACTCAAAAGCAAAATCTTTTAAAGGGTATTCTTTATCTAAAAAGCGATAAATATCGTCTTTTAAGGATACACGCATACTAGGACCTAACGCGCTGTACGTAAGAAACACCTCTCCTTCCACATTCCCACTTTGTTTAAGGTGTTTTAACTGATTTTCTGCAAAGGAAGGCAAAAGGGAAGGAAATTTCTGCTTAAAAGTATTCACCAACCAAGGTAACTGAGATGAAGGTAAATTAAACGATAAGCCTTCCACAATGAATGTATCGCGAGGCAAATCCCCTTTAATCCGCTGCAAATGCAAATCGATAAGGCGCGCTCCATCTACAATAGAATGAATCGATGTCGCCATATTTTTAATATTTACGCCAGATTCTAAATCATATTGAAAGGAAATATCCGATATATCGTTTAAAGCAAAGTCTTTGATGCGAGCTCCTTTAAGCGAACCCTTGCCATGCACCTCAACGCTTAATCCTTTAGGCAGCGTGGGATCCACTTTTATCTGTATATCGCCAACAGCATGAAATTTTCCTTCTAAAGATTGCACTTTCTCTTTGCCAAACTCTTTTAAATCCACTTCCAAAAGGTTGACTTTTGCATCGACCACCATTTTTTTTAAGTCATAGCGCCCTTCCATTCCAAAAAGTAACGTATTCCCAAATCTGCCGCCAAGAAACTGAATATCTAAAGTATCGTCTTTTCGTTGTACGTCAAGTGCAAGCGAGATCTCGTCTAATTGAAGTTGACCGACACTCCAAAGATTGCCTTTTTTCTTTCCCGTTAGAATAAATTGATCGCACTCGTGCGATAAGATCCTAAGTCTTTCACCTGCAATATAGTATAAAAACAAGTCGTCTTTATCGCTATAATCAAGAACTGCCTTAAACCCCCCTTGCGCATAGGGAAGATCATTAAAAGTCTTCATAATACTTTTTGGAAGATAAAATAATCCAGTTCTTCCGAGCCTTTGCAAATCTTTCAAAAGAGAGTGCAATTTAAAATCAAATTCTAGATGAAAATCTTTCAATTGACAAAGATCAGTCATGGAAAGGGAAAAATCAGTCGGATATGCCTTGCCAAAGTGGGAAAGACTCTTATCAAGAGAAACTTCAATATAAGACCCGTCTTGACTTAACACTTGTTTAGTACTGCCGACAGCCCTTAAAATATTTCGGTCTTTATTGCCTACCCAAACATCAAACTCCATGACATTGTTTTCAAAGTCAGAAAAATAGAGCTGCTCGCTTCCAATCGCATATTCTTCCATTTGATCTTTAGCGCCTACTAAAAGTGTGCCTTGCAAATCGGTAAAATCCAAAGTGTTTGCCAAGTGGTCGTACTGAAAATTCATCGACACCTCTTGCAAGGCAATATCTGCTACCTTGCTCGTCAAAAAGCCATCGGTGATTGCCCCTTCACAAAGGGCCTCAAAATCATAGTCTTCTTTCCAAAAACGCATTTTGAGATACCCACCTTTAGGAGAAAAGTCTACATTGCCTTCTAATGGGATCTTGGACAAAAAAAGAGGCTTTGGAAAATGTAAAAAGATATCTTGCACCTGTGAAAGCTTACCTTGCATCGTTTTGGCGCTAATGTCGAATGCAAAAACACCATCTCCTGGCTTACTCCAATCTGCATGTAGCGCTCCATCAGAAAAAAATATCCCGTTACAGCATGCCTCTACATTCGATAAATGAGCATGCCCATCTGTCACTTTTAACAAGGCGTAAATGTCTGTAAATAAAAGACCTGTTGCCTTCTCAAAGTAGGTGCCATTAATAATTGCGTACCCTGCATTTGTCCTTCCCGTCTCAAAATCAAGTGAAAAGGTCCCTTTAAATCTTGTTGGAGAGGTGGGCTCTTCACCGCTTATGCTTTTTAATTCACACGTCAGATATTGATTTTCGAGTACCATATCGCGCGCGTCATACTTAACATCACATCCTTTCTCATTAAAAGTCCCCTGAACTTCTCCAATGCCACTTAAAAACAACTCATCTCTTGTAAACATCAGAGGAGATAAATATTTTCTTAAGACTAAGTGATCGATCTTAAACCAACCGTCAAATGGACTTTTAGATACCCCCTCCTCTTTCTCCGTATTAAGATTGATGTGGACACCAAATGGGATCTTGACCCCTTCCCCACATTCTGATGAAAGTAAAACCTCTCCATTTACGCGAAATTCAGCATCGTGTTTATTGACCTTTCCAAACAGCATTATTTGATCGCCCCCAAAATTTTGAGCAATCGCCCTTCGATTCTCATTGGGTAAATAGGGTAAAAGTCCTTTGAGAGCTCCCTCAAAATTAAAACTAGCAGAGGGTCCAGTTCCCGTTCCATCGAGTTGAATGTTACCTTTAACGCCTGCAATATCCCCATACGCGATCGATTTTTGTAAAATGCCACCGCGTACCTTAAGCGCTGTCTTGATATTTTTGATTTGCAAAAGGTTTTCTTCCGCCTCTTTCTTTACAGCATTCCCATTCAACGTAATCGTCCCTAAAAGGATGTCTAAATCGGCGTTCAAAGTTGTTAAAGGTTTTTCTGCTAGGACGTCTAAAATGAAGTTATCAATTGAAAGTCCCGGAATTTCCGCAAGGGCCCCATAAAGTGGATAAGAAATAAGGAGATCTTTTGCAAAGAGTTTGCCTTCTGCAACCGGAGAGCTATCTTTTGCAAATCTTGCCTTCATTGTACCGTCGATAGACCCTCTTAAAATCTCGCAAGGCAAACTATCAGGAGAAATCGCTTCTAATATATCTCCTAAAGAAGAAAGAGGAGTCTCTTTAAAATTGCATTCGAGTAAAAAAGAAGGGGTCTGAAGATGGGTATTTTCTGAAAAAGTCAATGCAATCTCAAGGGAAGCTAAAATGCGACTTTTAAGCCAAACCTGTAATGAAGTTAAAGATGAAGTAGATTCCACTTGGAATTGAAAAGGGGGAACCGGCTTCCCATTTTTTGGATGAAAAAACATCTGTCCATTTGGAATGCTGACATTGGCATTGACATGGAATAAACTGCTACTTGTGCCAAAGTTTAAGCGCTTTAAAAGCTTTTTCAACTCTTTTGCCCCATCCCCGACATCAACTTTAAGATCGGTAAAAAAAGCTAAAACCCCAAGTTTACGAGCTGAAAAGAGAACATTTGCCCGCATAGAAACCTTTTCAGCCTGTAAAGAAAAGCCCCCCTTTTCCAAAGATTTTACCGATGTTAAAGCCGGGTGATCAAACACCCAATTCCCATCTTCGACTTTGATCCCTTTATAAGAAAGCGTGCTATTTAAAAAAAGGCGGCAGTAGATTTTGCAGCTATTTTGTACCAAGGAAGACGCGATGTTGTCTTGCCAATACCAACCAATAGCAGCAGTTATCAAGAGAAAAAAAATAATGATTAAACGGCGCTTTGGCATCAAAAAAATTACCTTAAAGAGTAGACTTCTTGCAAGTTGTCTAGTTAATTTTGCTTGATTTGTCCTTTTCACGCAACTTTTAATCCTATTCAAAAATAGATGGTTTTGTTTACATTGACAATATTAAACAAAAATTGTTAAGATTAAATCTCTAATTATTATTTGGTATGAGACAGTTTTCTGTTCAAAAATCGAGTTTAAAAGGAGTCATAACAGCTCCTCCCTCTAAATCGCATACCTTGCGCGCGATTCTTTTTGCCTCTTTAGCCAACGGAAAAAGCACGATCTATAATTACCTTCAATCGCCCGATACTACAGCCATGATTGAAAGCTGTAGATTATTTGGTGCAAGCCTTAACATATTCCCAACATATCTTGTCATCAATGGTACAGGCGGAAAAATTGAGCACATAAACCTAAAAAGTGTGATCGATGCGGGTAACTCAGGCATTGTACTGCGTTTTTGTGCAAGTGTGGGAGCTTTAGCTACTACCCCCTTTATCGTGACAGGCGATCATTCCATTTGCCACCAAAGAAGGATGCAACCGCTCATCGATGGATTAACGCAGCTTGGCGCCTTGGCCATTTCCATGCAAGGCGATGGCTTTGCGCCTCTTACGATCCAAGGCCCTATTACAGGAGGTGTCGCTTGCATCGACGGAGAGGATTCACAACACGTTTCAGCTCTATTAATTGCCGCCGCCTTTGCAAATGAGCCCATTGAAATCAAAGTTAATCACCCAGGAGAAAAACCTTGGGTAGCGCTGACACTAGATTGGTTTGATCGCCTCGGTATCCCTTACGAAAACAAAGACTTCACCCATTATCGCATAAAGGGAAATAGCCTCTATAATGGATTTGAATATCATGTTCCAGGAGATTTTAGCTCGGCGGCATTTCCAATTGCTGCCGCAATCGTCACCAAGTCCAATCTCACCATCCAAAACCTTGACGTATCAGATGTTCAAGGAGATAAAGAGATCATCCCCATTTTGCAAAAGATGGGGGGTGCAATTGAAATCGACACTTCCACAAAAAGCGTCCGTGTCTTTGGAGAAAACCCGCTCGTAGGCATGCCGATTGACATTAACAATTGCATTGACGCCATTACGATCTTAGCTGTTATCGCCTGCTTTGCAAAAGGAGAAACTCTGCTTTATAACGGCGCTGTTGCCAAACATAAAGAATGCAACAGAATCAAAAGCATTGCCTTTGAGCTTAGTAAAATGGGGGCAAAGATTCAAGAGACTGAAGATGGGCTCCGTATTCAATGTTCAGCTCTTTATGGAGCAAAAGTTCACTCACATCAAGATCATCGGATGGCAATGTCATTATGCGTAGCAGGCCTTACAGCTGAAGGAACCACTCACATTTCTTCTATTGAATGCGTCGCCAAGACCTTTGCCACCTTTCATGAGGACTTTAAGGCAATTGGCGCCATAATCAAAGAAACGGCTGTTCGAGATGGCAAGTAATAGACATCTTGCATAATCCTAGAAACGGCAGTTCGAGATGGCAAATTAATGCAAGATCTTGAATTAGAATCACTTTGCAATGGGGTGGGACATTCCCAAAGGGTGTTGGACCACCCCATTGCAAATGATTCTGGTTCAAGATCTTGCATTAATTTGCCATCTCGAACTGCCGGATTTAGGATAATCGGCAATGCCGCATTCCTCAGCACGCAAAGGCGCCCTTTAAGTCTTGACGTACATCCCACTATACTGCTCTCGAAGGGACGTATTCCTGGAATCGATATAGAAGATCATGTCCTTTTTAAGTAGTTGCTCATACCGCTCAAACACCTGGTCTGTCGATTGAATCACAGGACCTAGAAGACCTGTACAGTGGAAAATCTGGTCGGCAGCCAAAGCAATGGCGACATGCGAGATGAGGTTTGGCAGCTCTCGCCGTTTTAGGAAAAGCAGATCTCCTGTTTTAAGCTCGGCAGCATCGATAATGTGCAAGTCCCAATGAGATAGGCTCATTAGACGAGGCATATCTCCAATCCAGGCACGAGGAAGGTTGATCTGAAAGACCTTTTGCATAAGGTAATGAACCGCCGTCACACAATCGGTTTTTGCAGGAGCCTCTTTGAGTGATACCGTGCGTTGATAAGAAGAGCATTTCAACTCAGATACCGCGACATTTAAAACCTTTTGATCAACGGGTAAATCACGAGAAAAACGGAGGACTGCAACTGTCATCTAACCTCTTGCTTTCTTGCTAAAGGCTTTAACAACAACACTCCTGCAGTAGAAACCCCTAGGATCACTAGGGGCAGGGCGGCTGTCCATGTGAGGCCGGTTTGAACCACGAGAAAGGTCGCAACGGCGGGCATGGGGGCACCGAAAAACTTAGATCCAAAAGTGGAGGCCAGGCTTCCGATGAGAAACCGGTGGTGGGTGGGAAGGTGCTCAAGTTTCCAGGCGTGATAGGGAGCAGCGAGGGCAACGCCGAAGGTAACAAAGAGGAGACGGACCATAGCGGCATGTCCCCAGGAAGCGTTGTCCAGGGATGCGAAAAGAGGGATGGCAAAAAAGGCTGTGAGCAAAGCCGCGGTGGCCATCAGCTTTTCTTGGGAGATCCAACGACAAAGGAAGCCGAAGCCGAGCAAGAGGAAAAAGTCGATCCAGAGCAGATGAGTGTTGAAGAGAAGAACATCGGCTCTGGAAAGGTCGGTGATTTTAGGAAGGAAGCCATTGAGAAAAACTGTCACGAGAAAATAGTTAGCATATGAAAATCCTGAAACGATCGAAATGCGAAAGATAAGATGTTTGTTCTCCCAGAGGATTTTCCAAGAAAAGGGGGCAGGTTTGAACTCGGGAGATTCTTCCGCATGGTACCGGAAGAAGAGACCAAACAGGCCTGCAGCGGCTCCAAGCCAAAAGAGGAGCCTCCAGTGGTTTTCGCCAAACTGACTGGCTAGAGCTGAGGCCAAAAAGATCCCAAGGATTCCAGAGGCATCGTAGAGGGCGCTCATCCACGGCCGTTTTTCCAAAGCAGTGTGTTCCAGGAGGTAGAGGGCAGCTCCTTTTTCTTCTCCTGCTGCAAAAAATCCCTGGAAGAGACGACAAAAGGCCAGCACAATCCAAGCATTCTGCGTAAGAGGCAAACACCCCATGGCAGACGTCGATAGTGCCATTCCAATGAGGCTATTGATCAACGCCGGTTTTCTTCCCCATCGATCTCCCACCCATCCCCAAAAGAGGGCTCCGAGCGGCTTTGCTAGTACCCTAAGGGGAAGAAGAGCAAAGATCAAAAAAAGAGCCTCCATTCCCTCTTTTCCTGGGAAAAGAATGGGGGCCAAAAAAGGAGCCATCCACCCAAAAAGCGAAGAGTCGTAGTGGTTAAGAACATTGCCAATCAGGGCGCCAGCCTGGCTTGCGCTCAAGCGATGACGTAAAGAAACTTTTCCCACACTCCCTCCGCTAGTATGACCTAGATCAGGTTCTAAGGGTTGGTCGTAGTGACCTTTCAGCCCACAATTGAGGGCACCCCTGGTGAACGAGTACGATTTTAACGAACCACCTCTTGATTTGTCAAGACAGATAAAATCCTTGCGAAAAATCTTCCTTAGCAATAAACTCTTAGCATTTTATTATCACAATTATAGATAATGCCTATCTCTCAACTGAACGCTGTCGTTGCAGGCACTATACCGCTTTTACCTATTCATCATAGCTATTTCCTCGACCCTACAGAACAATCCTCTACATTGAAATCTACTCTCAAAGCTGCACTGATCGGCAGTGCAACGTTGGTTGGAGGCGCAATTGGTATTTATTATGCCAGTAGATTTTTTGGTAGTAGTAATGCAATCGCCGTGCAAAAAGTGGAAAAACTAGACATAGACATTTCCCTTCCACATAACATACAAAGCAGAGCATTACCTATATTGCAGATGGATTTGATTAAGGATCGGGTGATGGACATTAATAAAGGTGAAAAATTCAGTCTCCAGGTTGATGGCAAACAATATTGTCAAGACGCATACCTTGTTTCTTATTCTTCACCAAACCCCTTTCCCCCTTGGGTGGCTTTCTCTTTCCCAATTTCTACTTTTTATATACCGGGCCCCCCATCTGGCATCTCTATTAAGGGTAATTTTGCTTTTGTCGCCGCTAGAAATGCGGGTCTTCAAATTGTTGATATCTCCAATATCTATAAACCTATTCTTATTAGTAATTTTTCTACTTCCGGTTCTGCGCGGGGGGTTAGCGTTTTTGGCAATTTAGCGTTCGTTGCAGCTGATGATCAGGGAGTGCAGGTTGTCAATATCGAAACTGTATCTAAGCCTTATTTTGCTGGTAAGTTTTCCTTTTCTCCTTCAGCAAGGGGGGTTTGTGTGGCTGGCAATTTTGCCTTTATAGCCGCTTTTGAGAAGGGACTTCTAATTGTGAACATCTCGAATATATCTCAGCCATATCTTGTGAGTAGCTACCCTTCTGTGATTGCTCTAGGTGTCTACGTTGTTGGAAATCTGGCTTATGCGGGAGATTATACCGGAGTGAAAATCATCAATATTGCGAACATATCCAACCCGACTCTTGCGGGTCAAATTCTTACTAGTGGTTATATAAACAATGACTTTGTTATAAATAATTTTGCTTATCTTGTCGGAGCCAGTGGACTTCAAATTTTTAATCTTTCTGATAAAAACAACCCATATCTTGCTGCTAAGCTTTCTATCCAAGGGATTGCCCTAGGAGTTGCTGTCATCAATAATTTCGCAATTGTTGCTGCTAGAGAGGCTGGGCTGCAAATTATCAATCTCAGTCAACTCGCTATTTCCGCTTTTAGCACTAAAATTGACCAATCTATTATTAATCTTAATATTGTATGTTCTAACAAAATATACTCTGATTCTTTTTTACTTTCTTTTTCAAAACCACCACAAAAAAAAACGACTTCTCTCACTGATTTATCTATGATGCCCTTTGCAGATCTTTCCTTCTATTTTAAAGGAGATTCTTTTTTCACTAGCGCCATCACCCCGTTTTTATCTCTAAGTGCCTCCTTGACTAATGGTCTCCCGCTTCCTTCTTGGATTCGATTTTCAATAAAACCTCAACGAATCTCTACCTTTAATCTCGTCGCATTTGCAAACAATATGGTAAAGATTGAAAACACTTTATTTATTGCAGCCTCTGGTCAAGGATTTCTTATTATTGACGTTACAAACCCTGAAAATCCAAATAAAATTGGAAGTATTTTAACAACAAATACACAAGACATTGCAATTGTGAATAACACAGCTTTTGTAGCAAGTGACGCACCAACAGCCCAATTTAATTGGCCTGGTTTGCGAATTGTTAATATCTCTAATAAAGCTCTCCCAACTATTTTAGGAGCGTATCCAATAGCAGGAGGAGCATTTGGTGTAGCTGTATTCAATGATACAGCATACGTAATAGATCATGTAATTGGCTTACAAATTCTTAACGTTAAGAATAAAACCAATCCTTCTTTCATCGGGAGTTGTAAAATACCTGGAATAGGACTTGGACTCTCTGGAACAGCTCTTTTTACTAGAGTTTATTTAATTAATAACGTTGTCTTTACGACTGATTCAAGCAACAATTTTTACACCATTGACGTTAGTAATAAATCAAACCCGTTTTTAATTCAAAATACCACGCTCCCACCCTACTCAAAAAAAGCATCCGGTGCTTCATTTCAGGACAATATGGTCTTTATCCCTTATCAAGACCAAGGATTACTTATTTTTGATACTAGTAACGAAACCAACCCCTTGTTACTTGGTTTGTTTCCAACAAATTATCGAATACACTCCTCGGCCGTTTCAGGTAAGTTTGCCTACCTGGGCAGTAGCATTGTTGATATCATCGATCTAGACAATTGGGCATTTACCGGTCAACCCACACCCGCCGATGCTGGTAATTACCCCATCAAACTCACTGCAAAAGACTCCATCGGCAACACTGCCTTTGACTCATTCACTATCCGAGTCGAAGGCCCACCCTTCCGACAACACCCTTTGCCTGATGTATTTATCAAAACTAGAGTCTCATTCACCTATTTTGTCAATGAGGATACTTTCAAAGATCCAAATAACGATCCTTTAACCTACAGCGCATCTTTAGCAAATGGTAACCACCTGCTTCCCGAATGGCTATCTTTTAATCCAGTGGCACAGGCTTTTTTAGGGACTCCTGAAAAACCAGATGCTGGCACTTTAAATATTATCGTCTCTGCAAAGGATGCACTTTTTCCACCTATCCAAGCACCATTTAACCTACACATTATCCACGAAAATAAAGCCCCGATTCTGCTCAACCAAATTCCTACCCAAATTGCTTTCGTCAATCAACCCTTTGCCTACTCTGTTCCAACCAATACTTTTTTTGACGAGGACAACGATCCTTTAAGCTATACCACCTCCTTACTCCCTAACTGGCTTACATTCAATCAAGCCACCTTTAAAGGGACCCCGCTCGTCCAAGATGCGAATTTATATGCTACCCGCCAACTCGAAATCACATTCATCGCAAGTGATGGACAATACACCGCCTCGTCTAGTTTTGGCATTGCTATCAACGGCAGGCCTCCTCAAGTGTTAAATCAAATTTCTTCGCAAATTGCCCGAGTGAATCAACCCTTTAATTTCGTTGCCCCCTCCACTACTTTTAACGATATCGACGGAAAATTCACCTATTCCGCTTCATATAGTGATGGGCAGCCGCTCACAAATTGGTTAACATTTGATCCAGTAAGTCGTGCGTTCAAAGGCACCCCCGGACCCGGTGACACCGACGTCTACACCGATCGACGCCTCGAAATTTCTCTAAAAGCAAATGACGGAACAAACTCTGCGACAACTAATTTTGTCATTGCCGTCAATGGAAAATCCTATGTCGAATGGGGCGTGACCATTGGAGCGCCGCTGCTCAGTGCTGCCACAACAATTTACGCCCTTTATCGAAAACGTGCCTATCTTTTGAATCACTGGAATGAGAAAAAATATACAAAGACATCACAAACCTTGGCTGTTGGCGAAGAGTTTTCTTATATTTTTTCCTGTAACCATCGAAGTATCCGCAAAGTTGTTGTAAAGGGGCTTTATCAAGAACACTGGTTTGGCACAAAGATATTCAATGCCTTAGATAGATCTTTGCTTTGCTGTAGACGCGATATGAAAGAATGGATACCCGTACCAAACGACATTCCGTCTTGGTTAAAATTTAATGCCAACTCGGGCACGATTAGTTCCCAAAACGGCGGACCTGAAGAGATGGATATAGGGTTGATTCGCGTTCAAGCTATTGGTAATGACGAAGTGATTTTAGAGCAGTTTGATATTGAGGTGGTCGAAATAGCAGCTCCAAATCCTGTATTTTCGGCAGAAAGTCAGGCATTTGCTACAGCAGACCAGAGTGTATCGGAAGGGTATTGGGAGCCAACGGATTTGGGAGCAGGAGTTGTCGCTATGAGGAATTTGGTGTAAAAGCGAAGTCTATTCAAGAAGATGTCTAATATACGCTTTGTCCTCAAAAGCCCTGCTATATAGCTCTTGCACGACCCTTTTTCGTCTTGAGGGAGCATTCAATAAAGCGACGACATTTGGGTACTTATCTGCTTCCACTAAACGCGCAATGGCAAGGCAGACACCTCGGCTTGCAGGTGCAAATGCTTGCAATTCAAGAAGCCATCGCACCAGATTTTCATCTCCTCCAATTGCCGCATTTCGCAAGATAAAGAGATGATGGAGATAAGGAATACGGGAATTATTTGAATAATACAAACTCACAACTGAATATACCCCATGAAGCGCTCCTCTTTTTGCTAAATCATACTGCAAATCCCCTTTGCAGCTAGAAAGGGAAGTCAGATAAATGACAATGTCTTGATAACCTCTTACGGCAGCTGCTTGTGCAGCTTTTTCTAGCGCGCTATCGGATATGCCTATTTCCGAAATATTTAACCATTTCCTTTGCTCGGCAAAGTGGAGAATGACAGATAGCTTGTTGCGGCACGCGGCCACATAAATGGCAAGCGTTCGCCATTTGTCTACCCCATCAGAAGTTATTTCTGCGCCCCAATTGACTAAGAGATCAAGAGATTCTAATGGAACTTGCGGCTCTTTTATCGCGATCTCAATGGCTTTAGCAATGGCTTCATCCCTTTTATCGTCTGAAAACAGATCTGAGGCAAGAAGAGCCTGTACTGCATGGACCTTATTTACCTGAGTAGCACTGTTTAAGCAGCCTTGAAGCTCTTTTTGAGTGATATCAGGACCGCCTTTATGAAGAATTTCTTCTGTAAGAGACGAGGCTACATGGATATGTCCATTGCTTAAGGCAAGGAGACGATATTTGTTTAACCTAGAAACGGCAGTTGCAGACACTAACTTGACACAATCTATTGAACCAGAATCATTTGCAGTGGGGCGGTCCAACACCCTTTGGGAATGTCCCGCCTCACGGCAAAGTGATTCTAATTCAAGATCTTGTGCTAATTTTGCATCTGGAACTGCCGTTTTTAGGTTTAACCCATCGGCTTGCATGAAACTAAACAGTTTTTGTAAAGTCAAGATCAGCCCTTCTTTTGCACATACTTCCATGACAAAATCCAAATAGTCATTTTGCAGATTTCTATCTATCTTATATTTGCCGGCATCTATTAATACCTCTATCGCACTTATCTGTTGATTTGCTCCAGCTTCTTCTATCGCCTTTTTTAAATCATCCAAGGTAAGCCATAAGGTAAGTACTCCTTGTAAGAGCGAGATATCTCCTGTTTTAGCGGCAAGACAAAGCAGCTCTTGAGGTGTTGATTTAACAAAAGAGATCAAACGTTGTAGTGTTTTAGGATATTTCCCTTTTAATGCGAGGAAAATGAGCGTTTGTCCATCGAGGTGGCTCTTAAATTTCTTTAAGATAATATCGAGAATTGCCATCTCTTGGTCTGTAGGTACTTCAAGAGTTATGATCCTCTCAAGCTCTGATTGACAGTGTGAAAGAGATAAGACGTACTCGGCTAATATAGCGCAAATGGCTGCTCTGTTGTTTGCAGCATCGTTGTTTACAGTATCTAAGAGAGTCCAAAGAAACTCTAACGACGGAAAGCATCCACTAAATACTTCAGTAATGAGTGCGTATTTTGCAAGCTGCTTTGCAATAGTGATAAATTCGATATAATTTTCGACTTCTCTTTGCTTTTGATCGACATTTAGACTGATGGCCTCTTTGGGATGCAAGAGGTCATTAAGTAGACGATTATTGCCTATCTTAACGCAAGAATACAGGGCCATTTTCACGTTCTCATTTGAAAGACATTGTGGGAGTATTTTAAAAGTGGTTTTTTTCGATATAGCACCTATATAAGCATCCCAATCCTTACTTACGAGATTTCTTCCCTCTATAAGGGCTTCAAAACACCAAAAAGAGTTTTCTTCAATTGAAAGAAAAGTAGCCGTATCAAGGCAGTCCTCTGAAAGCTTTTTGTGTCTTCTAATGAATCCTATCGATACAAAATCTCTTTTTATGACAAGCTCTTGCAAAAGTTTTTCTAAATCCTCTATAGAGAATAAAAGGGTGATATCGCGTAAAGTATTTTTGTTTACGCTCTCATCGCTTGTCAAAATCTCTGCCCACTTCTCCATGGAAGGGGGACAGCATTTAAATACCATAAGCTGCAACTCTTGAGGTTTACCTGCATACTTTAGCACAATTTGGTTCCAAATCGCCGCAGTTAGAGGAAATTTTTGCAAAAAGCGAGTAAGCATATCAAAGGCTTCTTTTTCAAGCGCCGCATCAACGACAAGCCAATGCCCTTCTGCAGTGAGTTGAATCTCACTTTCTAAAACGAGCTCCAATACATCAACAGATTGCGTCTCCATCAAATGGCAAAGAAGTGCTTGATCATCCTCATTAATTGGCTTTTTCATCCCCTTTTTCATGTCTTGAAAAAGAAGCTCTTTAAGTATTATTGGGCATCTGGAATCAATTGCGACTTTTTTGGCTAAAGTGCTTTCCAAATGAGGCAACAGTTGGGATAGCCATTGGGTTAACTGTTTGTCTGTCCTCTCTTTTTCTGCTAGAGTAAAAATCTCTCCTAAAATCATTTCAGCTTTGGGATTTTTTCCTATTTGAGCAGCGAAAACATAAAAAATATGATGCAGCTTAGCATCTTTAATAGTGAGGCTCATCATTTTATGTATCGCCTCATGAGAGGGAGGCCGCATTGTAAAGGCAACGCTTGTGGTCTTTAAATCGCAGCCGAGCTGAACAATTGTGAAAAAATCTTGATCGATGTTTGCCTTGTCGCTTTCTTTATAAAAGGGATACCGCAGCAAAGCTAAAAGAAAATCATGGTTTACACCATGATCGCTTGCTACTTGCAAAAGGTCATCTTGCGTTTCCTTTGTTTGAGGTGTCTTGCAATGGTCAAGAACCTTTAAAATGTTGTCAAAACGCCTTGCCCTAATTGCCAATGCAATCTTTTCTTTGATGGGATTGTAAAAGTGAGTTTTCCCATTGATATTACCAATTAGCCCTGGTGCTCCCCTTAAAGAGGTAATTTTGTATTGGCAAATAGGGCAATCAAAAGCGATATTTTCGCCACCTGTAGTAATGCCGGCAAGCTCTTTTGCGCATTTTTTATGCATACCATGAAGGATCGCACGCTGGATTGCATCATGACCATGCCCAGACATCAATTGTTTTTTTGTTTTGTCAGAATCGGAAGGTTTTACATGGACAAGAATCGCACTATCTTTAACCCCAGCTCTCATCTCTTTGCGGCACACTGGGCAATCCCCAAGACTGCCGACTGCATTAGTCACAAGGAACATTTCTGCAGGATTTCTATCAATTATTAAAGGTGTTAAAGGTGTACCAACAGCACTGCTCATTTAAGCTTACCTCAGTTTATGATTACTTATTGTTTTGTATCGCGATGTTATACAACAGAAATTTTTACTAGTCAACAGCTTGATCATTTAAAAATAAAAATTAACAAAGTTTTATTTTATTCTTTTACTATTAATAATTTGAATTAAATTATACCATAGCACTTTCAAGCTTTGATAAAGCCAATTGAAGCGCCTGAGATAGCCATGGAGTGTAGCGCTCCTGATGCAAAGATAAATCTTTGATTAAATCTTCTGGAGAAATCCAGCTATAAGAGGCAACTTCCAAAGGATTAATCGCAATCGGTTGGGATTCATCAACCCAACCGAAAAATACATGGTCAAATTCATGTTCGATCAGTCCTTCCGGCAAGCTTGCCCGGTAAATAAAAGAGCCTGCAAAAGTCAGTTCGGTGCAAAACCCCATCTCCTCCTTCAGGCGGCGCAAAGCTGCCTGAGGCAGCGGTTCTTGATGGCGCGGATGGCTGCAACAAGTATTTGTCCAAAGACCTGCGGCGTGATATTTATTTAAGGCCCTTTGTTGCAATAAAAGCTCGAGATAGCCATGGCGCCTTCTAAAGATGCAAATTGAAAAAGCGCGATGAAGAAGCCCCTTTTGGTGAGCAACCAATTTCTCTTCTAGACCTATTTCCCTATCGCTCTCATCAACTAACACGACACTTTCTTGAATATTCTCCATACAACCTCGTATTTTACACTATGAGTATAATACAACAGTGCATATAATTGCAGCATGAACCTAACAACAGCAAATATTCCGATGAAAACTGTGGGTCCGATTAAAATCATCGGGCATCAAGTTTGCGATCTTGTGCAAGTGCCCCTTGCCACGTATGAATCACCCGTTTGGCCATCAGTTGCAAGAGGCGCTAAAGTGTCGATGCAAGCGGGTGGGATCTTTGCAATCGCCCTTTCCCAACAAATGACGCGCTCGATCATTTTAGCCGGAAAAGATGCCTTAATTGCTGCAGCGCATAGCCAAAAAATTCAAAGCGATGAAGAAACCATAAAGGCAGTGATCAAAACGACAAGTCGCTTTGCCAACTTAAAATCGATGCATATCGAACAAGTGGGCCCGCTGCTTTATATCAGAATTTCCATTACATCAGGCGATGCCTCTGGACACAACATGGTCACAAAGGCAGCGGATGCCGTTATTTCTTATTTGCTAGAAAAGCATGAAGCACTTGAATATGTCTCCCTTTCAGGCAATTACTGCACAGATAAAAAAGCCTCTGCCGTCAATGGGATTTTAGGAAGAGGAATTTCCGTTGTGGCAGACATCAAGATCGATCGACACATTTGCGCCTCAATACTTAGAACAACTCCTGAAAAGATTGTGGACCTCAACATCAAAAAAAATTTCATCGGCTCATCGCTTGCGGGAAGCATTCGCTCATCGAATGCGCACTTTGCCAATATTTTACTCGCTATCTATCTTGCCACGGGGCAAGACGCTGCCAATATCATTGAAGGATCGCAAGGAATAACCTTTGCCGAAATGCAAGAAGATGACCTCTACTTTTCAGTTAGCCTTCCCAATATCATCTTAGGTGCTGTCGGCAGTGGAAAAGATCTTGGATTTACCCACGATAATTTAACTGAATTGGGATGTACGGGAGAAAAAGAGGCAGGCACTCATGCCAGACGCCTTGCGATCATCACAGCTGCCGCAGTGCTTTGCGGAGAGCTATCACTACTTGCTGCGCTCACTAATCCAAAAGAGCTGATGCGCAGCCACCAACTCATCGAAAGAAAGCAAAAAGGATAAAAACACATGCCAAAAATTGGAATCGATGCCATCCACTTTTTTAGTTCTGCCTACTATCTAGATCTAAAGACCCTTGCAGAAAAACGCTCAATTGATGTCAGTAAATATAATGAAAGCCTTGGCCAATATAAAATGGCAATTGCAGCGCCAGATGAAGATATCGTGACACTTGGCGCAAATGCAGCATTTCCCCTTCTCAATGAAGAAAATATCTCTGAAATCGACACCCTTCTTTTTGCAACAGAGTCTGGGATCGATCAATCTAAAAGCGCTGGCGTCTTTGTCCACGATTTACTTAAACTTCCAAAGACATGCCGCGTGCTAGAACTTAAGCAAGCCTGCTACAGCGCAACGGGAGCTATCCAAATGGCCCTTGGGATGATTGCGCATCAACCTAAAAGAAAAATCTTGATCATCGCAGCAGATATCGCCAAGTATGGCCTTAAAACGCCTGGAGAGTCTTCGCAAGGATGCGGCGCCATTGCCATGCTACTTACCCAAAACCCAAAACTTATGGCCATTGAAAGTGGCAGCGGGATCCACACAGAAAGTGTGATGGACTTTTGGAGACCAAATTATTTAGAAGAGGCGCTTGTCAATGGGATGTATTCAAGCAAGCTTTATATGAGCAGCTTAGAGTCCTGCTGGCAATCTTATGTGCAAAATACAGCTCGCACCTTTGATGATCATAGCTTCTTTTGCTACCACGCTCCCCTTCCCCGCCTCGTTGAAAAATCACACTCACGCCTTGCAAAACAGAGTAAAAAGCCATTAGATAATCAAGAAGAGCTTAAAAAGCAAGTAGAAGACTCCTTGGTATACGGCAGAGAAATAGGCAATAGCTACGCAGCATCGCTTTATATCGGCCTTGCCTCTTTGCTCGACAAGGCAAAAAGTAATTTAGATAACGCTCGCGTAGGATTTTATAGCTACGGTTCAGGACTTGTCTCAGAATTTTTTAGCGGCGTCATAGAGTCAAATTATAAACAACATTTGCATTCAATTGCGCATCAAAAGATGATCGATGAAAGAAAAGAGCTCTCATACGATGAATATGAGGACTTTTACCTCTTTCGCCTGCCAAAAGATGGAAGTGCATTAAAGCTGCCGCGCCACCAAAAGGGGCTCTTTCGCCTTGCAGCCGTACAAGACCATAAGCGCATATACGAAAAGCTGTAATGGTCACAGTCAAGACACCCGCTAAACTCATTCTTTCGGGCGAGCATGCAGTCCTTTATAACCAAACAGCCTTAGCTGTCTCTATCGATCGATTTGTCACATCCACAATAGATCATAGTGATAACCTTTGCTTATTTCATTGCGAAACACTTAAAGCAAAAGAACAAGCATCCATTAATGCGCTCCTTAAGCTAAAAGATGACACCTTGCATCGACACCAAGAATTCTTGGACAAAAAACGCCCCATTGAAACAGTCTTAAGGCGCCCCATTGACTTAATGCAAATTGCCTGCATCGATGCTTTAGTAAATGGCGCACTAAAGGATTGTAAAGGAATAATGCTAGACCTTACCTCCACGATCCCAATGGGGCTTGGGGCAGGCTCTTCAGCTGCCGTCATTATCAACATTTTATTTGGAATCTTTACTCTATTAAAAACTCCTATATCGCAAGAAGCCATTTTACAGCTGGCCATAAAGCTTGAAAACTTACAACATGGCACATCAAGTGGCCTTGACTTAACCACATGTCTTTATGGAGGCTTAGTTTATTTTAAACAAGGTCATCTCTTAAGGCAAAAAGCACCTTCTCTTTCTCTTTTTTTAATCGATGCAAGCGCACCTTCCTCTTCTACCGGAATGGCAGTCAAGCACGTCTTAGCATTTAAAGAAGATATTGCCCTTTGGAAGGCTTTTGAAGAGATTACCTTATCGATGGAAAAAGCCATCGCATCAAACGACATTAAGACAACGCGCCTCCTTATCAATGAAAATCACGCTCTTTTACAAAGAATTGGCGTTGTGCCAAAAAAAGTGCAAGATTTTATTAAAGAGCTGCACACCTTAAACATTGCCGCCAAGATAAGTGGAGCTGGCGCAGTTGGAAAAGACGCTAATGGAGGCGCCATCTTAGCCATCACAGAAGATGAAGAGGCTTTAAACGCGATTGCAAATCGATATGACTATTGCGTAAAAAAAGTGATATGCTGCAACCTAGGGACGCAGATTATATGAAAAATGATGTCTGCTGCCCTCATGTAATCTGCAGCGCTCGTGTAATCTGCAGTGCACCTGGAACGCTTATGCTAATGGGTGAGCATGCTGTTCTTTATCAACGATCAGCACTCACTGCTGCAATCGATCAAAGAGTAAGAGTCAGCATCACTTTAAGAGATGACGACTACATCGAAATTAGCTCTAGCACCCTTGGAAATTTCAAAACGCATTTAAGCGATTTACAGCCTTGTAAACCCTTTGAATTTGTCACTACAGCACTTACTCATAGCAAAATGAAAAAGGGCCTCACATGTCAAATTGAGTCTCAATGCTCCCACCAAATGGGGCTAGGAACTTCTGCTGCCGTTACTGTTGCATCGGTTGCTGCCCTTGCGAAAATAATGGGGGAAACAATTGATCTTTATACAGTTTTTAAACGCGCATTGGCAGTGATCAGGCAAGTACAGGGCCAAGGATCTGGCGCTGACGTCGCTGCAAGTACATATGGAGGCGTTGTGAAATACACCTGCAAAGACATTCCATCAATTGAAAAACTTAAAAATATTCCCTCACTTGCTTGCGTCTTTTCCGGCTATAAGATGGCGACAAAAGAGGTGATCGCGCTTGTAAAGTCTCGCTACGAGCAAGACAAAACGACTTATGAAGCCATCTTTACTGCAATAGATGATTTAGTCCTAAAAGCAGCTATTGCCATTGAGCAAGAAGACTTACCCTTACTTGGTATTTTGTTTAATCGGCAACAAACGCTTATGCAGGCGCTTGAAGTAAGCGATAGCCATCTTGACTTTTTGATCGCCACACTTCGCGCGCAAAAAGGGATATTAGGAGCAAAAATTTCAGGATCTGGGCTTGGAGATTGTGTGATTGGGTTATGGGACCCCAAAGAAAAATCCCCCCTACCTCTAGAAAATGAAATTAAAGTAGAGATCTCACCGCAAGGACTATTGTATGAATAAGCAAGGTGTAGTAAGAGAAATTCTTAAAGGCTGCCACCCCAATCCTAAAGAGGTGGGCAAGGCCTTTGCCCCAAGCAATATTGCCCTTTGCAAATATTGGGGGAAAAGGGATGCGCTTCTCAATCTACCCTTAACATCAAGCCTTTCGATCTCCTTAAAAGACGCCGGCACAACGACAAAGGTTCAATCTTCAAGCGTAAACGAAGATAAAATCATATTTGCTGGGGAAAGACTGCCCAATGATTGCCCCTTTGCTAAAAAGACTATTGAATTTATCAATCTATTCCGCCCTTCAAAAGACTTTTGCTTTAAGATCACAACAAAGAACAATATCCCAACAGCAGCAGGACTTGCTTCATCTGCAAGTGCCTTTGCCTCATTGGTTTTAGCTCTAAACGATTTTTTTCAATACAACCTAAGTAGGCAAGAGCTATCGATCCTGGCAAGACTTGGCAGCGGCAGTGCCTCTCGCTCCCTTTGGCATGGCTTTGTGGAATGGCACGCGGGCAGCCGCCCAGACGGAATGGACTCATTTGGCACTCCCCTTCCAACAGTTTGGCAATCCCTTTGCATTGGCCTTCTTATCTTTGATACAAAGCCAAAATCGATCAGTTCAAGAGATGCGATGCAACGCACGAAAGAAACTTCTCAGCTTTATAAGAAATGGGAAGAAGAAGTTGCAAAGGACCTTTGGCAAATTAAAGAGGCTATACGTACCTTAGATTTTCACCTGCTCGGCAAAACAGCTCAAGATAATGCCCTAAAAATGCACGCGACCATGCAAGATGCAAGTCCTCCCATCGACTATTGCAGCCATGAAACATACGCAGCAAGAGAGCAGATTAAAAAGTATCAAGAAGAGGGGCTGCCTATCTACTTTACACAAGATGCGGGCCCAAATCTTAAAATCCTTTTCGAAGAAAAGGACATATCCCCCATCATTGAAAAGTTTGGGAATATCAAGATCATTAAGCCGTTTTCGGTACTCTACGGAACAACATCGTAGGTTGTTAGTCATAAAATACCTCGATCTTTTTGGATATTGTTCTCATTTTTTTGTTCTTGAAAGAGGAGAGTATGCTGAAAACTTTAATTACGCAAGAGGTCTATTATAAAAAAAATTTGCTTAAAAAGTAATACTGTATTACCATGTTCATTGAGGTAAATGTATGAAAACAAGCCACAAAAGCAAAGCCACGGTTCGCGTAAGGGGTCGATATACAGTTCGCTTAACTGCCAAATATCAGGCTACCATACCCAGAGAAATTAGAAAACAGCTCCATCTTGTCGCTGGAGATGAAATTGTCTATGAATTATTGCCAGATGATACTGTGATTGTGCGAAAATCATCTCCATTAGATATCCATTATTATCATGCGCTACACCCAACGCTCAGTGAATGGGAGGCTGAAGATGATGAACAAGCCTATAAAAACTTATGAACGATACGAGGTTGTAAAAGTCCCTTTCCCTTTTACAGATTCAAAAACATCAAAAGTTAGGCCTGCTCTTATTCTATCATCTGCTAAAACTTTTAACTCAAAAGTTGGTTTGAGTATCATGATTATGATCACTTCGATGAAAGAATCCAAAGATTTGTGGGCTTCGGATCTCATTATTGATGATCTCAAGGCCGCAGGTCTACCAGTTCCGTCCATTATCCGCTTTAAACTTTTTACTCTTGACGATCGCCTTATTATTGGACCCCTTGGCATACTCGCAGAACGCGATTGTAAGAAAATGAAAGATAAACTTACTGAAATACTAATTTTATAATTTTTTCAAGGGCGGTGAAGCCGTTTAATGGATTAGATAATGGCAAGTAATACATTCGGCAACTTATTTAAGATCACGACATGGGGTGAGTCTCACGGCAAAGCGATTGGCGTTGTCATTGACGGCTGCCCGGCAGGCCTTCACATCAATGAAGATGAGATCAATCAGCTTTTGAGGCTAAGAGCGCCGGGAAGGTCTCCTCACACATCGCCAAGAAAAGAGAGCGACCTTGCAGAGATCTTATCCGGCGTATATGAAGGACAAACGACTGGCGCCCCAATTTCGATCATCATCTACAATCAAGACAAAGATTCAAGCAAATATGAGCCGATAAAAGACTTGTTAAGACCTGGACATGCCAACTATACATATCTCAGTAAATATGGGATCTTCGACTTTAGAGGCGGTGGAAGAGCGTCTGCAAGAGAAACCGCTTGCCGAGTTGCAGCAAGCGCTATTGCCAAAAAACTTCTCCATCACAATGGGATAGCAATTACTGCTTATGTTGTACAAATTGGGGATGTACAGGCAAAAATCGATGAGAAAGAGATAGAAGAGATTAGCTTAAAAACATACCAAGACGTCAATTTTTGCCCGGACCCCACCGCATCCTCTAAAATGAGTGCCTTGATTGCACAATCGATGGAGCAAAAAGACACATTAGGAGGCGTTGTAGAATTTATTGTAAGGAATGTTCCAGCAGGACTTGGCGATCCCGTCTACCAAAAACTTGAGGCAAGACTTGCCGATGCGATGCTTTCAATCCCTGCAGCAAAGGGGTTTGAAATCGGATCCGGATTTAAATCAGCCTCAATGCAAGGCTCAATACATAATGATCTTTTTACCTTCGAAGGTGCCCAAGTCAAAACCGAAACTAACTTTTCTGGAGGCACATTAGGAGGCATTTCAAACGGCATGCCCCTCATCGGAAAAGTGGCCTTTAAACCAACTTCGAGTATCATGAAAAAGCAAAAGACCTTGACAGTTACAAACGAGAAGGCCGATATCGAGTTGCCGCAAGGGTCAAGACACGACCCGTGCGTTGCTATTCGCGCTGTTCCGGTCGTTGAGGCAATGGCCGCTTTAGTTCTTGTCGATGCATTGCTGCTCAATAGATTAGCGAGGCTATCTTGGAACTGACGTTAACGACAAAACAAGAAAGAGTCTCAAATATTACTATCTACCCTTCATTGTTACAAGATTTCAACTGCCTAAAAGACGCGCTCTCATCGCTTGATAAATCAAAACCAATTGCCATCATCACAGATTCCAACGTCGAAAAACTCTACGGAAGATCTTTGCAAGAAAATTTACTTTCTTTGAATTTTAAGACCCATATATTTCACTTTCCAGCAGGAGAAACGAGTAAAACAAGGGCCACAAAAGAAAGCATCGAAAATCAGATGCTAGAAAATGGCCTTACGGCAGATCTTTATATCTTTGCACTTGGGGGCGGCGTTGTCACAGACATTGCGGGCTATATCGCCGCAACTTTTTGCCGGGGTGTCCCTTTAATTGCGATTCCCACATCTTTGACCGGCATGATCGATGCCTCCATAGGCGGCAAGAACGGGATCAGTGTGCCGCAAGGAAAAAACTTAATCGGCACCATCTATCAACCTAAAATGATCTTAATCGATTTATCGCTCCTTAACACCCTTTCAAAAAAAGAGCTGCGAAATGGGGCCATAGAAATGGTCAAGCACGGCCTCGTGGCAGATCGCGCCCACTTTGACTACCTTGAAACTCATGCAGATCAAATCCTTGCATTAACCCCATCGACACTTAAAAAAGCTGTTTATGATAGCTGCCAAATCAAGGTAAAAATCGTAGAAAGCGATGAAATAGGTGTTGGGCAAAGGCATCTTCTCAATTTTGGCCATACAATCGGACATGCATTAGAAAAACTAACCCATTACACAATGTCGCATGGAGAGGCCGTTGCCATCGGTATCCTTGTCGAAAGTTATTTAGCGTGTCTTTTAAACTACCTAAAACCCTCTTGTTTTGAAAGAATTAAAGCCATTTTTAACAAATATCAACTTCCCCTCTCTCTTCCCTACAAAATTCCAATCGACGAAATGTTAAACGCCATGGCGCTTGATAAAAAGACGTTAAATGGAGAAAGGCGCTTTGTAATCCTTCAAGACATTGGCCATGCCAGCTCCTTTGAAGGCAAATTTTGTACCCCTGTCGACTTATCTCTTATAAAAAATGCCCTATCGTGGATGAATAGTGATATTACATTCGGCTATTTAAGATGATTTGCGCCGTCATTAAGGTAGAAAATTACTTAAGTGCCTATCAAGAGATTCGTGAGGCAGCCTTAACAGCTGAGATGATTGAGCTTAGACTCGACTATCTTCTTCATCTCGACTTTTCAGAAATTAAGCGCTTAAGAGAAGAGTGCAAGGTGGCCGTCATCATCACTTTGCGAAGCAATAAAGAAGGGGGACATTATAAAGGATCTGAAAAGACAAGACTTAAAATGCTATTAAAGCTTGCTGCTTTAAATCCCGATTATCTAGACATCGAACACCATGTATCAAAGCCATTCATTAAGGCAATTGCAAATAAACACCCCACAATTGGCATCATCATCTCCTATCACAATTTTACAAATATGCCAAAGAATCTAAACAAAATCTATAAGGCTTTGCAAAGACATAAAGCACATTATTACAAAATTGCCGCCACAGCAAAATCATCTCTTGATGCGCTAAGGCTTCTTTGTTTTTCCAAATCTAAAAATCCAAATCTCATTGCAGTTAGCATGGGATCAATTGGACAATTTGGCCGCATCATCGCTCATCATATGGGATCTCCCATCACCTACGCTATCCTCAGTGAAGAAAAAAAGACAGCTCCTGGACAGCTTACGATAGAGGAGCTGACCAAGCAGTATCGCTACAGCTCTTTTAATAGCATATATGCTTTAATCGGAGATCCAATAGATTTAAGCATAAGCCACATCACCCATAATCAAACATTTGAAAAATTAGGGCTCTTTGCAGTCTATATTAAAATTGCCCTAAAAGAAAATGAGATAAAGACATTTTTAACATATGTCAAAAAACTCCCTTTCAAAGGCTTAAGCGTGACAATGCCTTTAAAAGAGGCTATCATCCCCTATTTAGATGAGATCGATGACGAGGCAAAAGCGATTGGCGCAATCAACACGCTTGTCATTCAAAATCACAAAATCATCGGATTTAATACAGATGGAAAAGGGGCTCTTGATGCCATCCAGCAATCCTTTAACCTAGAAACGGCAGTTCGAGACGCTAAATTGGCGCAAGATCTTGAATTAGAATCACTTTGCAGTGGGGCGGGACATTCCCAAGTGGCGAAGGACCGCCTCACTGCAAATGATTCTGGTTCAAGAGATTGTGTCAAGTTAGCGTCTCCAACTGACGTTTTTAGGTTTAATACTTCAAGTACCCTAAACAAGCGCATACTCGTATTAGGCGGCGGAGGAGCTGCTAAGGCGATCATGTATGAAGCAAAAAAAAGAGGCGCTGTTGTTTATACGATGTTGCGCGATCCCCTTAAAGCAAAAGAGCTGCAAAGCAAATACGGCTATGCAGCTTTCGCATTTAACCTAGAAACGGCAGTTCGAGATGGCAAATTAATGCAAGATCTTGAATTAGAATCACTTTGCAATGGGGTGGGACATTCCCAAATGGTGAAGGACCACCCCATTGCAAATGATTCTGGTTCAAGAGATTGCGTTAAGTTGCCGTCTCCAACTGCCGTTTCTAGGTTTAATGACCCCAATATAGACATTGTCGTCAATTGCACGCCGGTAGATTTTGAAGAATTTGCGCCTCAAATGCAAACAGCAATCGATGCGATGATTGAAAATAAAGCCCTTTTCATGGACATTAAAACGAAACCAAAAGACTCAATTCTTCTGACAAAAGCCAAAACAAATGGCTGCCCTATTGTCTATGGCCATCAGATGTTTGCATTGCAGGCGGCGCTGCAATTTAAACTTTGGACTAAGAGTTCAACTACTCCGTGAACGCGTACCTTAGTGCGTCGGGTATTACAAGAAGTCTATTGTCTGCGGAAATCCTTTTTAGAGCAATTGTTGCTAAAAAGTTTTCATTTCTTGAACAAAGTGGCAAAACATCTCTTTTGTCCAAGAGTTAATTGCTTCTAGATCGGGTGCAAAGGGGCGAATATCATTACGAACACTTTCTAAGTCAATCGATTCAATTTTATCCAACATCATTTGATCAAATATTTCTCTGGTTAACCACTTCTCTTGGGGGAGAAATCCAGAGTTATGTAAATGAATAGAGAGCCTTTGAAGATTTAATGAAGTCCCTTTTCGAACAAACCACAACCAATCATACCAGTCCCGTCCTTTGACCCTCTTTTTCCATTCTCGAAATAGGAGAGCATGCATTTTACCTGCAAAGATGTCTTCTAAAATCACTATTTTAATTCCCACTAACGCGGGAGCTTTAAGAAAGTGGATATCGGTCCGATAAGCTGGGGCAGGATCGGTATCCACTTCAACTTTAATTTTCAATGTCGTTTCATAGTGAAATCCCTTCACAAGGTTTTTTGGGATCCCAATTTTGATCAATTCGTTAAGAGTATTGGTCTTTATAAATGCAGATTGAACAGGCGTTTGCAAGACTTTGTTTTTAGTCTCTACCGTAACATCAAAACCATACGACTCTAATTCATTTCGGATACATGAGTTATATTCACTAAGAGAAAAGTCTTTATGAGAAAAGAGTAATGTAAAGTCTAGATCTTCAGAAAAACGATCTAACCCATGCAGTATGCGAAGAGCCGTCCCCCCGTAAAATGCAGCATGTTCAAAAAAATGTCCTCTCCATAACCCTACTAAGGCAACCTCTTGTAAAATTTCTTTAAGAGCCCTTTCATACTCCATCCTAGTTTCACATTTGTAGTGTTTGAGCATGGCTTGAATTGCCTGATTCATTTTCGACTCCTTATCCAGTCTATTAAGATTGATAAAACAGGACTGCCACCTGCTTTCAAGACATCCGTTAAAATCCTTAAGTGAAATTTTTCAACAGCATTTTCCTCTAAACGCAGATCACAAAAGAGGAGATCTTCAAGCTCATTTGTTGAGTCGATCTTGAAATTGCGATGATAAAATAAGTCTGCAATCGCTTTTTCGGGTGTGGCGATCAAAAATGCATTGCCATCCATTTCAAGCCAAGTGTAACCAAGTGAAAAAATAGAAATTGGCATCACGGCATAAGAAAAACTTCCTAAAGGGGTGTGATATTGTTTGTTTCGCTTTGTTGTAACACTTGTGATTTCATTGACAAATTCGGGAATCAATCCATAAAAGGCCAGGGCATATTCTAAGGACACATATGAAGGCCCATAAATTTGGTTGGCAAGCACCTCAAGGCTCACAAGCGATTTCCGATATTCAGGGCCAAAAACATAAAGTCCTTTTCGGATGCGAATGATTTCCTCTGATTTTAAGAGGTTTGTGACTTTCGCCCGCGGAGACTTATAAGTGGAAAGAGCTTCCATTAAAAGCGTATAATCAAAATATTCTGCGGAAATCTTTTGCCTTAGTCTAAACAAGAAATAATACCTCTATGTATTCTTTTTTCATACATACTGGATTTTTTAATTTCCTGTATGTATGATTTTATCATACATACAAGAGTTTTTCAAAGCAACAAAAAATGAAAATAGGTTTTTTTCCCATTTTGATGCTCTTTTACACAGCAGTCAGCAATTCCCGCTCAAAAAAAGTCCCTCTTAAATCTTTGATATGATAAAAATATTAGACTTCTTTCGAAACTAAAATCCCGTGCCTCT
>JABDAE010000003.1 GCA_013289325.1 Chlamydiota bacterium
ATATCGACTGAGTCAACTCTTGTAGCACCTCCCATCGCCGCATAAACGCTAAATCCACCCGTATAGGCAAAGCAATTGAGCACTTTTTTGTCCTTTGCTAACTTACGAACCTCTTCTCTCATCTCGCGATGATCGAGAAAAAAGCCCGTCTTTTGCCCATGCAAGATTGAAACGGCAAATGTGAGCCCATTTTCAGTCACCAAGATATCTTCATCTGCAATGTCCCCATCCAAAAGACCTTGATAATCAGACATCCCCTCTTCTTTTCTTGAGGGAAGCAGCGATTTTTCATAAATAGCTCTTGGGGCCAGATTTGTTATTAGCCATTTGATGACGATGTGCTTTAATTTTTCCATTCCAAGAGTGCCGATTTGAATGACGTAAATCTCACAATAGCGATCGATGATAAGGCCTGGGAGTAAATCCCCTTCTCCATTGACTAAGCGATAAGCGTTGGTAGATCCCTTGGTAAATCCCAAGGCAAAAAGCTGCTTGCGAAATAAATATGCCTCATTTAGACGGCTAGTAAGAAGCTCTTCTATGCCCCCTTGCGGAAGATCGCAAAAGCTAAGCATCCTTCCAATAATCTTGGCTTGTTTGTTGAAGTACCCCCATCCAAGAAGCTCTCCTTGATAGGAGGTTACTGGCAAACAATTGCCATCGGCAAAGGCCGGCATCTTATCGATAGCCCCTGAAAAAATCCAGTGGTGGCAATTGCGTATGGGTTTTTCTTTTCCCTTCTTCAGAATAACGGCTTGGCTTTGCATAATGTATACGTTATAACAAAAAGTAGCTTTAGCTGCGTACAACTTTTAACCTAAATCACACCCGTAACTTCCAGAATGCTTGCGAGATTACTTTGCTTTGGGGTATAATTGATCAAAAACCTTAAGATCACAATCACTTATGACACAAAATAAAAAAGACAAATGGCAGCCTAAAACTGCAAAGAAAACACCCACAACATCATGGGAGCCAGTTGAAAAATGGTACAGTGGATCGGTTGGAACGGATGGGCACTATTATCACCAAAATATTGTCTTACCGGGGGTGCTTACTCTGCTAGGTTTTAGCTCATCCCCTACTGCGTCTCTTTTAGACCTTGCCTCTGGATCTGGAGTTCTTGCTCGTCATATCCCTACACATGTGGCCTATACAGGCGTTGAAATTTCTGCATCGCTTAGCAAAACGGCAAAACAGCTAGATAAAAACCCATCTCACGAATATATCGTGGCAGATGCTACAAAGCCTCTTCCCATAAAAAAAATGGATTTTACTCACGCTGCAATCGTTCTTGCCATTCAAAACATCGAACATCCAAAACTTTGCTTTGATAATGCCGCAAGGCATTTAATGAAAGGGGGAAAACTCGTCATCGCCATGAACCATCCTTGCTTTAGAGTCCCGCGCCAATCTTCTTGGAAAGTCGATGAAGCGCAAAAAGTGCAATACCGTAGAATCGATCGCTATGCCACTGCCATGAGTATTCCTATTCAAACCCATCCCAGCAAAGGGGAGGCATCTTCTACGACATTGTCTTTCCATTACCCGCTTGCAAGCCTTTCAAAATGGCTCTTTGAAGCGGGATTTGTCATCGAACTCATTGAAGAGTGGGTTTCTGATAAGGTGAGCACTGGAGGCGCCGCAAAAATGGAAAATCGAAGCCGCGCCGAAATCCCTTTATTCCTGGCAATTAGAGCACAATTGCAAAAAAAATGATTTATCTATTGCAGAAAAATTAAGTGTTTAGGTAGTATTTCGTATTGTTTGAGACTGGGGTGTCGCCAAGCGGTAAGGCAGCGGTTTTTGGTACCGCCATGCGGAGGTTCGAATCCTTCCACCCCAAAACGTAAAGGGGAAAAAGAAAAATAGAGAAAAAGCAAAAAAATAGAGAAAAAGCAAAAAAATAGAGAAAATGCAGAAATGAAAATATGCAAAATTTAGCCCTTTTTAGTGGAACCTCACATCCTGAGCTTGCCGCAGAAGTTGCTAAGTGTTTGCAGACCGGGCTAGGAAAAATTGCAATTCAGCGGTTCCCAGATGGAGAGATCTCTATCCATCTATTAGAAGAGGTCCGTGGACGCAATGTTTTTGCTTTTCAGTCTATAGCAAGAGAGCCAAACGATCAGTTGATTGAGCTATTGATCATGATCGATGCCCTTAAAAGGGCTTCAGCAAAATCGATAACAGCTGTGATCCCTTACTTTGCCTATTGCAGACAGGATAGAAAAGATACCTTAGGCGCCCCGATCACAGCAAGGCTTGTCGCCAATCTTTTGGAGTCTGCAGGAGCGACACATGTTTTGACTGTGGATCTGCACTCAGGACCTGTGGAAGGTTTTTTTAATGTCCCTATAGAGCAAGTTTTCTTTAGAGAAACCTTAGCTCAAGCGTTTATGAAAGATCATAAAACGCCAGTCGTCGTCGTACCACCTGACCTTGGGGCTACAATCCTTGCAAGGGATGTCGCGAACAGACTGAAAACCGAGATAGCGATCATAAGTAAGGTGCGTCACAGCGCATCTAAAGTTGAAGTTGTCGCTATTACGGGAGATGTAAAAGAAAAAGATGTTCTTCTCGCTGACGACATGTGTTCTACTGCTAGAACACTTGTGTCAGCTGCGAAAGCGTGCCAAGAGAGGGGCGCAAAGAGAATCTTTGCTTTAGCGACTCACGGTCTTCTTGTAGAAGATGCTGTAAGTATACTTGAGGAAAGTCCAATCGAAGCGCTATACATCAGCAATAGTGTACCTGCGACGCAATCGATCCTAGATTGTAAAAAAATTCGCATTGTATCTCTTGCTGCACCTCTTAGCCAATTAATCGGCTGCATGCTTTCATAAAAATTTTGAATTAAACATGAACCAGACTTGGGAGGATTCATGAAACTGGACCTAGTCACAAGAGACCTTAAAAAAAGCGAAACTAAAAGACTTCGCAGAGAAGGCCATATTCCGGCTTGTGTATACCATAACGGTAAAAATGCAGAATCGGTTGCAGTTAATGAAGCCGACTTTAGCGCATTGCTCCGCAGTGTACTTCCTGGAAGACTTTCTACCACCATTTTTACTCTAGTCGATAAAAATGGAAAACAGCGCAAGGCAATTCTGAAAGAAATTCAGTATGTGCCGACAACGTATAAAGTCCGCCACCTAGACTTTGAAGAGCTTAACGATAATGTGCCTGTTAAAGTGAAAGTGCCAATCGAGTACACTGGAGCTGCGGATTGCGTTGGGATTAAACTTGGGGGAGTTCCCCGTTTAGTGATCAGACATTTGCGAGTATCTTGCCTACCAAAAGATATTCCGACTGTATTTACACTAGATATTAGAAGCTTACAGATTGCCGACTCTAAACGATTATCGGATCTAGAGATTCCTAAGACGGTAAGGCCGCTCGCTGTTTTGAAGGAAGTTGCTTTAGTCATTGCTAAAAAATAAAACGGCTATCTATGACAAAAAGCGTACTCGTTGTTGGACTTGGCAATCCGGGTAAACAGTACGCCAAAACCAGGCATAATCTGGGGTTCATGGTAGTCGAAAAAATTGCAAACTCCATGAGTTGGAGTTGGCAAGAGGATAAAAGATATACAGCAAAGCGTGCAAAAGGAATCGTTCAACTTAAGTCTTTACTTAATTCGAAAGAATCAATTACAGAGGTTAAAGTCGAGCTTCTCCTTCCTTTGACGTATATGAACTTAAGTGGCCCAACAGTTAAACAATATGCAAGTGATAACTATATTGCTTTAAATCAAGTTGTTGTCATTTGCGATGATGTGGACCTTCCATTTACCCAGTTAAGGGTGAGAAAAAGTGGATCGTCCGGAGGACATAATGGCTTAAAAAGTCTTATTGATTCTTTTGGAAGCCAAGAATTTACAAGGCTTCGCATGGGAGTGGGAAGACCCCTTCCTGAAGAAGATCTTGCAGACTATGTCTTAAGTGAATTTAGTCAATCTGAGGTAGAAGCGCTTGATTCATTTATCGAAAAGGGTGAGTCAGCTTTGCTTGCGATCATTCAAGATAATGATCGATAAAACAGTTTATAGAGGGAGATAATTAATGAAACAACAAAAACAAAACCTTTATGAAGGGATGTATGTAATCAGTGCAACCCTTAGCGATGATGCGCGCCATAAAGCGTTAGATAAAATCCAAGGCGGAATCAAGCAACGGGGCGGAGAGATCGTTAAACTACACGATCAGGGGCGTCGTCGTTTAGCTTATGAAATTGATGGGCATAGAGAAGGACACTTTTATATCGTCTACTTCAATCTCGGACCCTCTGCAATTGCAGAACTTTGGCATGATTATCACTTAAATGAAGACCTCGTGCGCTTTATTACACTACGCACCGATAAGGTGATGGAAAAAATTGAATTTAAACCCTTAGAAGACAAACAGTAAGGAGTTTTTAAGTATGTACAATAATCAAAGACCAAGAACATCTCCAGATGCTCCATCCGATTACCGCAGCTTTAGTAAAAAGCGTAGATCATGTCCTTTTACTGCAGCTGGTATCAAACAGATCGATTACAAAGACGTCAACACGCTTTTGCAATTTGTTACCGATAGAGGAAAGATCCTTCCTCGTCGCATCACTGGAGTTTCCATGCACCATCAAAAACTGTTGGTTGCAGCAATTAAACGCGCTCGCCACATGGCACTGATGCCTTTTGTCGCTGAAGCTTAAAAAGTTATTGAAGGAGTAACAAATTATGGCACAAAAATTGCTACTAATTGAAGACGTAGAACATCTTGGCCGCAGTGGGGAGATCGTCTCAGTTCGCGAAGGATTTGCGCGCAATTTCTTGGTCCCAAAACGCTTTGCAGTGCCAGCCGATAAAAGTGCTTTGCGCATGCAAACCCGTTTACAAGAAGAAAGAAAGAAGAAGGCTGCTGTCGAAAGGCAAGAGGCAGAAAGCACTGCCAAGGTATTGGATGGACTTGTATTGACCTCTATCGTAAAAGTTGACCACGAAGGACATATGTATGGTTCGGTATCAGCTCACGATGTGATCGAGCTGATCCGCGCCCAAACAAATCTCACCTTAGAAAAGCGCGCTCTTTTGCTGAAGCAGCCGATTAAGTCAACAGGTGTTCACCCTATTGATATTAAACTTCCAGAAGGTATCACAGCCTCCATTACACTTAAAGTAATGACAGAAGAAGGCGCAGCTGCTGCTGCTAATGAGACTGTTGCTAGTTAAGTGACATGAGAAGTTGCAAGTGTTAAGAGGCTAAAAGAAAATCTTTGCAAATTGCCTTTTGGCCCTTTTTCCGCATCTCTCACGTCTGTTGCAAATTCCCGACTCTTAAGAGTATGTGAATTTGCAACAGACGTCGATCTGCAAAAAAAACGACTCAAAATTAGACCTTCTGAAGATTTCCTATCAGAAGATTTCCTATCAGAGCGATTTTTCTGTCAGCCTCTGAAACCGGCATATCCCAACTGATCCAAATTTTGAAATACTTACGGTATACATAAGCCTTTTTATAGGCTTATGTAGTATTAGACAATTGGAAGAGGTAGGATTCGAACCCACGGAGCCCTTGCGAGCCCTTCTGTTTTCAAGACAGACGCATTCGGCCACTCTGCCACTCTTCCTTAGGATGCAACATACTAGCATATTTACACGAAACTACGCAAGAAAAGATTTTTAAACTTTTGTAAGTGTAGGAAAAAAAGCAATGAGCCGGCGACCAAAAGAAAGTGAGCTATTTGCAGGTATTGTAACTGCCTCTGTTTTTGAGTTGTATTCTTGATACCGAGCTAAAACGTCCCTTGTCAATCTGTATAGCTCGCGATGATCTTCACTTGCCAAAAGATCCATATCCCCTAAAAAGCTCTTTAAGTGCTCTTCATTTACAAATAGACGCTGCAACTGCTTGACCAAATTTTCAAGAATTTGAAAGTATTTTTCTTTATTGTTGTCGATGAGTTGCAACTGCAAATTTATGAAACCTTGGCAAAAGAGGCGCAAATGTCGGTTCCCTGTCAGGTCAAATATTTTGTGAAGCTCAAAACAAAGATTTGATTGCTCACCTCTCACACTTTCCTGGCGATACAATTCTTTAGCCCCTTCAAAGAAGGCGACTAGCTTCCGTAAAGGTGCAGGAATGGGTGTAGACAGAAAATGAGCGCGCGGATATGGAATTGGAAATACCCTTGCTTCGTTGAAATCTTCGAAAAAAGAGCGGGGAAGTACAATAGTTGGGCAAATAAAAGGATAGTAGTCATTAAACTCTTTGCTATACACTTGTCGACGTTTAATTAACATGACTAATACAATAGTAAAAGCCCACCAATCTTCCATCGGTTTTGCAATCCATCTGTCTGTTTTTTGTTTGGCTAATTCCTTTGTATATCTAGACCATTTATATTCAGATAATGGCGGGCAGACAAAACCTGGCCCTCCGTAGTGTTTAGATGGGCTTCCTTTCATGTTGGCATGCCCAAAGTCTCCAAGGATCGCATTGCCGCTTGCATCTAAAAAAATATTATCGTGTTTGATATCTCTATGAACGATACCTTGTCCATGAAGATACTCGATGGCAGAGAAAACCTGTCTTGCAACTCTTATGCACGTCGCATCGTACTCCTCAAGCGATGTCTTACTTCTTTCTTTCTCTATCCACTTTTGTAAATCCTTGGCATAACACGGTAAATACACTTGAAAGTCAATTATGTTCCTCAATCTTTTAATTTCGACTCTTATATATGGGCAAAGATGCACATGGGAGAGCCTTCTCACAATTTCGACTTCATTGACTGCATCACTTAATTTTGTAATGTCGAGTTTTGTGACCTTTAAGGCAAGCTCTTTCGTCCCTGTTGCAGTTTCCATTACACATTTTTGCACAACGCCAAAACACCCCTCGCCAAGCAGTTCGCCCTTTCGAATAGAACAGCGATAGATAAAGATATCAGTGATGGCCTCCATAATCTTTCTTTCAAGAGAAGAGGGATCATGGGTAAAGAGCCTTGGCTTGACTTGGATTGAAAGAGAGTAAGAAGGGACACTATCGCAAACAGCCTCTGATATCTTTGTTGAAAGCGAAGAGGCATTTGCAATAAGTCGAGGGGAATTATCTAAAATTGGACCCTGTTCATCTGGCAAGGTATCTCCCATTTCGACTACATAATAATCCTCAAATGAACCTGAACGCGATAAACCTGAACCTACTGCAAATGCCATCCACGCCTCCTTTTTCGCCATAGTGCCAACTAAATAAGTAGATAGTCAACATTTTTTTTGAATAATGAATGTAATTACCGATGAAAAGATGAACGTTAATAAACGATATGATATGATGTTTAAAAATTCAAAAATCTTAAGTCATGTCAAATCAACCTAAATCATCCATCACATTAAAAAACGTCAAGGTTCACAATTTAAAAGGGGTGGATCTTACGATCAAAGCAAATCAGCTTATCGTCTTTACAGGGGTCTCTGGATCTGGTAAATCATCACTTGCCTTTGACACACTGTTTGTGGAAGGACAGCGCCGCTATATCGAATCGCTTAGCACTTTTGCAAGACGGCAGATTGGAGAAATGGGAAAGCCAGATCTTGAATATGCCGAAGGGATCACACCGACCATCTCGATCGAACAAAAGACCTCTGGCAAAAATCCAAGATCAACAGTTGGGACCATTACCGAAATATACGACTATATGCGTGTGCTTTATGCGCGCATTGGCGAGCCCCACTGCCCAATTAGCCATGAGCCTGTCACCCCACAAAGCCGCGAAAGGATCATCAAAACAATCCAAAACATGGCAAATGGCAAACGGGTCATTTTCTTAAGTCCTTTTGCCCGCAATAAAAAAGCGGAATTCATCGAAGACTTTCAAGACTTGCTCCGCAAAGGGTTTATGCGCGCAAGAGTCGATGGCACCTTCATCGACTTAAGCGAAAAAATTTCACTCGATGGCACGATTGCCCACGATGTCGACGTCGTCATCGACCGCCTAAACGCAAGCAATGACAATGCCTCGCGCATTGCTGAAGCAATCACTTTAGCGCTTGCAATGGGGAGCGGCGTCATGAGCGTACTTCTTGATGAGACAAATGAAGAAACGCTTTTTTCAATGCACGCCTTCTCGCCAAAGTCTGGCCTCTCTTATAGCGCGCTTGAGCCAAGCGACTTTTCATTTAATAGTCCAACTGGCATGTGTACAAGGTGTTTTGGCCTAGGACTTGTTAACGAATTTGATCTTAATAAAATTATTGATCCAAATCTTTCCATCGCAGAGGATTGCTGCGCTGTCGCAAGTTCCTATAAGACTGTACGCTATGGCAATATTTACGATAACTTGGCAAGAATTGCCCATTTTAATATCCAAACACCTTGGAAAAAGCTAAGCGTTGAAGCTAAACAGCTTTTTTTACACGGCACAGAAAAAAAATGGACGAAGATGCACTTTGTCCATCCTGAGACCCATGCCACGTGGAGCGATCATGTGCAGTGGAGGGGTGTCTTATATGAGGCTCACTCGCGCTTTGCTGAAGCTAAAAGCGATCTTTATCGCAATAAGATGCAAAAGCTCATGAAAGAGCAGGTGTGTCCGGCATGCCAAGGGGGTAGGTTAAAGCCATATCCAGCGGCAACACTTCTTAAGGGAAAGGCAATTGCCTCCCTTACCGATATGACGATTGAAGGTCTTTTTAAGTTTTTTAATGATCTTTCTCTCTCTGACACAGAGCACCACATCGCAAATGAGCTCATTAAAGAGATACAAGAGAGATTAAAGTTTCTTTTAGAAGTTGGCCTTGGGTATCTGACGTTAAATAGAACGTCGCCCACGCTATCTGGAGGTGAGTCACAACGCGTTCGCCTAGCTTCTCAAATTGGATCAGGACTTGTCGGGATCACCTATATCCTCGATGAACCCTCTATTGGACTCCATCCAAGGGACAATCACAAGCTCATCAAGACCCTAAAACACTTAAAAAACATCGGCAATACAGTCGTCGTCGTCGAACACGATGAAGAAACAATATTGGAAGCGGATCATATTGTCGACTTTGGTCCAGGACCAGGATCTAGAGGAGGCGAAATTGTCGTCGATGGTAGCCTGCAGGATTTGCTCAAAAGTCCAAACTCTTTAACAGGTGGGTATTTAAGCGGACGCCTTTCGATTCCAATCCCCACAAAAAGAAGAAAAGCAAATGACAAACAGATCATTATCGAAGGCGCCACACATCATAATTTAAAAAATGTGACTCTTAAAATCCCAACGGGTATTTTTATCGCTGTCACAGGCGTATCGGGATCTGGCAAATCTTCTCTCATCAGCGACATCCTTTTTCCAGCTCTTGACAACCATCTACATGGAGGAGAGCACCCTGTCGGCGCCCACAAAAAGATTTCAGGGATAGAGTGCATCGATAAAGTAATTGAGATCGATCAATCCCCAATCGGCCGAAATCCAAGATCTAATCCGGCTACATATACCAAAGTGTTTGATGAGATAAGAGACCTATTTACACAGCTTCCAGAGAGCCGTGCAAGGGGATATAAACCGGGACGCTTTAGTTTCAATGTCAAAGAAGGCTCTTGCAGAGAATGTGGGGGGATGGGGCAAATCAAAATCGACATGGACTTTATGGAAGATGCCTGGATGGATTGCCCAAGATGTAAGGGAAGAAGGTTTGATGAAGAGACGCTCTCTGTTTTATATAAAGGGAAAAACATCTACGATATTTTAGAGATGGAGGTAGCTGTTGCCCTTGCCTTTTTTGCAAATATGCCCGCTATTTTTCATAAGCTCAAAGTGCTTGAAAAAGTCGGGATGGAGTATATCAAGCTTGGGCAATCTTCAACGACGCTATCGGGTGGTGAAGCGCAGCGGATAAAACTTGCTAAAGAGCTGGCCCGCCCTCAAACAGGAAATACCCTTTATATCTTTGATGAACCGACGACAGGACTTCACTTTCACGATATCAAACATCTTTTGGAAGTTTTTCACGAACTTGTCGAAAGGGGCAACACCCTTGTCGTGATCGAACACAACATGGACGTCGTCAAAACGGCTGATTGGATCATCGACATTGGACCTGAAGGGGGCGATGCAGGTGGACAAGTCATTGCAAAAGGGACGCCAGAAAAGATTGCCACCTTAAACACTCCGACAGGTGAGGCCATTAAATTATCCCTTAAGAGTACGCCTGCATTAAAAAAAGCACAAATGACAAAAGCAAAAAAAGAGATTGCCCATGCCAAGGAAATTCAAGAGATTACAGTCATCGATGCAGAGCAACACAATTTAAAGCAAGTGAGCGTGAGTATCCCAAGAAACCGCCTCACTGTCTGTACAGGCCCCTCAGGTTCTGGAAAGACCTCACTTGCCTTCGATACAATTTATGCAGAAGGACAAAGACGCTATATCGAATCGCTCTCCCCATACGCAAGGCAATTTGTCAAACAAATGCCAAAACCAAAAGTCGCTAGCATTGAAGGACTTTCGCCTGCAATTGCCATCGAGCAAAAGGCGCATGCGGGCAATCCGCGCAGCACCGTCGGCACCATGACAGAATGTTACGATTACTTAAGATTGCTCTTTGCCCATCTTGGCATCCCCCATTGTCCAGAAACTGGCGAAATTATCCAATCGATTAGCAAGGAGTTTGTCGTGGGTAAAATTCTTGCACTACCTGATGGGGAAAGAGTACAAATTCTTGCAAAAGTCGAGGCAAAAAAATATCACTCCGTCGATGAACTTCTTACCCATTTGCAGCCTTTGGGTTTTTTAAAGCTGCGTTTAAATGGACAATACTTTGATATCGATTCTAAAGAGCTCCTTCAAAGTTTTGACAAAAAAAGAAAAAACGATCTTTTCCTTGTTATCGATAGGTTAAAAGTCGCAAAGCAAAATCGCCTTAGACTTTTGGAAGCTGTCGAATCAGCTGCATCTATTGGGGAAGGTCAACTAATCGTTGCAAAGGATGATATCGACATCCCTTTTAACTTGTCATTTGCAGTAGCAAGTTCTGGAAAATCATATCCCCCAATCGTTCCACAGACCTTTGCTTTTAACAATGCTTTAGGTATGTGTCTAGACTGCCAGGGTCTTGGTTATCAGTATGGGGCTAATCTCATACAGATGGGCGATCAGATGGGCAATGTGCAATCACACACACCCACAACTTTGCTAAAATTCCTTTGGAAAGAAAAGACAAATAGCAAAAGCATGGCACTTGCTGCCATCTTTTTTAAGGAAGAAAAAATCTCGCAAGATGAGCCTCTTTCAAAGATGCCTTCAGATAAACTGCATCTGCTGATGAATGGATCTGCAAAAGACAAACTCTATCAAGGGCCTAACGGACTTCAATTTTCTTGGCCCGGAATCAATTGCGTATTTGCAAAAATTGGCAAGGGGGCAAAAGCCGCTTTAAAAGACCCGATCACCCCCTTACTCGATGAACTTGAATGCCCTTCTTGTGAAGGCACCCGTTTAAATCCACTTGCGCGCCATGTCACAATTGCAGACGTCTCCATTACAGATCTTTGCCACATGGCAATCGATAAAGCCCTTGACTTCATGCAAAATCTAAAGTTATCGACAAAAGAAAGCAAACTGCTTGGAGATATCAAAAAGCAAGTAGCTAATAAGCTAAGCTTTCTTGCCTCGGTTGGCTTGCACTATATCTCCTTAGATCGCAAGGCTCCGACTCTTTCCGGAGGAGAATCGCAGCGGATAAGACTCGCAAGGCAGCTTGGCAGCGGACTTACCGGCGTGCTATACGTCATCGATGAGCCGACAATTGGTTTACATCCCTTTGATAACGATCAATTAAATAGCGCCTTGCAAGAGCTTAAAAATAGTGGAAACACTGTCCTAATCGTTGAGCACGACCTTAAAACAATTGAGACTGCCGATTATATCTTAGATTTTGGGCCTGCATCAGGCGCAAAAGGTGGCCATATCACGGCAAGAGGGACGCTGCAAGAGATTAAAGACAACCCAGATTCTTTAACGGGCGCCTACCTTTCCTCTAAAATTTCCATTCCGATTCCTAAAAAAAGGCATCAAAATGCGGAAATGGCGCTTAGCATAAAAGGAGCTAAGCTGCATAACCTAAAGAATCTATCTCTTAAACTCCCCCTTGGATTATTGACTTGCTTAACAGGTGTGTCTGGATCTGGGAAATCGACACTTCTCAATCAACTTATCCTTCCCGCTATCCATCAAGGGGTGCAAAGTAGGCAAGATGGCGTGACATATAAAGAATGTAGGGTCGAAGGAATTGCTGCCATCGATAAACTGCTTTCAATCGATCAAAACCCAATCGGCCACACAGTGCGCTCTGATGTCGGCACCTATGTCGATATCTTAGTGAGAATGAGGGATTTTTTCACATCGCTTCCCTTAGCGCGCACTAAGGGGCTGCAAGGCAAACATTTTAGCTATAACCATAGAAGAGGGATGTGCAGCGCCTGTTATGGCCTCGGATACAAAAAAGTGGAAATGCATTTTCTTCCGCCCGTTAAGGTCGTTTGCGAAGATTGCAAGGGAATGCGTTTAAATCCTGTAAGCCTTGAAGTGCAATACGCTGGGAAAAACTTTGGGCAGTACTTAGATATGACAGTGGATGATGCAAGGGCTGTATTTGCAAATCACCCCCGTATCACAAGACCCTTAGACACCCTAATTTCCGTAGGCCTTGGCTACCTTAAGCTTGGACAAGAGATGGTAAGCTTATCGGGTGGAGAAGCGCAGCGCATAAAACTTAGCAAAGAGCTCTCTAAAAGATCTACTGGGCGCACTCTTTATTTAATGGATGAACCCACTACTGGTCTTCACTCTGATGACATAAAAAAACTTTTAAGCGTTTTGCAAAGACTTGTCGATAAAGGCAACACGATCGTGATCATCGAACATAATCTCGATGTGATTAAAAATGCCGACTATATCATAGAGCTTGGGCCAAAAGCCGGCGATGCGGGAGGCTTTCTCGTTTTTAAGGGAACTCCTGAAGAAATTGCAAAAAATAAAAAATCAAAAACTGCTCCGTATTTAAAATAATGGATATTCATTTAAAACAAGCAGCAGACGAAATCATTGAAAAGGTGAGTTCGCAAAATAGCAATGCAAGCGGCGCTAAAGTTCTCATAACAGGTGCTTGTGGCTTTTTAGGAGCGCATTTCGTTCATTATTTCTTAAGATTAAATGACCTTCAACGATTAGATACACCTTGCACAGTTTTTGCGTGCGATAATTTGATGAGGGGTAGGCCTAATTGGCTATTAAAGCTGCAAAATCGATCCGATTTAAAGGTATTAGAATCTGATATCATCCATACCACAACTTTTCCAAAAGTTGATTTTATTATTCACGCCGCCTCTATCGCCTCCCCCACCTATTATCGCCTGCACCCGATCGAAACAATGGATGCCAACGTGATCGGTTTAAGGAATATTTTAGAATTTGCCAAAATTTTGCCCCAAGTTAAAAGCATCTTATTTTTTTCATCGAGTGAAATTTATGGCGACCCTTCTCCTGATCAGATCCCGACATCAGAAGAGTATCGCGGATTTGTCAGCTGCACAGGACCAAGAGCTTGCTATGATGAATCCAAGCGATATGGAGAAACGCTTTCTGTTAACTTTTTTCAAGTGCATAAAGTCCCGATCAAAATCGCAAGGCCCTTTAATAACTATGGTCCAGGCTTAAACCTTTTAGATAAAAGGGTTATACCCGATTTTTTCCGGGACGCGCTTTTTGATCGCGATATCACCTTGCTTTCAGATGGGAGCGCAAAGCGCACCTTTTGCTACGTCACAGATGCTATATACGGCTACCTTCTTCTCCTTTTTTCTCATTATAATGGGGAAAGTTTTAATATCGGGGTTGATACGCCAGAAATTTCAATGCATGAACTTGGGGCACGCATCCTTGCAATTACTGAAAAGAAACATTTAAAAATAATTCGAAAGCAAAGCGATGATCAAAACTATTTGGTCGATAACCCTATTAGGAGATGCCCAAACATTGAAAAGGCCAAAAGACTCCTTGGATACAACCCAACAGTTGGGCTTGATGAAGGGCTGCTAAAAACATATCGCTATTATTTGGATGAAAAATGAAAATTACGGTCATTGGTTGCGGATACGTTGGACTTGTCAGCGGAGTTTGCCTTGCAGATGTTGGGCATGAAATCCTTGCCTTAGATATCTCACAAGATGTCGTGACAATGCTAAATCAAGGCAATCCACATATTCACGAAATAGGTCTTCATGACCTATTAAGTAAAGCCATCTCTTGCAACCAATTTAAAGCTAAGCTCATGACGCATGAGGCGTTAATGGAAAATGACATTTTCCTAATCGCCGTCGGAACTCCCTCAAATCAGGGAAAAATCGATTTAACGCATATTGAAGCCGCTATTTCAGATGTGGCCGAGGTGATAAAATTGAAGGAAACAAAGTGCACTGTCATTGTGAAAAGCACGGTTATTCCCGGCACCACAGACACTTTTATTAAAGAGCTGCTCGAAAAAAAATCGGGTAAAAGTGCCTCACAATTTCACCTTGCGATGAATCCTGAGTTTTTACGAGAGGGAAATGCCGTTCAAGATTTTATGCTACCCGATCGCATTATCCTTGGATGTGAGGGGGAAGAGACGCGCAGCATTCTTGAAATGATTTATCGCCCTTGGAGTTGCGATAAGCTATTTTGCAACGCAAGAGAAGCTGAGATGATCAAGTACGCATGTAACTATTTATTAGCGCTTCAGATCTCAGCTTCTAATGAAATGGCCAATCTTTGCGTTGCACTTGGGGGAATTGATGCGATGAGTGTCATTGAGGGTATAGCCTTAGATAAGAGGTGGTTTCCTAACAAAAAGCTTAAACCAGAAATTCTTTCCTACCTGACCCCAGGATGTGGATTTGGGGGAAGCTGCTTTCCCAAAGATGTTGAGGCGTTTAGAACGCTGCAAGGGGAAGTCGGCTTAACGCCATACATGGCGCAGGCCATTTTAGACGTCAATGCGCAGCAACCAAAAAAAATTGCAATGTCTTTAAAAAAGCATCTGGGAGAGCTTACGGGGAAAAAGATACTTCTACTAGGACTTGCCTTTAAGCCCGGCACAGACGACATTAGAGAGTCCCCGGCGCTTAAAATCGGATACGATTTGCTTGAACATGGCGCCCTATTGCAAGCGCACGACCCGATCGCGATGCATCATGTGAGCCTTAAGCACCCAGTATTTAAAGATGCACTTGTGTCAGATTGGAAAGCAGCAGCTAATCTTTGCGAAATTATCATCCTCGCAACGCCGTGGGAGGAATACCGCATTCTTTCCGATCTATTAGAACATGAAGCTAGTAGCACTAAAGTACTTTTCGATTGCCGCCGTATGTTTGAGGCACTTAAATTTAAAAAGACGACCTACATGGGAATGGGATATTCAAAAAAAAAGGTGGCCACATGCATTTCATAAATACCCCCTTAGAAGGGGTCTATCTCATTGAAACAGAAAAAAGGGAAGATGAGAGAGGTTTTTTCTCCCGCATATTTTGCAAAGACGAATTTGCAAAGCATGGCATTGAATCTCAATTTGTCCAAGTCAATAATTCCCTCAGCTTAAAAAAAGGCACACTTCGCGGGATGCACTATCAAGCGCCTCCTAAAGGGGAAGCAAAACTCATACGCTGCATTCAAGGAGCCTTTTACGACGTGGCCTTAGATTTAAGACCAGAATCTAAGACCTTTGGCATCTCATTTGGCGTGGAAATTTCTGCTAAAAATCGCAAGATGGTGTATGTGCCTGCCGGCTTTGCACATGGATTTTTGACCCTTCAAGATCATACTGAGGTGCTTTATTTCGTTTCTGAAATGTATGCACCTGAGTTTGAAAAAGGAGTGCGCTTTGACGATCCTCAATTTAACATTCAATGGCCCTTTAGTCCCGTAGTCATTTCAGATAAGGATAAGAACTTGCCTGGTTTTTATACCGAAAGTATTTAAAAATTTGGGTTTTCTCAAAGCCAAAACCCAGCAATTCCCGCTCAAAAAAAGTCCCTCTTACCCATATGTGTACTATCGCTGCTGCCGCAGCTTGATTATCAACTACTTGCAACCCCACATTCCACGTCGCTTCGCTCCGTTTCATGCGGGGCTATCACACTTTGGTCACTGCCGTGACCAGCGGCGGCAGCCGCTTTCAGTGCAGCAGCCCCGCATGAAACGGAGTGAAGCGACGTGGAATGTGGGGTAGAAGCGAAATAAAATTAGAGCTGCGGCAGCAGCGATAGAAAAGATATGGGTAATAGGATGGAGGCACGGGCACAGACAGAGGCAAGGGATTGCAGTTTCGAAAGAAGTCTAATATGAAAAACATTATGGTATTTTTCAACGTTTGGAATAGATGTAAAGTTGAGAATATGAATGCCGATTGCTTTTGAGAGAAGGGAGTAATCTTCAGCTGCCTGAAGCTGTTCTGTGTAAAGTTTTGCCTAGTAATAAAGAGCTCTTTTATCATAATCCTAGAAACGGCAGTTGGAGACGGCAAATTGACGTTTTCTAAGATTAACGCACGTAAATCCAGTGATTTGGCATCGCTCTTTCGGTCAAAGTCTTTTTAACTTGGGCCGGATTGCGGATGTTTTTTAGCTCCATCTCGCGCTTATCATCAATCCGTTTTTTTTCTTGGACGAGATGGGCCCAGTCCTCGGTGGTAAACTGAGCTGGGTCCGACATAAACTGGGAAACTTGACAAGAAGAGACATTGAGATCATCAAAAAGAGACTGATTTTGCCTCCTTATATTGTCCAAATCGATCGATAGCTTTCGGATATCTCGTTCATGCTTTTGGACCTTTAATTCTAGCTCATCATTAAACATATAAACCTCCTTATAAGTAGAGATAATTATTTTCCATTGTAATAAAATCTTGCTTTTGTTTCAATAGAAAATTATGAAATTTGAAATTCTACATACTTCGCCAAAATCAGGTGCCCGCGTTGGGAGAATCCACACCCCTCATGGAATCATCGATACCCCTAATTTCGTCGCCGTCGGCACTAATGGAACGATCAAAGCATTGGATAACGCCTTAGTTGAAGAGATCGGCATTCAGCTCATGTTTTGCAATACTTATCACCTTATCGTGCAACCGGGAACACACATCGTAAAGCAAGGCGGCGGGCTGCATAAATTTATCAAGAGAAATCTTCCCATCATTACCGATTCCGGCGGCTTTCAGGTGTTTAGCTTGGCCTACGGATCCGTTGCCGATGAGCTGAAAAGTAAAGGCACCAAGAAGCACGAAGGCTCTGTATTAAAAATCTCTGAAGAGGGGGTTCTTTTTCGCTCCTATAGAGATGGGGCCAAAATTTTCCTAACCCCTGAAACTTCTATCCAGGCGCAAAAAGACTTAGGTGCAGATATCATCATTCCGTTTGATGAGCTTCCCCCTTACCATGTTTCCCATGAATCGTTAAGCGTATCGCTAGATCGCACCCATCGTTGGGAGGAAAGATCCTTAAACGAGCACCTTAAATCTCCAAATAATCAGGCCATCTTTGCCGTGATCCATGGAGGGATCAATGCCGATTTTAGAGAAAAAAGTTGTAAGTTTTTGCGAGATCTTCCATTCGATGGCTTTTCCATCGGGGGAAGCGTTGGGAAAAACAAAGAGGAAATGGTAGAGGTGCTTAAGGCATCAGTTCCACATCTTCCCAAAGAAAAGCCTATCCATTTGCTCGGCATTGGAGATTTAAGTTCCATTGAGGCCTCAATCCCCCTCGGGATCGACACTTTTGATAGCTCATACCCGACAAAAGCAGCGCGCCATGGGGTGGCTTTAACCGAAAAAGGTTATCTCAATATCACTAAAGCCGAAAATCAAACAAATTTCGCACCTCTTGAAGATGGCTGCAGTTGCTATACTTGCAGAAATTACTCTAAGGCCTATCTGCACCACCTCTTTAAAGCCAAAGAAATGACCGCCTTTGGTCTCTCCACTATCCACAATCTCCACTATATGGTAAAACTGATGGAAAAATATCGGCAAAAAATCGCTTTAGGACTTATATGAAAATGAGCCTGTCTATTTCATCTTTGTAAGTTGCAAAAGTCCTTTTTCCAGCTTCGATGATTTTATCGACCTTTTCGATTGCAAAAAGCCCCACCCATTCATCGCAATCGACATTCATGACAAGGCTGTCTCCATCATGCAAATTGACACTTAAGGCGGTCTGTCTTCTCTGCATGATTGTGCAAGACCTATTTAAGAAATTACAGATATATTCTTGCATGCTCTTAGAATTGATGCTCTCATCCCCTGTAAAGTCAATAGCAAATATCGTGTCCATGCCTTCTTTTACAGCTGTCATCATCGGTAAAGAAGAAGTGAACACCCCACTTACAAGAAATTTATTGTCCACTTCTATTGGCGGAATAAAAGGGTAGACGCAATTGGAGGCATAAAGACAATCCGCAAGAAGGCCTTTCTCAAGTGTCACAGATTCTCCAGTTTGGATGTCTGTCGCAATTGCGTTTAAGCGATAGGGCAAATCTTGAATTGTAAAATCTTTAAAGACCTCTTTTAAGGCATTATAAAATGGCTTTCCAAGATATGGTGTCTCATATTTTGGACTCTCTTTAAAGGGGATGCCACATGCTCTTGCAAACATTTTATAATCGATGTGGTTATAAAGCTTTTTATTAAAGAGCTTTAAGCAATGTATCACAATCTCCTCATCACTACACCCTAAGGCAAAAAGCGAAGACACAATAGCGCCTCCACCCGAACATACAAGCAAATCAATTGCGATGTCTTCATCTTGCAAATAGCGTAGAAGAGGGAGCGCAGCGATTGAGCGGATGCCCCCGCTGCCAATGGCAACAGCTGTTTGTTTTGTCTTATCCATTTTTTCCCATTTTCAAATACATAAAATCATAAATCTCATATACTTTCTACTTAAAAGGTAATTGTTTTAACATGGAATTTGTTCATCCACATTATGAACCTGGAGCAACCATTGCAGCCGTGGCAACGCCTGCAGGGGAAGGTGGGGTTGCCATCATCCGCATATCGGGAAACAATGCCTTAGATGTCGCTGCAAAAATATTTACAGGCAACATTAAGACCTATAAATCTCATACGCTCCATTATGGATCTATTGTCAATAAATCCAATGAAGTCGTCGATACCGTCCTTATTTCTATCATGCTAGGCAGAAAATCTTACACAGGAGAAGACACTGTAGAGATCAACTGCCACGGCGGCAGCCTCATCACGCGCCGCGTATTAGACACAGTCCTTACCGCAGGGGCAAGAGCTGCCTTCCCTGGCGAATTTACCTTTAAAGCCTTCATCAATGGTAAAATTGATTTAAGCCAAGCGGAAGCTGTTCAAGAGCTAATTCTTGCAAAAAATGAGCGCGCCCTTGACGCAGCAGAAGAGCAGCTGCAAGGGCTTCTTTCAAAAAAGGTGACAAATTTTCAAAAAGAACTAACCCTTATTGCCGCCATCTTAGAGGCATGGGTAGATTTTCCTGAAGAAGGCCTTGAGTTTGCCACCATGGAAGAGCTTCTTTTGCGTTTGCAAACTGTTTGCGATGCCATAAAAAAGTTAATCGATACCTTCACTCAAGGAAAAATCATCCATGAGGGGATCGTGCTTGCGCTTATTGGCTCTCCAAATGTGGGAAAATCGTCCCTTATGAATGCTCTTCTTGGAAAAGATCGCGCCATAGTCTCTGATATCGCAGGGACAACGCGCGATGTCTTAGAAGATCACTTAAGATTAAATGGCCTTAATTTTAAATTGCTAGATACAGCCGGTATTAGAAAAGCCGCAGAGACCATTGAAATTGAAGGGATTAGAAGATCTCATATCGCCATTGAAAAATCAGACCTTATCCTCTTAGTACTCGATGCTGAAAAAGGGATCGATGATAACGACAAAGCGCTTTTAGAAAGAATACCTAAAGAAAAGACGATCGCCATTTGGAATAAAATTGATCTGCCCACGAAAAAAATTGAGAAACTTCAATGCCCACACGTCGTTGAAATTTCTGCTAAAACATCATTTGGAATCGATGCTTTGCACCAAATGATCGATGCCGTGATATGGAAAAATGGCCCCCCAGGTAAGGATGAGCTACTCATCACAAACATGCGCCACAAAGAGGCGTTGCAAAAGGCTTTAGATGCATGTAATATGGTCATTAAAGGCCTTAATGAAAATGTATCTCCTGAATTTATTACTTTTGATATTAGGGATGCTTTAAGCTCTCTTGGCTTAATCATCGGAACAAACGTTTCTGAAGATATCATCGGCACAATTTTTTCCACTTTTTGCATAGGTAAGTAGTGAGTAGTTATCTAGATATTTTACAATCGCCTAAAAGACCTAAGATTGGCGTTGTCCTAAGTAGTGGAGGGATTAGACCAGTTGCTGCCATTGAACTTTTCGAGTTTTTTGAGCAGGCTCATATTCCGATTGATCTTCTCGTCGGATGCAGCGGAGGAGGCATAGCCTCTGTCTTAAAAGCTTTGGGGCACACCTCAAGTGAAATGAGACAAATTATTGCAGAACTACTACAAAAAAAACTCTTTCAAATTGATTATAGAACGATGGCAGCGCTTTTGCGTCTACCCTTTAGCCGTTTTTCTAAAGATCGCGCAATGCTGCGAAATGACCCCATATTGGAAAATTTTGAAAAGTTGACAGTGGGATGCACTTTTCAAGACTTAAAAATTAAGACGATTTTACAAGCAACAGATTGGGAAACAGGGGAAGAAGTGCGACTAAAAAATGGGCATCTAGCCAAGGCAATGTATGCCTCATCTGCTTGCATGCCGTTTTTACCCCCTATTTATCACGAGGGAAGGTGGCTAGTCGATGGGGGCTTTTCGACATTTTTACCGGTGCTTGAGGCCGTATCTAGCAATGTCGATATCATCATTGCCATGGACTTTAACAACAAACATAGCTACCATCCCAAAGGCCTTATGCAAACTTTTGAGCATTTTATTACCCTTTATAGCAAAGAAGCTGAACGCGTTGAAAATATGCTAGCTACTGATATGCATATCCACGAAATCGTGTTAATCGACGTCTATTTTGATAAACCCATTCAAATGTGGGAAAAAAACGCGCTTCCTCTTATTTTTACTCAAGGCAAGATTGCTGTGGAAAAGGCAAAAAAGCAGATCATTCATGCAATTGAGACCTTTGGGAATGAAGTCTAATGAATAGAAAAGAAAAAGGAAAAAAAATCTTAAAGATACTTTGTGAGTATTTCCCCTCACCAAGAATTCCATTGGAGCATCAAGGCCCCTACACCCTGCTTATTGCTGTGATCCTCTCTGCGCAATGCACTGACGCAAGAGTTAATACCATTACTCCTCACCTTTTCAAAAAGGCCAGTACTCCTTATGAGATGGTGCAGCTTACCCCAGTTGAAATTGAAGAGATCATCCGCCCTTGTGGCCTTGGGAAGACTAAATCAAAGGCCATTTTTGCTTTATCCAAACTTCTTATCGAAAAGCATGAAGGAAAGGTACCTAAAACCTTGACCGAGCTAGAAGAGCTACCAGGCGTTGGCCATAAGACTGCCTCTGTCGTCATGATACAAGCTTTTAATATGGCCGCATTTCCGGTCGACACCCACATTTTAAGGTGTGCTAAAAGATGGGGACTGTCCAGCGGTAAAAATGTCATAACCACCGAGAAGGATTTAAAAGAGATTTTTCCAAAAAAAGAGTGGGGAAGGATCCATTTGCAGATCATTTACTTTGCAAGGCGCTTTTGCCCGGCAAGAGGGCACGATAGTCAAATATGTCCTATTTGTTCTTTAGATTTATAAACAAGGAGATAAGGTGATGATGACAATTGTATCTGCAATAGTGGCGGGGTTGTTTTTGTTCTACCCGCTCGGGGAAGCAATGCAAGGAGATATTGCCGTTCAATGGATGCTGGTTTTTTCAAGTCTTTCTTTGATATTTATTCCTTTTAGCTTTTTTTTTTCATTTCGGGCGCTTCAAAAAGCAGCAGAGTATTCCACTTTTGCAGTTTTAACACTTTTTTCAAAAGACAAATGGGTGCGCTTTATCAGTTTGTATTTAAGCGTCTTTGCTCTACTCACATTTTTCTATGTCTTAGGAGAAAAATTGTTAAAAAGCCCATTTACACTTGCGCTATGGATAGTTGGAGCTGGAAGCGCAATCGATTGCATGTTATGTTTTTTTAAGCGCCTAATGAGATATTTAAATCCCTATCAATTGTTAGATCTGTTTGCTTTTAAAAAGATTGAGGGAGAAGTGCTCTTATGTCAAGCAATCGACAATGTCTTTGATGTGGCGATCAAAGCCATCGATAGCGCTCAAGCTTCCCTTTGTCACCATGCTTTAAATAGCACGCTTTCTTTAATTAAAAATTACCTACAAAAAAAGCCCTCTCTTGAAAATTTAAGCTTTATACTTTTTTACCTTTATCAGCGCCTTGAAGTCATATTTGAGAGGTCAATATCTGCGAAGATGGAAATGACCAGTAGTGCGATCATCAACCTTACAGGAAAACAGACTCTTGATGTCTCTTTGTATGAAATGAAAGCAAGCGTATTGCCTTTGCAATTTCTTGGCAAATTTGCCCTTGCGGCGCAAAAAGCCGGGTTTAAAGAGGTCCAGATCACAACCTCTTGCCTTTATTCTGAAGTGGCAAAGTCTTTAATAGAGCGAGAGGATATTGCAAATCTTCAAATAAAAGATCCTTTTTTTGCCCTTATCAACGGCTTAGAAATATTAGTTAAGGGAATATTTCAAAGAGATAAAAGCACCGATATTGCCTTATTGAAACAACCATTTCAAGAGCTTAAAAGCGCCCTTTTAGGGGGAAAGGTCAAAGAAAACGCTGACACCGCAATCATTTTGCAGAGCATTGAGCGTGTACTTCTGGAATTTGAGGCCCTTCAAAGAGTAATGGCGACAAGGCCACAAATACCTAAAGTCTAGCCCGCGTTTTAACTTGTAAAACGCGGGGCTATTTGGTAAGCCGAAATAGCCATGGTTTATGGGCATAGTCTATGCCTATGCGAGGAGTTGCTTGAACCTAAATCCGGCAGTTGGAGACGGCAACTTAACGCAATCTCCTGAACCAGAATCATTTGCAATGGGGTGGTCCTTCACCATTTGGGAATGTCCCACCCCATTGCAAAGTGATTCTAATTCAAGATCTTGCATTAATTTGCCATCTCGAACTGCCGGATCTAGGTTGAATAGACTTCTTTCGAAACTAAAATCCCCTCCTTTTTTGCTTCTAATATGCGCGTGTGTAGAACTGGCCTTTGAATACTATCAAGAGAAATTCCTCCCTTAAGAGCTGCGATCACACCGGCAGCCTCTGCATAATTTTCCACTTGAATGAGCTGCCCCCTCTTCCATGGCAACGTATTTAAATTGACTTTCATCACATTATGATGATCTCTTACAACTATGACTTTAATTCCTTGCAGTAAAGCTGCTAATGTCGGAATACCCAAGCAACGCTCTGGGATTACTAGACAATTGACATCTGCTGCATTGAGAACTCCTGGTAAATGTAACTCGGCAGCCCTTGTAATTAATCGAGGGCTTGTATGAAGACCTTTTAGAATGCAGTGCAAATATGTTTTTGATACTGCCTCTGCAGCCATTTCCGGATTGACCACGCCTAATGGAAGAGCGATCTCTTCCATGGACTTATACATAGGAGAGTGGGCGATGGGTCTATTTAAAAGCAAAGATAAACTATGTGTCAATATCGCCTCTATTCCACCCCATGGATTTACAGAGATTTTTCCAGCGAAATAGTCTTCATAAATTGAAGAATCGGAAAAAAGCAGACTTGAGATGCCAAAAGCATCGTAGTCATTTTGATAATGGGCAAATTGTTCATACCATGTTTCAATTCCTTCGATAACCCCTGCAGCTCGTCCGCTTTCAGATTGCAAAATCGTAGCGATGGGAGGCGATTCAATGATAACGACGTCGATATTGGCTCCCAATCCCATTCTCGCAGCTGAAGCTGCATTGATACTTAAACTTGTGAGTTCGCCATCCTCTTGCATCCTTTTATCGACAGCTAAAAGAATGCGATTGGCACGTGTAGGCAATAATCCGAGCGACCCCATGAAAAAGCGAGCTAGTGTACTTCCTTCGACATAGAGCATGTTGGCAGTTGTTTCAATAATATCTGCTCCATTGACCGTATTTGGATGGGTGATCAAGCGGTCTGATACAGATGCTAAAAGGCGCATGACAGCTTGCCCGTCGCCAGAATCTCCTCCAACTTCAGCGCCAATCCCTGTGGGAATGATTGCAACCACGGTCATTTTTTCTGTTCGTTCAAAAGAGCGTGGGACAAAATCGAAAATGCCGTTATCAAATGATGTCTCTTCAATGACTGCAACTTCACAATGCCAATATTTACCGTCCACATGGGTCACAACAAACCTAACCGGCTGGGAAAAGGGCGGGATTTTCCTTGCGATGTTTTCCGCAAGTTCTGTGAATGTAAACGTAATAGGAACCTTGAAGTTATATTCTCTTACTTTCATGATTACCTCCTTTTATTATTGCCAACGCATTTTCCAATCATTATAATTGTACTCTTTTACTAGCCTAATTTGCCCTTCATGATCTTTGAAATAGATGGCGGGCAAGTTAACTCCATTGAACATATGCGCTTTTACGAGGGAATAACATCCACAATTCGTAAAAGTGAGCTGATCGCCAATTTTTAAAGGACCATTGAAACAATAGCTTCCAAAACGATCTCCGGCAAGACACGTCATTCCACAAATAGAGTAAACGTATTTGCCATCTATCGATTCTTCGGCAAGTTCGTGTTTATATTGATATTCAAATACTTCTGGTAGGGCGTTCACTGAAGTGTCAATAATTGCCACATTCATTCCACTGCTTTGAAAAAGGTCGAGCACTGTCACTTTCAAAAAAGCCGCAGAACGTGAAATAGAGGCGCCGGGCTCAATTGTGACGATAAGCGCGTATTTATTTTGGAGGAACTCAATTGCTTCATACAGAGGCAACAGATCAGTAGAACCTGTAAAAATGTATCCTCCTCCAAGATTAATCTCATGAACTCTTTTCAGAATATCTGGGATGTTGCCATCCAGAAAATCGACCAATTGTAAAAGAGGCTTTAAGTCAGTGCAATCGCAGTTTGTATGGAGATGAATACCTTGCAGTCCATCCAAAGAATTAAAGTTGACTATTAGGTCGTGGAGGGATACGCCAAGCTTGGAACCGGCAGCACAAGGATTATATCGATCATCTTTCACAAAAGAAAGTAGGGGATTGATCCTAATTTGAGGATGAAAATGGTGCACTTTTCTTGCTGGAGCATATTTTTGATATTGATGGATCGAATTGAAAGAGATATGTGTGGCATTTGACATCGCCATGTTTTCATAATGGGGATCAAGAGCTGGGGTTGTGAGATGTATTTCATGATGGCTTTTAGAGTTTTCATGAATCCACATAGTTTCAAATGCAGAGCTTGCTGCAAATCCATCCAAAGATCTGCCGACTATTTCCAATAACTCGGGAAGAGCGCAAGACTTAACTGCAAAAAGGATTTTGCAGTTGGTTTGGCGTTTAATGAGATGTAGAATTTTTACGGACTTTAAAATTGCATCTTCATCGAAGATAAATAAGGGTGATAATACTTTTAATGCTTTATGATGTATTTTCAACTTATAGGACACATATTTGTTTAAAACAAGATTTTATCTACCTACAATTCTTAACTATAACATATAAATTATTTTATTTCCATGGGAAATCGCTATATCTTGTTTTGGCAAGCCTAAAATTTCCGGTGTTATCTGTATAGATGCCGCAATAGCTTCCATACCTATCTTTAGACTCACCATTTTCTTGCTTATTGATCTCTTGGTACAAGACGACGCTTCCTCGCCTTGAATTGAGCGGGTGTTCGCCAGGAGTTAAGTCATGTCCGATCATATTTTTAAGCTCATCGCGAAATTGCCTTAAAAATATTTCGTAATCTTTTCGTATTTCATAATTGGGAGTGTCAACCAGCCGATTGATAAGATTTAGGAAAATGTTATTTTTGGGATAAGTCGCTAAAAACCCTTGGAAAATATGGTCATATGCAGAGAGGACAGTATAAAAAACGTCTAACTTTTCGTGATCAAACATTTGACTTAAAGGAACATCCGGCTTGATTTTGATATCGAAATAAACGCCTCCATGCACATATAAAACACAATATCGAAAGAGATCTGCCTTATGCGCGCCTAACACCAAAGAGTCAAATTTGTTTAAAGTTTTCCTTTTAAAATGCCTGCTTATAAACTCTCTGCAGGCCGCGTCATCGTAAAATTTAATTTTATACTCAGGTGCCATCTCTCTTAGCAAATCCCAGACTTTAGTGGGGATTTTATGATAATCTTTGTATGTCAAATGCAATACGCGCGGTATTGTATGGAGATCTTCAACAGTAGCAAGCTGCAACACTTTCGGAGAGGCAAAGAGATACTGGGGAATCAAGGGTTGTAGACTGCTTAATGCAAAAAATGCGACGAGAAAACAGGATAGGTTTGTCATGCTTTTAATTCCTTTTTGAATTGCGTTCGATATATCACAAAGGCGTTTTTGCATTCTAGAAAAAATCTATTAAAAAAGAATTTGCGCAAATTGATTAAACATCATAGGATGTGTATACCTAAATTCATTAAAGCTTTGATTTATGCACTCTCACTTGTTTACAACGCTTACCTTATTATGTCTTGCAGCCTTAAGCTTGACAAGCTGCAGCCTTTTTGATCGCTACCCTTCAGAGTGCTATGGACCGGAATCGCAAAGCTTTAAGACTTCCGCCGAAGAGATAAGTAAGATGAGTGAAGTCATCGATTCATCTCCTGTGACAAGCGCTATACAAATCTTTTCCATAGAGATGGAGAAAAAGCATAAAGTCCATCTAGAACATGCTAAAACATTTTACGACGATGGGATCAGCAAAATACAACTTGAATTTAGCAGCCAAAATATCATCGATCTATGTGAGGCGAGAAAATTAATCGTCGACATGACTGAAACCTTTTTAGCCAAGATCAACCGCAACCCCCTTATTTCAATGGATCTTAAAAACTATCCTTTCTCAGCTAATAGTCTTGAACTCTACATCACATTTGAAAGCTACTTTGGAAAATATATCGATCCTAATTACATCCATTGGATATGCATGGAAGATAACTTAGTCGACTATTATCTGTTTGATCTAATCGATCCTTTGACTAACAAATGGAAGTCAAGACACGAATCTTATCCCACAAGTCGCGAAATTGCAGTTTTTCAGCAAGAAGCTGAAAAGCAATATGAAGAGAGCAATCGCCCTAAAATCAATGTCTTTGGCGAGCAGCGCTACTATCCCAGTAAATAATTTTTTTATTGCTAATTAAAACTAATTTTTATAAGTTGGCTTTTTAAAAAAAAGGAGAAATATATGGTACAAGCTACGCTCAGCGCCCCTAAGTCTGTGAATGCTACAAAAAAAGAACACAAAAAGACGCTTGTTTTTGGAGGACTAAGTTCTGTTCACGATGATATATTTTTATCGACCTTTTTATCTTTTGGGTATAAAGCTGAAAAAATGCCCACCCCTAATTTAGCGGACTTCCAAGCGGGCAAGGAGTTTGGAAATTACGGGCAGTGCAACCCGACTTATTTTACCTCAGGCAATCTCGTCAATTATCTAAAGAGCTTAGAAAAAAGGGGCCTTACGAAAGAAGAAATTGTAGATAATTACTTCTTCCTAGGAGCAACCTCTCCCTGCGGTCCCTGCCGTTTGGGGATGTATCAAGAAGAATATAAATTATCGACAACCAATGCGGGATTTGCAAATTTTAAAATTAAGGCCATTGGATTTGAAGATTCCGTTGGGGGTGCAGATAAGTGCGATGAAGACTTTAATCTCAATATCGACCTCATTTGCTGTATGATCCTCTCTATCTTAATTGGAGATATTTTAGTTCAAGTTCGGTATCGCATCGCCCCTTATGAAAAAAATCCGGGTGAAACTCAAGAAGTATTAAAAAAATCCTTAAAATACATCAAAGAGGTGTTAGAATCCCCTAAAGAGATCCCTGCAGATCGCTCGCAGTGGTTTTCCATTTTCGGAGGCAAAGCAAAGCAGACCGTGTCCTACCTGGAAAAAATCTACCATTTTTTCCAAGGGGCTCACATGGAGCGTTTGACCGATGCCTTTGAGACCATTGGAAAGTGGTTTTCTGAAATTCAAATCGATCCCACCATTGTAAAACCGATCGTAAAAATATCTGGAGAATTCTGGGCTAAAACAACGGATGGCGATGGCAATTTCAATATGTATCGATTTTTAGAAGAGCAAGGTGCTGAAGTTTATCCAGATCCAATCAGCGTGCATCTATTTTTTCTGCTCCACGAAGCTAAAGAGAACAACGAAAAATATGGGATGTCCAGCGATAAAAAATCTTTTGAAATTAACATGTTTAATCAGTTTTTGCAAAAAGTAAAGCAGAAAAAAGATGGTTTATTGATAGCGGGAATCGAAAAATTATTAGCTAACGTTTTTGATAAACTGAGAAGCCCATTTAGAAATTTTGTTCGCGATATCCCTGATTTTAATAAAATATTTGAATATGCCAGACCCTATTACAACACCGAGTTGCAAGGGGGCGAAGGGTGTATGGAAGTAGGTAAAAACATCTACTACCACCAAAAAAAATTAGTCCACATGGTTTTGTCCGTAAAACCTTTCGGTTGTATGCCATCCACACAAAGCGATGCTGTTCAAGGCGCTGTTCAAGGCGCTTATGGGGACATCCTTTTCCTTCCCATCGAAACATCTGGCGAAGGTGAGGTGAGCGCTTTATCAAGAGTGCAAATGATGCTCAGTGAAGCGAAAAAGAAAACAAAAAATGAGCTGGATAAAGTATTAAAAGATGCCGGAACAACTTTAGATAAGGTGAGCTCTGCCATCGAAAGTAAACTCGGGAAAAAAATCACCGCTGCATCTTTAAAAAATTATGACTCAAACCACGTTTCACAAGCCGCAAAATGGGTAAGTTTTAGCCAACAATGACAAATCGAAATAAATTAGCCCTATTTGCTCCTACACCAACAGCTGTGCCTGCCAAAAATAAGTTGGCCCTATTTGGGCAAACCATTAGCGCGGAAGCTCTTGGAGAAAACCTTGAAAAACTGGTATCTCCTGCAAAGGAAAAGCGATTATCGACAGGAGATGATCAGTATAAAGGGTATCAGTTTTTAGGGATCGATGTCGGTTCTACCACAGTCAAAGCGTACTTGATGGATGACAATTTCAATTGTCTTTGGTGCGATTATCAGCCACATGAAACAAGGCAGCCTGAAAAAACACTGGAATTTTTGGAACTCATTGAAAAACTTCCAGGGGTATCTAAGGATAACTTATTTTGTTTTATCACAGGCTCTGGTGGCGGAGTGCTTGCCTCGATGATTGGCGCTCAGTTTGTTCAAGAAGTCAATGCCGTCTCTTTAGCAGTGAGAAGGTTATATCCTGAAATCCGCAGTGTCATTGAGCTAGGCGGTCAAGATGCTAAAATCATCATTTACAAAGAAGACCCTAAAACAGGCTTAATAAGCACGATCCCCTCCATGAATGACAAATGCGCCTCGGGAACCGGCGCGACCATTGAAAAAATTGGCAAAAAAATTGGGATGCCCTTAAAGCAGCTAGCAGAAGCAGAGTACCTTCCCTACAGCAATGACCTTGTCCATATTGCCTCCAAGTGCGGGGTCTTTGCCGAAACAGATGTCATTGGACACTTAAAAGGGGGATTAAGCGAAAAAATTATTTTAGCAAGTGTCTTTGAATCGATTGTCACACAAAACCTCAATGTTTTAACAAGAGGCCATACGTTAAAGCCAAAAGTCCTTCTTTTAGGGGGCCCCAATAATTATCTCCCAGGACTTGTGGATGCTTGGAAAACAGGGATTATCAAGATATGGAAAGAAAGAGGCGTATTTACAGCAGAGCAAATCAAGACATTAAACATCGATGAAGAAATCATTTTGCCAAAAAACGCGCAATACTTTGCCGCCATGGGATCTATTTTTTATGGAATGGATCATTTTGAAGAGCTAAAAGAAAAATCGCGCTATAAAGGCACCTTTGGACTTAACCACTATATCACAGTTGGGCGCGAAGTGGAAAAGCAAAGCAAAGGGCAACAAGGGCTTTGGACCTCTGAAAAAGAGCTACAAGAGTTTAAAGATAAATACACTCCAGCGCCCTTCCACCCTCAGATACCAAAAAAGGGGGAGATTGTCTCCGGATTTTTAGGCATCGATGGGGGCTCCACATCTACAAAAGCCGTCTTGATCGATGCATCGGGTCAAATTCTTGCCAAATCTTACATCTTATCTGAAGGCAATCCCATTAAAGACACTATGGATTGCATAGGCGCAATAGAGCGCTTTGTGCAAGAGCATGGAGCGACCCTTGATGTGAAGGGATTAGGCACTACTGGCTATGCCAAAGACGTCCTTAAAGATGTTTTTGGCGGCGACGTCGGTCTAGTTGAGACCGTTGCACATATGAGAGCAGCTCAACATTTTTACGGCGATATCGATGTCATTGTCGATGTCGGCGGACAAGATATTAAATTGATTTTCTTAGCGCACGGAAGGGTAAAAGATTTTAGATTAAATACCCAATGTTCGGCTGGAAATGGGTATTTCCTCCAATCGACTGCCGAAAGGTTTGGCGTAAAAGTCACAGATTTTGCAAGTGAAGCCTTTAAGGCTAAAAGCATGCCTTCTTTTGGATATGGTTGCGCCGTCTTCATGGAATCAGACATTGTGAATTTCCAAAAGGAAGGGTGGCGCAAAGAAGAAATTTTAGCAGGGCTTGCCAACGTGCTGCCAAAAAATATTTGGCTATACGTCAGTAAAATTCCGAATGTGACAAGTCTTGGCAAGCGCTTTATTTTGCAAGGAGGTACCCAGTACAACTTAGCAGCCGTCAAAGCGCAAGTCGACTTCTTACAGACGAGATTCCAAGAAAAAGGGGTAGTGGCAGACGTCTTCGTCCATAAACACTGTGGAGAAGCCGGCGCAATCGGGGCTGCCCTAGAATCAGCTCAGCTTATAGCAAATGGCGCCACCACTCAATTTATTGGCTTAAGCAACGTAAAAGAGATTGAATACATTAAAACAAGCGATGAGCGCACAAGATGCAATTTCTGCAAAAATAATTGCCTAAGAACATTTATCGATGTCAAGATGCCCTCTACAAAAAAACTTGACCCAAACCAATATCCATCCAAAGTAACAATCCCTGCAGGCTACCAAAGGGTCATTTCTGGGTTTTCCTGTATGAAAGGCACTGTTGAAAGTGCAGAACAAGCGGCAGCGATTAATAAAAAAATGACCAAAATGACGGGCGCCAATCCAAATTTAGTGGCTGAAATGGCCACATCCGTTTTTGAGTCGCCAGTAGTTGAGCCCGCCATTTTGCCCTATTCCGGATTAAAAAAGTTTTTTTATAAAAAGCACATCCAGAAAACTCTTGAAGCGCGAAATAAAAGGGGTCTCATAAAAATTGGGATGCCAAAAGTTTTGAATATGTACTCCCACGCCCCATTTTTCCTCGCCTATTTTCTCTCTTTGGGATTAAGTGAAGAAAATCTCATTTTCTCCTCAGAAACAACACCAGAACTTGTGCAATCGGGACTGAAAAGAGGCTCTGTCGATCCATGCTTTCCTAGCAAGGTGTGTCTTGCGCATGTCAATCAATTATTAATGGAAATTCACAAAAAGAATAAATTAGATTTCATCTTTTTTCCAATGGTCGACTCATTCCCAAGTCCTCTAAAATCAACTGTCGCAAGCAGAGCCTGTCCTACAGTGACAGGGTCTTCTGAAATGGTCAAAGCGGCTTATACAAAAGAGGAAGATCTATTTAAAAAGCATGGGACGAAATATTTCAATCCATGGCTAAATTTGGACTGCTTTAGCAAATTAAAGGATCAGATGTTTACCTCAATGCATGAAGAGCTCATGCTAACTAAAGAGGAAAATGACCTAGCAGTCGAGCAAGGATTAAAGGCACTTAGTGAATTTCAAACCAAGATTGAAAATAGAAGCCAAGTTGTGATCGATGATTTAATTGCCAAAAAGAAAGTTGGGCTCGTGATGCTCGGGCGCCCCTATCACCACGACAAAGGACTCAATCACGAGATCTTACTCAAAATTCAAAGAATGGGATATCCCATTTTATCGATTTATTCGCTCCCCTACCATTCTCAAGCCACACAAGATCTATTTAAAGAGGATATTGAGGCTAAGATTATCGATCATCATTTAGAGATTAAAGATATTTGGACAAAATCGTATAGCGAAAACACAAATATCAAGCTATGGGCATCAAAATATGTCGCAAGGCACCCCAATCTCGTAGGGATTGAGTTATCGAGTTTTAAGTGTGGCCACGACGCCCCAATTTACTCAAAAGTCGAAGAGCAATTTAGTAAGAAAAAGGCCTTATTTTTCACATTTAGAGACCTTGATGAAAATAATCCAAGTGGAAGCATTAATGTGCGCCTTGAAACGATGAAGTATTTCCTCGATATTGAAGAACAAAAACTTAAGTAAGATTTAGGTTAAACCTAGAAACGGCAGTTGGAGACGGTAAATTGACGTAATCTTTTGAGCTATAATCGCTTCTGGCGGGGATCGCCTTCACCATTAGGGAATGTCGATCCCCGCCAGAAGCGATTCTAACTCAAAATCTTACATCACTTCGCCATCTCGAACTGCCGTTTCTAGGTTAAAGCGCAAAAAGTGGCCTGGCGACCTGAAAGAGGGTCTCTTCTGTGCGAAAAGAAATCTTTTGCTTCGGCATAAGTATCAATTTGTGCAATCTCTATGTGGGATGGCTTGATGCCACAGGCTAAAAGCTGCCACCTGCTAATTTCCCAAAAGTCAAAAAATTTAAACTTAATCTGAAAGTCCCAAAAAGGCTCAGGAAGCTCTTTCTTATAGTGAATGAATTCGGCATTCTTTGGGCCAAGACTTGGAGAAATGCAGACTAAAAGATCTGCCGGATTGGACCCGTACTCCCTTTGCATATGGACAATTGTCTCTTGATAAATATTTTGCACGCTTCCCCTCCACCCTGCATGCACATTGGCAATGGCTTTTTGGTTGGGATCGAAAAAAATTGCCGTCTGGCAATCGGCATGCGTCATTAACAGGGCAATATTTGGGTCATTGGTACTTAAGCCATCTGCCACAAGTGTTTGGTGATCGATTCCGCTTAAGGATTGTCCATCAACCCTTTCTATGGTTTTGCCATGGACAAGCTGGCTTCTGATCGGCTTTGGTAACTTGAAAAGATTTTGCAATTTGCGCGTATTCTCTTCTACACAAAGCCTTTCTTGGGCACATGGAGGGCGCCCAAAGTTTAAGCTGCTATAAGTTCCTTGACTTACTCCGCCATGACGCATTGTACACCCATGTATAAGAGGAAATCCTTGAAGCAAATCAAATTCTAGCCATTGAATATTGTCTTTTTCATTTTGTCTCATTCAGCCTGCCTTTTAAGAAGGCACGCAAAGCCCCCATCCCACCCATCGCAATTGGGCAGGATCGTTTTCATCCATATATTTTTTAGCTGGTGGCGATTGCAGATTTCGTGTACGAGAGCTTGATTTTCCTTTTTTAAAAGGCTGCACGTCATTAGCCAGATTTCACCTTTAGGTTTAAGCATTGTAACTGCCGCTTCAAGTAGGTTAAGTTGGGTTTTAAATAGCTCTTCTTGCGCTTTTTCGTGCAGCCGATGGCGCGCCTCTGGCCGCTTGTTGAGAACGCCGCTATTGCTGCACGGCACATCTAAAATAATGAGGTCAAATTTTTCGTTTCCAAATTTGCCTTTTGAATAATCTTCTCCACGCCCTTCCGTCACCGCTACATTAAGTCCATACTTTGCGATATTTTCATTTAATTTCACTAATTTTTCTTTGGAAACGTCATTGGCAAATAAAATAGCGTTTGGGAATAGGTCGTGCGCTGCTAGCAACTTACCGCCAGGTGAGGCGCAAAGGTCTAAAATAGAAATGGGGGCTTGCCGAGAAAGATGCGTCACTTCGCTTAAATCGTTAAGAAGCAAGATAGGCGTTGCATTTTGGATATAAAGATCGCTTGATTTTGTGATATCTGCTTTGCTATTTACAACCCCTGCCGATAATGATTTTTCAAAAAGATATGCGATATCGTTTAGATGTTGATTGCCACGCACCCTCACCATCATTTTTGGCGCTATGTTGCCGGCTTTAAAAATGGCCTTTGCCTCTTCAAGGCCATAATCTGTCAAAATATCCTTTACAAACATTTCAGGATAAGAAAAATGAATTGATAGATCTTTGATTGAATTTCCTTCCGGTAAAGTAGTGTCGCAATCATTTAATCTTCTCATCAACGCATGTAAAAACTTGGCAAATGTGGGATGGCAATATTTTTTGGCTATCTCCATCGTTTCATTGGTAATGGCGTAAAGAGGCACTCTATCCATGAAAAGATGTTGATAAAGAGCTGTTTGTAAAAGGGCTTTTTCTTTTGCCTTTAAGGACAACTTCCCCTGGTGAGCCAGTTTCTTGGCGACATAATCTAGCGCAAAAGACATCCGACAAGCGCCAGCTGCTATCTCGTGCGCAAAGGCAAAGTCAAGTGATGAAAGAGGCGATTCTCTTTGCATACGCTCTAAAGCATGAATGATATATCCTTCACCTCTCATAGAACTTAATAGGGCAAGATAAGCCCTAACTCTTGCATTTAAATTTAGCATCGAGTCTCTTTTTCTTTTGGATCCACAAGAGAAAGAAGCCCCTCTACCGTCCATTCATGAAACCACTGTTGCAAGTGGGGAAGCGCTTCTTTTTCTAAATGATGTTTTTCTAAATATGCAATAGCCTCCTCTAATCTCATTCCAGATTGAAAAGAGACAAGTAAAAGATACTGACAGTGAGAGATCTCCTTCCAGCATAAAAGAGACTTTTTCGTGCGATATAAAATCACGTAAAAAGAAGACATTGCGTTTCTTTGCAGCAGAGGCAATGGATGGCATTGCCAGTAGTTTGAAGCTTGTTCCATCACCTTTTGTCTAAAGTTAAATAGATGATACTCCATTTCAAAAAGATGAGCGCTTGGCTGCAAAAACAAAGGATCATGTAAGGCTCTTTGCTCTGCCTCTTCATCTTTTATTGATAGAGGGGGCAAATCTTTTGCGATCATGCTTTCAGAGTAGGCCATATCGATACGTGCGCAATCGATTGCAATGGATGCGTGCGCTCCCTTGTAGTGCTCTTGGAGCCATTTGATCAGGTGCCTACCCAGCAATGATAGCGACCAACTTGTTGAAGGATAACGCGCAAGATACGGTACGCCAATTTCATAATTAAAAGAATCGATGCCGTGTAATCGTAAGAGAAGTGGGAAGCTTTCGCGAAGAAGTCTTAAAAGCCTCCACCAATACTGTTGATGATAAATTTCTATTCTTTGGTGTGGTTGAAGCGTTGGACTTGGCGCGATGTGATCACTTGCCATTTTTTCAAGCGTTCCAAAAGATGAAGAAATGGGGGGGAGTTTATGGTCTTTTTGCATGGGGAAAGAGATCACATTCGCAAACCAGGAAAGCTCTTCTATAAGGATTTTAGGGGCTTTATGCTCAACGTTCATTTAGCTAAGAAGCCTTGCCTGAAATTTTTTAGCCTTTAACGCCTCTTCCCAAGTTTCTTGAAGGCTAATAAAATTATCATCCCACTCTAAAAGGGTCGACACCCCGTGCGTTCTTGGGTAAACATCGGCATAAATCTTCCACACCTCATCTATCACATAATTATCGTGTGTGTCTAATAGATAAGCGCCATAATTAGAATGACCTGCCAGATGGATCTGTACCACCCTCTCTAATGGGATATTGTTGTAATACTCTTTGGGATCAAATCCATGATTGATGCTTGAGACGTAGATGTTATTGACATCTAACATCATCAAAATATCTGCCTTTTCGACAATGGCGCTATAAAACTCCCACTCTTTCATTTCATCCTTTTTGAAGGAGACATATGAAGAGAGATTTTCTAATGCAAAGGGAATTTCAAGATAGTCTTGGACAATGCGCGCTCTTTTGGCGACGTAATCGATCACCTCTTTTGTATAGGGCAAGGGAAGTAAATCGTGGTAGTGAGCCCCTTCAAGGCGCCCCCACGAGAGGTGGTCTGAAACCCAAGGTGTCTTAGTAACCTTAGTCAGTTCCTTTAATCTTTTTAAATAATCAAAGTCCAATGGATCTGGACTGCCGATTGCAAGGGAGACTCCGTGCTGCACGACCGGATAATGTTCTAAAATTGCTTGGAGTATCTCGATTGGCTTTCCCCCATCGACCATGAAATTTTCACTGATGATCTCAAACCAATCGATGGCCGGTTTATCGCGCAAAATTTCTTCATAATGGGGAATACGCAGTCCAATGCCAATGCCAAGATTTGGGATGGAGCCGTTAGGAGTAAGAAGGCAATGATTCATGAGGCAGATTGCTTTTTAGACTTAATGTTTATTCTATGCAAAGCTTAAAGAAAGGGTTGCTTGGGCGATGAAAATAACTCATAAACTCGGACTAGGGATTTACGCCTAGGGATTTACGCCAGGCACCTTCTTATTAAGATGCCTGGCGAAGTAGAAAATACACTGTAAAAATTACTCAACAGTTTTTTTACATAGTAGCTGCCTTTTTAGCAGCTGGACCTGTAGAACCTGTAGGAGCTGGACCTGCGTCATCATCACTGACAGCAGGATCATCAGCATAGGCAACTTGATCTTTAGCGTCGTCCGCATCATCATCACTTTGAACAGGCTTTTTGCCGTTTTGTTGTGGTTGTGCCTTGGCATCTTTTACCGCAGGTTGCGCTGTATCCATAGAAGGTGCTGAATACGCTCTAACTGGAGCGCTTCCTCTTGGAGCTTGAGGTGCTGGCTCACCGCCACATCCTCCACTTCCATGACATCCATAGGCAAGTATATGCCCTTCAGATGTCTGCTCTGCAACTGCAGCACTCGCTTGAGTTGCAACAACAATACCGCTCATGATTCCCATGAGGGCCAATTTTTTATAGTCTGCTTTCTTCATAATATTTCTCCTATTTTTGAAAAGTGCATCATAGTACTATAATTAACAGTATCAACCCTAATTTTCAAGTGCTTTCTACATCTTATGCTAAAATTTTTCTTTATCCTCTTTACCCTTTTGCCTACATTTCTTCAATCCTCCCTTACAACAAAGCTAAAATTACGTCAACCAAACTGGCGCCACGAGGTGATCAGTACCCATCCCAATGGAGCTGCAAAAGAGGTGATTTTATTTGAACCCCTTGATCATTTTGGCAAAGAAGCGCCTGTCAAAATACTTGAATATAGAGAAAATGGAACTTTAAAAAGTGAAACTGACCTACTAGAAATTGAACCCTACACGCGTCATGGCCCGTCAATCATCTTTTCAAATGATGGGGCGTTACGCGCGTTGACCTTTTTTGACCATGGATCTTTAGCCAATTGCGTCAAGACCTATCATCCAAATGGTACCCTTGCCTCTTACCTTCCCATAAAAGACGGTCAAGAAGAGGGAAAGGCTATGTATTATGGCGATAGAGGAAACCTGATCAAAATTGGTTACTACAAAAAAGGGTCCTTAACACGCCTGGAACGCTATTATCCTCAGGGTAAAAAGAGAAGTGCTTTTAATTACATGAACGGCCTTCCTTCTGGCGAATGTACAGAGTGGCATGAGGATGGATCGCTTAAATCAATTTCTCTTTATAATAAAGGTCTCTTGCACAGTGAAATCACTAAAAAGGCTTTTACTCTATACTCTCCAGAAGGAAAAGTAGTAAGCGAACAAGACTTTTGTCAAGGGCAGTTGGTAGGGCAGCAATTGATCCTAGAAATGATCTCTGAAGATATTCCTTTGCCCATTCCTAATATCAAGGTAGAAAATGATGACAAGAAAGGCCTCGTCACACAAAAACAAACGATCCAAGAAAAAGAGGGAAAACTGCATGGAGAGCAACAAGCATTTTATCCTAACGGCCAGCTACAGGCAATCTTGACGTACGATGAAGGCGTATTACATGGCAAAAAGATGTTATTTGCGAGCGATGGCACAATACTTGAAGAAGCTAATTACAATAAGGGTAAATTAGAGGAGACATATTTTCGGCGCCATCCCGATGGAAGCGAATCGCTCTCTCACTATAAAGACAATTTACTAAATGGCCTCCATACAAAGTTTTATCCAAAAGAGTTTTCTCAAAAAAACCCTACTTTTGGAAAAATAAAGTCCCTGCAAGCTACTTATAAGGATGGACGCTTAGAGGGCATCGTCACAGAATACAATGAAATGGGAAAAATGGTGGCTCAAACCCCTTATAAAGAGGGCAAGAAGGAAGGGACCACCATCTTATACAATGGGGATGAAAAGGTGGTCGTCAAGGCTGAATTTAAAGGCGATAACCAACACGGAATGACATATGAGTACTACCCCAACGGCGCTCTCAAAAGACAAGTCCTCTTTCAAAACGACAAAAAACAAGGGGAAGAGAAAGGGGTGTTCAAGAATGGGACTCTCGCCTCTATTGCCTATTATTCCGAAGGCTTATTAGATGGCCGGATGCAAGAGTGGAACAGCGATGGAGTCTTAATTTTTGAAGGCCGCTACGACAAAGGCAAAAGAAACGGCAAGTTTTATAAATACGATCCTCAAAAAAACATCGCAATCGAGCAAACTTTTGAAAATGATAAACTACTTAAAAAAAGACATTTTAAGCCTTAAAATTGGTAAGGGGCTATTTATCCTAAATCCGGCAGTTGGAGACGGCAAATTAACGCAATCTCTTGAACCAGAATCATTTGCAATGGGGTGGTCCTTCACCATTTGGGAATGTCCCACCCCATTGCAAAGTGATTCTAATTCAAGATCTTGCATTAATTTGCCATCTCGAACTGCCGGATCTAGGTTTATTTTGCAGCCCCTTACCCTCGGAGATTTCCTGTCAGCCTCTTCGTATCAATTAAGAGGGAGTACCTAAATACTCAATTGAAATAGTTGCATGTGTAACAGCCTGAGAAGAGTCTAATGTAATCGCATTAGGCCGGGCCAAAGCAGCGTTATACCGTATCCCTTTTTTGGGTCGTTCATACACTACATTTCCCGAATCTTTGTACTGCACTACTGTCACATCAATCACTCGAATAATATCCCCGGCTTTTAGTGGAGCAATCACATGATTAAAGCCATCGTCTATCATTCTCCTTGCTAACACTTTGAAAGAGGACTTCTCTATATTCGCCGTAACCGGTACTGGACCAGAAGGTGAAGTGGTTGTTTGCACCAAATCATCGGTTCTTGATACTACTACAGCATATTCCATTTCTCCGATCGCATCAGATGGAACACCTGCAATGACTCCTGGAGCGATAGCTAGACAAATTCTATACACTCCATCAAAAGGAACCTCAATACCTGTTACCGATTCTGGATTGCGGTGATTGCCTGTATGTAAAGTCCAGGGGTTGCCTGAGCTAGTCACAATAGATTCTAAATCCTTGCTAGGTGAGCGCCATTCATAAAGTCCAAAAGTAGGTGATTCCTTTGAAAAACCATCTCTTCCAATCCACTCGGCAGATGACATATGTAAGAATGCATAAGCTTCTTGCTTAGTTGCTCCCTTTGGACCTGCTGGCCCTTTTTTACCTTCTGCACCCCGCAATCCTTGCTCACCCTTAGGCCCCATTTTGCCTTCTGCGCCCGGCAATCCTTGCAATCCTTGTTCCCCTTTAGGTCCCATTTTGCCTTCTGCGCCCGGCAATCCTTGCAACCCTTGTTCCCCTTTAGGTCCCATTTTGCCTTCTGCGCCCGGCAATCCTTGCAATCCTTGTTCCCCTTTAGGTCCCATTTTGCCTTCTGCACCCGGCAATCCTTGCAATCCTTGTTCCCCTTTAGGTCCCATTTTGCCTTCTGCGCCAGGCAATCCTTGCAGTCCTTGTTCACCTTGAGGCCCCATTTTGCCTTCTGCGCCAGGCTGTCCGGGTTCACATGTTAACTTTGTAGATCCTGGTGAAACTGAAGGGCTCCTTTTAATCAATTTAGGTATTTTCCATCCTTGAGCCTCAATAGTTGATTCTAAAATGGTGGCACGATCCAAATTACCCGCACTTCCAAAAAAAGGGGCGCTTAACAACGTTGCAAGCGATCCAATGAATAGTCGATTCATAATCTCTCTCCTTTAAGTATATTCAATTTCTGATTTAATCCCATCAACTTGGGCTAGTGTAAGTACGTTACCGCATTTGGTCAATTAGACACTAGTGTTGAGTAAATTTTTTGCTAATTATCTCTTCTAACCCTTCTGGCACAAGTCCTTTGATCGATTGTCCATAGGAGGCGATCTCGTAAATAAGAGATGAACTAAGGTGCGTATGCTGGGGAAGGCACGCCATAAAAAACGTCTCTATTCCACTTATTTCCCGGTTCAACGAGGCAAGGTCATATTCGTATTCAAAATCAAGAGAACTCCTTAATCCTCTAAGCAAAAAGACGCAGCCTCGTTGTTTGGCAAATGATGCGCTTAAATCTTCTAAAGGCACAATTTCAACGTTTTCTAAATGTCTTGTGACCTGCCCTATCATCGCCATTCTTTCTTCAAGAGTAAATCTAAATGGCCTCTTCGTCGGTTTTGTAGATACAGCGATGATGAGCTGATCAAAAAGTTTAGCTCCCCTTTCGATTAAACTTAAATGCCCAATTGTAATGGGATCGCAAGATGCTGCAAATAGCACTTTTGGCATCTCATAACCTCTTGATATAGTGGTGTAAAATTGTTTTCCCCATTTCTCTTGAACTTTTTAAGATGATATCTTCATCGACTTTTAATCTCAATTGCGCATATATACTCAGGCCACCTGAATCCTGGAATTTTGACGGCGTCGGCTTGGCTGAAATTTTTTGGTCTTCACTCGCACCTTGCCTATGGCAATGGTCGCTCGTTCCAGACACAAAAACTTGCGCCGCCTCCTTGTCAAATTTTCCAGGATTCAGGTGGCCTGAGTATAGACTATCTTCTAAAAGTAAACTGCCACCCTTTGCAAGGATATTTTGATTTGCGAGCACTAAATCTAAAACAGCTAAAGAAAGGGATGGCTTAATGCAATTACCATCTTTTCCCATAAGGGCGTATGGAGGGTCTGCAAAGATAATATCAAAAGAGGCGCCTCTTTTAATAAGTTTTGTAAGCTCCACGAAAACATCCCCATAGATAATTTGTGCCCTATTTTCAACTTTAAGTGTCTCCACATTTGTCTGGATGCATCTGATGCTCTCTTTACTATTATCTATAAAAACAGATCTGCAAGCGCCAAGGCTTAACGCCTCAAGCCCCATTGCACCAGAACCTGCGAAAAGATCTAAGAAAGAACTCTCTTCCACCTCATTTCTAATGATATTAAAGACTGCTTGACGAAGGCGAGATGAAGTCGGCCTCGTTGCATCCCCTTTGGGAGCCACGAGTTTGCGACTTTTATACAGGCCACCACTTATAGTAAAAACCACATGATTCCTAATGACAATATACTCAAAATAATGTATGCTATCAGAAAAACACTTGATTTTCAATACAATGATTAAAATACTTATCTATCTTGTTCAAAACCTTTTTCTCGTCTATAACATCATGCTATTGGTGAGGATCCTAAGCTCCTGGGTCCCTCAATGGCAAAGGCATAAACTCATCTTATTTGTGTCCTTTTATACCGACCCATATCTCAATATTTTTAGAAAGATAATCCCCCCTCTTGGAATGTTTGATTTAAGTCCAATTGTCGCCTTCCTTGCCTTAGGAGTTTTGCAAAATATTATCATCGCTCTTTTACTCCTGTTGCTATGAAAAAACAATTTCTTCAAGTTCCCTTTCAAATCGGCAATTGCACTTTACCAAACAATATCTTTTATGCACCGCTTGCCGGCTGCTCAGACTTTCCCTTTCGCAAAATGAGTGCGCAATACAGCAAAAAGTATCGCCCCGGACTCATCTTTTGTGAAATGGTCAAGATGGATGCCTTAGTCAGAAACGATCCCGTAACCTTTCATATGCTCGACTTTGATAAAGAGATGCACCCAATTGCAGCTCAACTGTGCGGAAGTAAACCATCGCTTGCAGGGCCTTGCGCAAAAATCATCGAAAGCCTTGGGTTTGATACTGTCGATCTTAACTGTGGATGCCCTGTAGATAAAGTCACAAAAGATGGAAGCGGCTCTGGCCTTTTGAAAAACCCTTCTTTAATTGGAGAAATTATTTGCAACATGGTCGCCGCCGTTAAAATTCCCGTCACACTCAAAATACGAGCTGGGTGGGATGAGACGCAAATTGTCGGTAAGGAATTAACGATTATTGCCGAACAAGCTGGCGCCTGCGCCATCTGCATTCATGGGCGCACGCGTAAGCAAGGATATAAAGGACCTGCGAATTGGGACTATATTAAAGAGTGTAAAGAAGTTGCTAAATCAATCAAGATCATTGGCAATGGCGACGTTACAGATGGCCCTTCTGCTGCTCGTATGTTTGAGTATACGGGATGCGACGCTGTTTTAGTTGCAAGAGCCACCCTTGGAAGGCCGTGGATTGGCGAAGAGATCATCCACCACCTTCTCAATGAAGAAATTGTAGAAGAGGGACCTAAACAGCTTCATCAAGCCTTAATTGAACATTTCATGTACACTCAAGGCTACCACAACCCCAAAAGAGTTTCTCTAGATATGCGAAGAGTGGGATGTTGGTACTTTAAAAAGTCCTCTGGAACAAGGCACTTTCGCGATGCGATCAGCAGAGCTTCTTCCTTGCATGAAGTAGAATCCATTATTTCCGACTTTTCATTAGAAAACTTTACGGTTGATCCCAATGAAAAAAAAGCTGAAGAAGCTTGTCAAGACGAGTGCTAACACATATGGCTAGTAGTATGTGTTAACAAAAAAAAAGAGGCATTAGAAGATAATTCTAATGCCTCTTGTATATGAGAATCTATTGGCTGCAACTAAAAATTAATTGCAACTTCCTCCACAACTTCCTGTTGTAGAAGTCCAATCTTGGTGCCAGCAGCATCTGCTATCTAACACGATGATCTCTTCTCTTTTCACTGCGCGATAAGCGATATCATCACAGCAAGAAGTTGGTGCGCAGCATCCACCAAAGAAATCAAATGGAACATTCAAGGCAATTACACCTTGGCAAGACCCTTTAAATTCTCCATCATAGCCAGCTCTTAGCTCTACTGAGAAGTAGCGACCGATGTGAGACTCAAGACGCACCATCGCACCCCAGATTTCATCATCTGAATGGTGTCTTTTCACGTCACTGCTGCTAGTATCATTGACTACGCTGTGATCGCCATGATGATGGTCATGACGCGGGCTATAGTAGTAAGTCCCAATCGCTCCATAAAGGTCAAAGCAGCTGCAAGCTGTCTTTCTAAAAAACGGCATCCCAACTTCTAAGTCAAAACCAAAAGTATTGACGTGATTCTTAGAGCAAAGTCCGTGGAAAACTGCCACAGAATTTCCTGCATCAAAATAATCAATCAAAGTGCGGCTTGAAGATTTTTCATTTTCACCAACTGGAATGTAAACGTTTGCGCGAACGTCCCAGCACTCGCTTAACATTTCAGCGCCAATACCGACGCGATGAAAGCCATCGCCATCTTTATGATGGGGATCAAAAAATGGATTAGTGCCTGTAAAGTGCTTTAAGCTGCTTTTTGTTATTGTATCTCCAGAAGCATCTGTAACTACTTTCACATAGTGACCGTGCTCATGGTGTGTTTCTAAATAGTCGTAATAGGCATTTATGCCAAATACGCGGTGGTTAGTCTCGTAGCGAAGGCCTCCGCCAAAGTTGCCTGCAAATCTGCCGTCGTTAAGTACGTGCGCGCGCAAATCGACAAACGGAACAAATTCCGCGCATCCACATGAATCCAGAGGAAATGCGCCAAACACGCCAAAAGAGGTATACCCTTCTTCATTTTCGATCCATTTGCCTTCTGTATGGGCTACGTAAAGTCTTAAAGGAGACTCTCCTTCTTCACAGCACTCCGGCGCGCAAACAGGCGCGCATACTGGCTCGCAAGGACTTGCGCACTCAGCAAATGCCGCCATTTGCATCGCGCTTAGCGCGACAACAAAAGCTGCCAATGTTTTTTTTAATTTCATGTTAAATGATTCTCTCTTGTTAAATTTCAAAAAAATTAGTCACACCTTAAGCCTCGTTTAAAGGGCTTAAGGTGTAAATACTTTGTAACCTCTTTTTAAAGAGTGTCGCCTACGTACTCAATAGTCCACGCAGCAGATATATTTGTATCTTTATCATTTACTGTGTGTCCTGGGAATGCTCTTGGATAATCGCCCTTAAAACCGCCATATACTACGCTACCGTTAACGCTAGCGTTGACAATAGAAATCACATCACCTGCGTCAAAATGCACAATGCTCGTGCTATTGAGTTCAGCAGGTATGCGGCTGGTAAAACTGCCAGGCACAGTCATTGGCAATACACTTGGGACCACTGTAAACTGACTGCTATTAAGCGATCCAGTGAAAGCTGGGGTCTTAGATGGTGTAATGACATCACTGGCTTGACCATGCCATACCACTAAAGCTAAGAATGTGAAATCGTCAGCGTAACTAGTAGCTGGATCGCCGAGAGTACCGGGTTTACTCGCAACAGCACCGGGTCTAGTCGAAAGAGTGTCACCCTGGAAGTGAATGTTAAGCTGATAATATCCAGTTTTCTGTACGGCTAATCCGGCAACTAAGCCTCCATTGCCATTGACACCGAGTGGATCTTGGTCAAGGACTAATCCAAATTCATGAACGTTAGAAGATGTTGAAAAATCGAGAAGGCCCCAATCACCTGCTGTAGAACCTGTATTAACAATAAATAACCCTCCAGGCACAGCTTTAAAATTGTCGACACCACCACGAGCAGTCGTAACAGGTCCTGTCATCTCTTTGCTATAGAGGTATGCAAATGGACCATTTGGACCTGTTCTACCCACTGCTCCCGTAGCACCCGTAAAACCCATAGGGCCCGCAGGACCTCTTGCAGGCACGCTACATCCGCGCGCTTCTACCGATCCAACTAAGTCAACCTGGCCGCTTGTAAATGCCACAGCAGCGTTTGCACTAAGAGAGAAACCAAGGAGTGTTGTTAAGGACAACATTGCCAAACTCTTCATATTCATCATAAGGAACCTTCCTTTTTTTGTTTTTCAAAAGCTTATTTGATAGAGGACTTTTGCTCCATTGAATGATAGTTCTTTTTTTATTGCAAGATTATTTTTTATTCTATAAAGACAGAACAAGAGAAAAGTTACACAACATATTGGATATGTATAGTTTAAGACTTTTCCAAAACAGCGTCCATCACGCGATCCAAATCATCCAAACTATAGTAATTAATAAGAATTTTCCCTTTTTTCCCGTTTCCTTGAATGGTGACTTTAGTGCCAAGTTTTTGCTGCAGCTTGCTTGCAAGCTCTTCTAGATAAAAGTCGCGATCGACATAGATGAGTTTTTTTCTTTTTTCCTTTTTAGATATTTTTAAAGCCACTTTTTCAGCTTCTCTTACATTTAATTGATCGCGCATGATCATTTCAAAAAGAAGATTTTGCTTACTTTGCCCATCAAGGGTTAAAATCGCCTTCGCATGCCCCATTGTCATGACACCATTTGCAATGGCCTCTTGGATATTCTCGGGAAGACTGAGGAGGCGCAAATAATTTGCAACGCTTGAGCGCTTTTTCCCAATTTGCGTTGCTAGTGCCTCTTGCGTAAATTGAAACGACTGAATTAACCGCTGCAGCGCTTTGGCTATTTCTAAAGGATTGAGATCGACGCGTTGAATATTTTCAATTAGGGCCGCTTGCGCCGATGTTTTTTCTGATGTATCCCGAATCACGACTTGCAATCGCTTTAAACCGGCAAGCCCCGCGGCGCGAAATCTGCGCTCTCCTGAAATGATTTCATACATCTTTCTTTCAGACATCTTTTCACAAGGAAGCGCTCTTACTAAGGGAGGGTGTAAAAGCCCAACTTGTATAATGGATTGCGAGAGCTCCTCAAGCTCTACTTGGGAAAAATAACTTCTCGGCTGGTGGGGATTGACGATAATTTGTTCGATATCCACTTCGCGTATAACATCTAATGCGCAAGCGTTGCCCTCTTCTTTTTCCATATAACAAAACCTTGTAAAAAATCCTTGTAAAAAAACATCGAGCAAGAAATTATGAGATAAATTATATTAGCTGATTTGAAAACCTAAAGTCTAGCTGGATTTTAGGGTGTGTCCCTATGCTATTTTCAAAATTTTGACCTACATTTAACCCATGGCATTGATATGACAAAAAAATCTCACCTCGACTTAGAACTCGATGAATCTGGGTCTTTCCGAATGGAAAAATTCACGGCATGGATTTCAGCATACGGGAAGATGGTGATTTACACTCTAGCTGCTCTTATTTTACTTATCGTTCTTTTATACCGCTTTAGCTTTGGATATCAAGGGAGACAAGAGCTCCAATTTCTCGCTGCTTCAAATGATTTTAATACCCTTATCAATTCAAATGATCCAACAACGACTTCAAAAGCACTTCAGCGCCTTTCCCAATCGATGCAGGCACATCCAGAACTTCATGCATCATATGACGGCGCAATAGCAGAGATACTTATCAAAAATGGGCAGATTAAAGAAGCTTTGCCCTATGCAACCAGTGCGCTGCAGCGCACTGAAAATACTATTGCCCCATTTTATACTGCATTTTCTGCCGCAACGCTTCTCATTGAGCAAGGGCTATATAAAGAAGCTTTAGAAAAAGCTAATGCTTTAAAAACACAAATGATTGAAGGCCACCAACACAAGGTCAATACAGAAGCTGAAGGACAAGACAAAAATTTTGACAGCGCTCTTTTTGCGATGAATCTGTTTAGAATAGGAATTTTATCCGAACAAACTCACGATGCTACACAAGAGCTTAAAACGTGGCACGAATGGAAACAATATGCAGGGCTAACAGATGCCAAAGAGCTGCCTATAAAAATAGAGCCGAGCGGCTTTAATTTGTTATCTCAACAAATGGCCGTTGGCGCCTTTTCTTTACCTGACTATATCGCTTATAGAGAAAGCCAATTAAAGAAAGGCGCATAAATTACCTTGTAAACAAAATGCAAGGAGACCCTGTCGACATGTAAAAGCCTATGTATTTCGGTACAACTTTTACGTGAAGACAACCCAATAACAGTGGAGACCCTGAAAGGGGAGACAAGAGCAAAAAGGGAGGTGACGCAAGGCAGTGATCAAACACGCTCAAAAAACCACAAGACCTTTGGGATGAATGATAATTATTAGATGGAGATAGATTGTGAGTCCAAATATTTGCTCACTTGCTATTGATGAAGCTAAAGAGTTGGATCTATTTGAGCCAGATCTTAAGGTCATCATCAATCAGCATTATTCAAAATCTCTCGCATCGCCCCTCACATCCAAACAAGATGTGACAAGAGTATCCGGGAGAATCACCGTATCCTTCTAACTGTAAAGTTAAGAAGATGTGGCAGGTAACTAAGCGGTCATCAAGGCCTTAAATGGCATGATGGCCGCTTTTCTTTCAAAATTTGGATTTGTATATGAATGAAATCGAATCTCTTGTCATCTTGTCTTCGATTCCCTCTCTTGGACCGATCAAAATCCGCGCGTTAATCGATCGCTTCGGGACAGCAGAAAAAGCTCTAAAGGCGCCTTTGCAGCAAATTGCAGAACTTAAAGGTTTTAGCGCAATAGCCCCCTTTTGGAATAGCTGGCAGCAAAATCTATTGTGGCAGCAAGATCTAAAACTTGCAGAAAAAGAAAATGTCCAAATTATCCCGTTTACAAGCCCAATTTTTCCCAAATCTTTATTAAATACAAATGATTTTCCCACCCATTTGTATGTGAAGGGATCTTTGCTTGAGCAAGATCGTTTAAGCCTTGCCGTCATCGGCACAAGAAACGCCACCATCTACGGGATGGAATCAGCTGAAACCATTAGCCAAGTTCTTGCTGAAAATGGATGTACGATCGTAAGCGGCCTTGCTAGGGGAATTGATACAGCAGCTCATAAAGGAGCCTTAAAAGGTGGACGAACAATTGCTGTGATCGGATCTGGACTTTCTCACATTTACCCGGCAGAAAACAAAAAACTAGCAGAACAAATTTGCCAAAGCGGGGCGCTCATTAGTCAATTTCAGATGTTGACCCCGCCGGATAAGCACAATTTTCCCCGCAGAAATAAAATAGTCAGCGGTTTAACACTTGGCTCTCTTTTAATTGAGGCCCCGATCAAAAGCGGCGCGATGATCACGATGGAGTCTGCCTATATGCAAAAAAGAAAGCTCTTTGCGCTCCCAGGAAGAGCTGATCAAGAGAATTTTACCGGCAATCATATGTTGATTAAATCTGGCAAAGCCGCACTTATCGATGGCGCAAACGATCTTTTATCTCACTTTAATTTGAAAAAATCTCCATCTCCTTCACAACCGATTAATTCTTCCTTAAGCGAAGAAGAAAAGCTGCTACTTAATCTTATGTCAAATCAAGAAATGACTATTGATGAGCTAACCTCAAAAGCAAAATGGCCAGTATATCAAGTGCAAAGAATTTTGATGGGCTTACTTTTAAAAAAGGCCATTAAAGAATTCGCCGGAAAAATTTATAAAAAAACTGCTGCATAAAATCATTTGAAATATCACAATCACGTCAAAATTCCAAATGAGAAAAATATGACAAAAAAAACAAAAATCCATAAATCGCTCATCATCGTCGAATCGCCTGCCAAAATCAAGACGCTAAGTAAATTTTTGGGCAGCGATTTTATCTTTGAATCTTCGATTGGCCACATTAGAGATCTACCCGAAAAAGAATTTGGGATCGATATCGAGCATGACTTTACCCCCAAATATGTGACCATGCCAAATAAAGAAGAAGTGATTGCCAAATTGATTAAAGCGGCAAAAGGGTGCGACACAGTCTACCTATCCCCTGACCCTGACCGCGAGGGAGAAGCCATTGCATGGCACATTAAAGAAATATTGCCGCCGGATACCAATTGCAAAAGAGTTTCCTTTAACTCCATCACAAAAGATGCCGTTTTCAAAGCGCTGCAAAGCCCAAGAGAAATTGATACTGCCTTGGTACATGCCCAACAGGCAAGGCGAATGCTTGATCGAATGGTCGGCTACAAAATTTCCCCTATCTTAAATAGAAGAATTCAGCGCGGCAAACAATCGTCTGTTTCTGCCGGAAGAGTGCAATCTGTTGCGCTAAAGCTTGTCGTCGATAGAGAAAAAGAGATCGATGCATTTAAACCCGTTGAATATTGGAACTTAACAGCTACCTTAAAGACGGATGTCGATACTCATAAGTTTAACGCTCACCTTTATACGGTCGATAACAAACGGATCGAAAAAGAACCTATAGAGGGTAAAGATCTTGAAATTATCAATAATGAAAAAAGCGCTCACGAAATCCTTGAGAGGATGAAGCAAAAACCATATACAGTCATGAAGGTGGAGAAAAAAGAGAAAAAGAGAAATCCGGTTGCCCCTTTTATTACGTCGACATTGCAGCAAGAGGCTAGCCGTCACCATGGGTTTTCTTCGGCAAGGACAATGAGCATTGCGCAAGGGCTTTATGAAGGAATCAATCTAGGTAATGAGGGACCAGAAGGTCTAATCACGTATATGCGTACAGACTCTGTAAGAGTTGTTAAAGAAGCAGTTGATGAGGCAAGAGAGTACATCCAAAAGATCTACGGCAAAAATTTTATCCCAGAACAACCGAAATACTATACTTCACAAAAAGCTGCGCAAGATGCCCATGAAGCCATTCGCCCTGCAAGTCTTCAATATCCACCAGAAGCTATTGAGAACTATTTAACGAAAGAGCAGTTTCTTCTTTATCAGCTGATCTGGAGAAGGTTTTTATCCTCGCAAATGACACCTGCCGTATACGATACGGTGTCTGCCGATATAGATGGTGGCTCTAAAGGCATTGTGGTAAGAGCAACAGGATCTCAAATAAAATTCCAAGGCTTTTTGGCTGTTTATGAAGAAAGATTTGATGACGATACAAAAGATGATGAAAATAAAATGCTGCCGGTCCTTGAGGAAGGAATGTCTTTAGATCTTCTTGATGTCAACGCCGATCAAGCCTTTACAAGACCGCCGCCTCGTTTTACGGAAGCCTCTTTAGTTAAAGAACTTGAAAAATCCGGCATCGGTCGCCCCTCAACGTACGCGACGATTATGAATAAAATTCAAAGTAGGGAATACACCGTTAAAGAAGGGGGGCGTCTAAAACCGACAGAACTTGGCTCAGTTGTGACATTGCTGCTTGAAAATAACTTTCAAGAGATCATGAATATAGGCTTTACAGCTCATATGGAAGATGATCTTGAGCTCGTGGCAGAAAATAAAAAAGACTGGGTCACCTTGCTTAAAGACTTTTGGACTACCTTTTTGCCAACCGTTGAGCGCGCCGAAAAAGAGGGCTTTGTCCCTAAAATCTTAACAGATCTCGATTGCCCTCTTTGCGGATCCAAACTTCAAAAAATTTGGTTTAAATCCAAATACTTTTACGGCTGCTCAAAGTACCCGGACTGCAATTTTTCATCGCCGATCGAACAGCTTGAATTTAACAAAGAAGAATACGCCGAAAACTTCAATTGGGAACAACCTTGCCCCCTATGCCATAAGGAAATGAAAATTCGCCATGGCCGATACGGCGCCTTTTTAGGGTGTACGGACTACCCGACCTGTAAAGGCATTGTCAATATCCCTAAAAAGGGAGAGGCCAATTTAAGCGAACTTGAAACAGCGCCATGTCCTGCCATTGGATGCTCGGGAAATCTAACGCCTAAAAAATCTCGATTTGGAAAAATCTTTTACTCTTGCTCCACATTCCCCGAATGCGATGTGATCGTCAACGATCTATCCCAAGTACAGACAAAGTATGTCAACCACCCGCGCACTGCCTATGTCAAAAAAGTGAAAAAGGGAAAAGGAGGCAAAACTGATAAAAAAAGCGCTGCTAAAGAACCATCAAAGAAGGCTACAATAAAAACAAGTCCTGAGAAAAAAGTTGCTAAAGAGAAAAAAGGTGTTAAAGAGAAAGTGACCACTAAAGAAAAAAAGGTGAGAGCTTCTCCTGAAATGCAGATTACAACTGAACTTGCAGCCATTGTCGGAAGCCCAAAGCTTCCAAGAGGCGATGTATTAAAAAAACTTTGGGAATACATAAGAGAGCATGATCTGCAAGATAAAACCAATAAGCGCCTCATTTGTCCGGATGCACTTTTATCAAAAGTCTTTGGCAGCAAAGAGCCTCTTGATATGTTTAAAATGACCGCCATCATCAGCAAACACTTAAGTAAGCCGTCATGAAATATATGAGATCCCTTGCGAAATGCGCTTTGCTTTTTTTCATTTTCCTTTGCACCGGCTGCTACGCCCCTTACGATCCTTATTGCGTCATGGGGGCAGATGAGTTTGTCATCGATTCATACACCATTCGGCAAGGCAAGTTTGCCATCCTTCAAATGGAAGGGGTCGATGTCGAAGAGATCCCGCAAGAAGCTATGAATGAGTATGACGACGTAATAGCTGAAGATGATATTTTGAATATCACAATCTATCACCCCAAAAGACGGGATTTAATGGAAGCAGTTCAATTCATCAATACATCGATGGGGGGCTTCAGAGTCTGCCGTGGTATGGTGAATCTCCCAGACATTGCGCCCGTGCAAGTCGCAGGGCTTACGCTTGAAGAAGCCAAGAAAAAGCTAGAAGGAGAATTTCGCACTCACATTCAAGAGGTAGAAGTCTTTGCCTCCTACAAAAATCGCCTCCAAAAGAAAGTGGAATTAATGGGTATGGTCGCACATGCCAATGTTCCAGTCGATGGGAAGGTGCGCCTTTATGATGTCTTAGCAAACGCCCATATTCCGCCTGACGCAAATCTTTTCATGAGCTACGTGATGCGAGATGGCCGCCCTCTTGCAGTAGATCTTTATAAGCTTATTAACGAAGGAGATATGTGTCAAAATATTGTCATGCGGGGAGGTGATAAGATTTTCATCGCCAATAAAGCAGATAGCGCTGTAATGGTGATGGGAGAGGTCAACATCCCAAAACCCGTTTTTATGCCATACGGCTTTATGTCTCTTAGAGAAGCGCTTGTGCATGCGGGAGGAATTCCTTTTACCGGAAATAAGCAAAACATCCAAGTGATCCGCGGTAACTTAATAAGTCCTAAAATTTATGTACTAGCTTGGGAGCACATCATCCACCTTCCAAATGATAGCCTCCTGCTAATGCCAGGAGATACTATCTATGTTTCTGCTAAACCAATTACAGAATGGAATAGGTTTATTAGCCAGCTCCTTCCAAGCGCGCAAGCTTTGCAGACAGGATATGGCATCTATAACCTAGTAAGTGAATAATTCAATGACAGAGCAAGAACGACCCAATCCAGAAGACTTATTAAAAATTGTAAAAAGACAAGAGCTGCAGAAAAAAAAAGGTAAACTTAAAATCTTTTTAGGCATGGCAGCAGGCGTTGGAAAAACGTATGCCATGCTAGAATCGATTCAAGCGTTAAAAGCGGAAAGGATGGATGTCGTCATCGGCGTTGTGGAAACACATGGAAGAGTTGAGACGGCGAGACTTCTTAAGGATTTAGAAGTTATTCCCCCCTTAAAACTAGAATATAAGGGCAGCACTTTTTGCGAAGTCAATATCGATGCAATTATCGAAAGAGAGCCCGATGTCGTCGTTATCGATGAGCTAGCTCATAGCAATGTTGAAGGCACAAGGCACCCTAAAAGGTGGCAAGATGTCACCGAGCTTTTAGATAACGGCATCGATGTCTTTACAACTTTAAATGTACAGCACATTGAAAGTAGATCAGATCTTGTCGAAAGTATTTCAGGGATCACCATTAGAGAAACAGTTCCAGACACTGTCATCGACAGAGCCGCATCCATTGAGCTCATCGACATCACACCAGAAGAGCTGTTACAAAGACTTAAAGAGGGGAAAGTCTATTTAGGCAGTCAATCAAAAATAGCGGCTGATCACTTTTTCCAAATCGATCGCTTAACAGCCCTTCGCGAAATCGTGATGCGCTATGCAGCAGAAAAAGTGGATCACGATTTGCATGGGATGTTTTCTACCGTTGAAAGAAGTGAGGCGTGGAAGACGCGTGAGAGACTTCTTGTCGCAATTAGCCACCACCCCCACTCACAAAAGCTGATCAGAATCACAAGACGCCTTGCCTTCACGTTAAATGCCCCTTGGATTGCCCTGCATGTAGATGATGGAAAAACTCATAATGAAGAAGATCAAATCAGACTTTTAAACACTTTATCGCTCGCAAGAGATCTTGGAGCAGAAGTGATTACTGCAACGGGTGAAGACATAGCTCAAGTCATTCAGCGTGTTGCAAGGCAAAAAAGCGTCACGCAAATCATTTTGGGTAGATCTCCAACTAATTGGCAGTGGTTATCGCGCTTTTTTAATCAAGAGTCACTTCTGGATAGGCTATCGAGAAATTGCAGCGATATCGATTTACATGTCATTCGCAAGACCCTTTTTCCAAAAGGATCTTCTGAAAAAAAGTTTAAGATCAACACGCCAAGCTTTAACTTCTCATACCTTTGGTCTATAGTCTTTGTCTTAGGTATGACATGTATCAATGCCCTACTTCTCCCCTTTGCTTCTTATCATGTTGCAGGATATGTTTTTCTTTTAGGCATATTACTTTTAAGCCTTTTCTTCAAAAAAGGTCCTGTGCTGTTTTCTTCTTTGCTTTTGAGTTTAATCTGGTATTTATATTTTATTCCTGACAATGATTTAAAAAATGATTTAATTTCCGATACAAAGACAGAAGATTTAGTCATGGTCGTCTTTTATCTTTTGACAGCACTTGTCGCTGGGGTTTTAATCGATCGTGAAAAGATTTCAAAGGAAATGCTCCTCAAAAGAGAAAAATCTCTTGAGGTCATGTATGAAATTGTGCAGACAATTGCAAGTGGCCCTTCGCTTGACGACGTCTCTCTTAAGGTCTCAAATAAAATTGGCTCTGTACTAAATGGCACGTGTGAGATCGTTTTAAAGCCGGCAAAAGATCACTTCACCCCAAATGCCAGCTCAACTCTTTTAAAAGAGGATAAGGAATTGGCCTGCGCTAATTGGGTTTTTCACAACGGTAAAGATGCGGGTTGGTCTACGTCGACACTTCCTCTTTTACAAAACCTATACATCCCATTAAAGACTACAAGCGATCTAGTCGGGATTTTAATCTTTCATCCCACTCGCAAAAAGTTATTAACGAGTGAAGAGATGAATTTTCTATACTCTGTTGCCCAGCAACTTGCTATCTACATCAAACGGGGATTTTCTAAAGATAAAGAACAAACATTAGCTCAGCAGCGCCGCGCTGAAAAAATTTATCAATCAATTTTAAATTTAATCTCAAATTTATTTGAAGGTCCTCTTTTAACCATCCAAGACAACGTCAACCTGCTTACCTCAAAAAAAGAGATCCATATAAAATCAGAACTTATCACTCCCGCACAAAACATCGGCATGGCTTCTACTAGTTTGCAAAAAATTCTAAATAACATCTCTGCAATGGTCAATCTAAGCGCTGGACTTTCTCCTTTAAAATTTAAAACTGAGTCAACCAAAGAATTAGCTGCCTCCTGCTTTCAAAAAATAAAAAGTCAAAGTTCTGCATATGATTGGCACCTTGAAATTGAAGAACCTCTTCCAAAGCTTTTACTAGACTTAGATCTCATTGAACTCTTAATTGATAACCTAGCGTTTCATGCGATTGAATACGCACCCCTCAACTCAAAAATCACCATGCAAGTGAAACAAATTCATAGCCGCGTCATGATTTCTCTTATCAATGAAGGGCAAACAATTCCACTTGATCTTTTGGAAGTTTCTTTTGAAAAGCTCTATCGAATACCTGGTACTAAATTCTCACGACTTGGCTTTGGTTTGGCGATCGCCAAGACCATTACCAAGATTCACCACGGAAAGCTCTCTATTGAACACAATCCAAAAGGTGGTATGAT
>JABDAE010000004.1 GCA_013289325.1 Chlamydiota bacterium
GGAGCCTGCATTAGCTCGCTAAAATCTAAAATGAAGGAAAAATAATCTGCAGCAAGCACTGCATTGCTTACACCATTAACGTGAATGAGAATAGAGCGCACCGAATACCCTTTTGGAAGCTTTAAGGCATTTATCTTTGTCTTTACTTCCTTTATGACTTCAGCAGATTTTTCTGTTATTTTGTCCCAAAAATGAATTAATGTCAATTTCGGGACAGATCTTCATCTATTAATCCGTCCCCAAAATAGACTTCTTTCGAAACTAAAATCCCGTGCCTCTGCCTGTGCCCGTGCCTCCATCCTATTACCCATATGTGTACTATCGCTGCTACCGCAGCTCTAATTTTATTTCGCTTCTACCCCACATTCCACGTCGCTTCGCTCCGTTTCATGCGGGGCTGCTGCACTGAAAGCGGCTGCCGCCGCTGGTCACGGCAGTGACCAAAGTGTGATAGCCCCGCATGAAACGGAGCGAAGCGACGTGGAATGTGGGGTTGCAAGTAGTTGATAATCCTAGAAACGGCAGTTCGAGATGCTAAATTGGCGCAAGATCTTGAATTAGAATCACTTTGCAGTGGGGCGGGACATTCCCGATTGGTGAAGGACCGCCCCACTGCAAATGATTCTGGTTCAAGAGATTGTGTCAAGTTAGCGTCTCCAACTGCCGTTTTTAGGATAATCAAGCTGCGGCAGCAGCGATAGAAAAGATATAGGTAATAGGATGGAGGCACGGGATTCCAGTTTCGAAAGAAGTCTATTGACGAAAGGTATATGTTGGTGAATCCAGTGTTACCTATGTTGGTGAATCAAGTGTTACCTATGTTACCGATCGGACCCCATCAGAGAGCTTTTGTGCCCATTGGCTAAAGAAGAGGAAAATCGCAAGCTTGGGGTTTTCCAAGCTCTTTTCCTCAAATGTTAAGCTGATCGATGAGCCGCTTTCGCAAGGAGGGCGCCTTTAAAAGGTTTTTCTTGTTACATCTTATTCTTCGTCACCTACAGAATCTGTCACAAGTTCGTTTTCAGTGGGCTCGCTTGAGCGATCTTCAGCATCTACCTCATCGCTATCTTCTGATTCTGCAATTTTTTGAATCGCGACAAGCTGATCGCCCTCTTTTAAGTTCGCAAGTTTAACCCCTTGCGTATTGCGCCCTAAGACCCTTAAATCGCGCATTGCAATCCGCACCGTTTGCCCGGCTGCAGAAATCATTACCATCCCATCAGAATCTGTCACGCAAAGAGCACCCACAACATTGCCATTGCGCTCACTCGTCACAATAGAGCGCACTCCAACCCCTCCCCTATTTGTTTGGCGGAATTCATCGACATTAGAGCGCTTTCCAAAGCCATTTTCACAGACGACAAGAACCGTTTCATCGCCATTGACAACTTCACATCCCACGATTATATCCGTCTCGCTTTTAAGCGTTGCCCCCCTAACACCGCGCGCAAGTCTTCCCATCGGACGAACGTTTGCTTGATCAAAGCGCACCGCCATGCCATTATAAGTAAAGAGCATCACCTGCTGCCCTTCCTTCACAAGGCGAGCTGCCATCACTTCATCCCCTTCGTCTATATCAAGCGCCCAAATCCCTTTCCTGCGTGGATTGCTAAATTCGCTAAGAAGCGATTTCTTCACAACCCCTTTTTTTGTCGCCATCAAAATGCAATCGCTATCGTTAAAAGCGGCTACACAAAGCACTGTGGCAATCTTTTCGTCTGGACGAATATCTTCTAAGAGATTAACAAGAGGACGCCCCTTCGATTTTCTTGAAGATTCAGGAATTTGCCATGCTTTTAGCCAATAGCAGCGCCCTAAGTTTGTAAAGATAAGAAGGAAATCATGCGATTGCGCCACATAAAGGCCTTTAATCGCATCTTCTTTCTTCATCGAAATGCCCGTTACCCCTTGTCCTCCCCTTCTTTGCTCGCGGAAAGTATCGACTGGCATTCTCTTAATATAATCATCTTCTGATATCGTGATAATGACAGGCGTATTGGGAATGAGATCTTCCATATTCATCTCAGATTCAGCAGCTATAATCTGCGTGCGCCTTTCCCCCTTGTATACCTTAGCAATATCTGCTAGCTCTTCTTTAATGATATCTCGCACCATCGATTCATTTGCGAGCACTTGTCTATAATAATCGATCTTTTTAAGAAGATCTTGGTATTCATCGTTAATCTTTTCCTTTTCAAGCCCTGTCAATTGGTAAAGGCGAAGGTCTAAAACGGCAGTGGCTTGTCTTTCAGAAAATGAAAAGTGGGCAATTAATTCCACCTTAGCATGGTCTCTTGTATCGCTTGATCTTATGATGCGCACCACCTCATCGAGGTGATCGATCGCCTTTAAATACCCTTCTAAGATATGAGCCCTTGCCTCTGCTTTAATCAACTCAAACGTGGTTCTGCGCCTTACGACGACGATTCTATGATCAACCCATGCCGTGATAAAATTCTTAACCCCCATAATGCGAGGCAATCCCTTATCGAGCGCTAGCATATTACAGCCAAAAGTCACTTCAAGGTCTGTAAATTTATAAAGCTGATTGATGATCACTTCTGGCGTTTCGTTGCGCTTAAGCTCTAAGACAATTCTCATCCCATCCTTATCGGACTCATCGCGAAGGTCTGAAACTCCAGTGATCGATTTAGCATTGATTAAATCGGCAATCGATTCAATGAGGCGCGATTTATTGACATTATAGGGAATTTCATCGACGACAAGCCTTTGGCGATCCGCTTCATGCTCTTCAGTGCGAATCACGCCCCGTAAGGAAATTTTGCCTCTTCCCGTATAGTAGGCCTCTTTAATCCCGCGATAGCCGCAAATAATACCGCCCGTTGGGAAGTCAGGCCCTGGCATCACGCGCATAATCTCATCAACTGTTGTCTCTGGATGCTCTAAAACGAGTAAAGTTGCCTTAATCAATTCATGTAAATTATGGGGAGGGATATTTGTCGCCATCCCGACAGCAATACCTGTCGACCCATTGCAAAGTAAGTTTGGAAATTTAGCGGGAAATACCGTCGGCTCTTTTTTCGTCTCATCGTAGTTTGGCACCATGTCGACAGTATCTTTATCCAGATCTTCCATCAGCTGCATAGACGCCGGTGTGAGCCTTGCCTCCGTATAACGCATAGCAGCAGGAGGATCGCCATCGATTGAGCCAAAGTTACCCTGCCCATCGACAAGGGTATAGCGCATCGCCCAATTTTGAGCCATGCGCACAAGTGTCGGATAGATCACCTGCTCGCCATGGGGATGGTAATCACCTGACGTATCGCCCGAAATTTTGGCGCACTTTCTATGTTTGCCTCCTGGCGATAGATTAAGCTGCCTCATGGCGTATAAAATACGGCGCTGCGATGGTTTTAAGCCATCGCGTACATCGGGAAGCGCTCTTGCAATAATGACTGACATCGAGTAGCGCAAGTAACTTTCCTTGACCTCATCTTCGATATTGCGAGTGACAATGATTTCATTTGGAGTGTATGACATGGGGAGCTTCCTTTTAAACGTCTAAGTTTTTAACAGATAAGGCATGTTGTTCGATAAACGCGCGCCTCGGTGGGACATCATCGCCCATGAGCATCGTGAACATATAATCCGCTGCAACAGCGTCAGGGATCGTCACTTGGATAAGGGTTCTTTTATCTGGATCCATCGTTGTTTCCCAGAGCTGATCGGCATTCATCTCGCCAAGACCTTTATAGCGCTGAATCTCGATCCCCTTTCTTCCATTCACTCGTAGGTATTCCGTGATACTTTTAAGTGATGTGGAAGGGTGCAGCGTCCCATCATCTTCAATAATATCGAGCAAGACATTTTCTGAATAAAGATAGTGATGCAAAAAGAGCCCATATGAGGCAAGCTTATCCACAATGTCTGCAAGGTGATCTTCTTCAAATAGCTCAAGAAAATGAAACTTATGAGGCTTAAAGACTTTCATCTCTTCTGTTCTTTCTTCCTCAGGAATTGAGGCAATTGTTTCGGCGTGGCGCTTAAGTTTTTCCTCTTCATCCGATTTTCTTAAAGCTTCAAATTCTTCAATCGAATAGGCATAGCGCGGACCATCGTCAAATTCAATTTTAAAACGGGGATAGATCCCCTCTTTATTTTTCAGCGCTAAAAACTCATTGAATGGGATCCCTTTGCGCTCAAGGCGCATTGCAAATCCTTCTACATCAAGAGTTGTTTCTAAGAAAGCCTTAAGACTTTCTTTATCCATTGGATCCTTTTGTTCTTGTAGCCGCACTTTGATGTCGCTACTGCCCAATTCAAGAAGATATTCGTCCATCTCTTTTTCTGAGTGAATATAGCGGAAAGCCTTCTTACGCGATACACGATAAAGAGGGGGCTGCGCAATGTAGATGAAGTTATTTTCAACTAATGCTGGCATATGGCGATAGAAAAATGTCAAAAGAAGAGTTCGAATGTGAGATCCATCGACGTCGGCATCCGTCATGATGATGATCTTATGGTAGCGCAGCTTCTCAAGATTAAATCCTTCTGTTCCAATGCCGCAGCCAAGCGCTGAAATCATTGTGCCAACTTCAGTATTCTGAAGGATTTTATCAAGGCGCGCCTTTTCAACATTTAAAATTTTACCGCGTATGGGCAAAATGGCCTGATAACGCCTATCTCTGCCATTTTTTGCCGATCCGCCAGCTGAATCGCCTTCCACAATATAAATCTCGCAATTGGCCGGGTTTTTTTCTTGACAATCGGTTAACTTACCGGGAAGACGACCACTATCTAATGCCGACTTTCTTAAGGTAAGCTCCCTTGCCTTCCTCGCCGCCTCCCTAGCATGCGCTGAGATAATTGCTTTTTCAGCAATCGTCTTGGCAATGACAGGATTTTCACCTAAGAATATCGCAAGCTCTTCCCCGACGATCTGCTGAACAACTGAACCAACGTCGCTATTGCCAAGACGCTGCTTTGTCTGCCCTTCAAACTGAGGATTTGCCACTTTAACAGAGATAACAGCGGTAAGGCCTTCCCGCATATCTTCGCCGCTAATGCTGATCTTATCGCTTTTTAAAAGGTTGTTGTTTTTAATGTAGGTGTTAAGCACCCTTGTAAGCGCTGTTGAAAAACCTGTAAGATGCGTTCCTCCGTGCTTAGTCGAGATATTATTGACAAAAGAAAAGAGCGTTTCCGTATACGTTTCATTCCACTGCAGCGCTACCTCAATTTCAATTGGCGCATCATCACCTTGCTTTGTCCCATGGATATAGACGGGATTTGGAAAGATCGGTGATTTATTTTCGTTTAAGTAGCTCACAAACGAGGAAAGACCGCCGCTATAGCAAAAATGGACATCATCCTTATCGTCATTCCTCTCATCGTGAAAGTAGATGTTAATGCCTTTATTAAGAAACGCAAGCTCCCTTAAGCGCTTTGCCAAAATGTCATAATCATATTCTCGCACCATCATGATCGTCTCATCGACTGCAAATGAGATTTTTGTGCCTCGTTTTGTCGTTTCGCCAAGTTTTGCTAAAGGCTTTAACACTTTGCCCTTTGCAAATTCCATCTCATAGATGTGCCCATTTTTAAAGACTTGGACAACCATCTTCTTGGAAAGGGCACAAACGCAAGAAACACCTACACCATGCAACCCGCCAGACACCTTATAAGTGTCTTTATCGAATTTCCCTCCGGCGTGCAATACGGTCATGACGACTTCTATAGCAGAAACATCGCGACCATGCTTAATAGATTCTTTCTCGTGCTTTTCAACCGGAATGCCGCGGCCATTATCTTCAATTGTGACGGTATTATCTCTATGCAAGGTGACATAAATAGCGCTGCAATGCCCAGCCATCGCTTCATCGATACAGTTATCGACCACTTCGTAGACGAGTTGATGCAGGCCATTGGACCCCGTGTCACCGATATACATACCGGGTCTTTCTCTTACCGCCTGCAGACCTTCAAGGACTGTGATTGAACTTGCGTTGTATTCTCGAGGTGCAGTTGCAGCATTATCTACTGCTAGATTATTTTCATTTGTCATGAGAAACCTTATCCTATTTTAAAGACGATATTTTGTATGCCGGCTGTCGGAAAGCGCTGTTTAATAATCGTAAGTATTTTAAACTTTTCATTTCGACTTAGCAAGCTGTGTAACGTAGAATTTGTTACTTTCACTGTTAATATTCCATTGATGTATGAATCGGCTTTTGTCATCACAGAAAGCCTTTGCCCGATGATTGAGGGCCAAGCTTCCAATATCATCTCCCCTTTATCTTGATATACAGCGCTAATTTGCGATAAAACCTGCGTCAGTAAATCTTTTACCTGAAAAGAGGTTGCCCCTGTCCCATTATAAAATTTCGTTTTGCGGCGCCTAATATCTTTCATCACTTAATTTTTCATCGCTTTATTCTTCATTATTGGTAAAGCCTAGTAGATTTAATAGCGCCAACTGACAAAAGCTGAAACCATAGCAGCTTCCCATTTCGCCAGATTAAGTCTTGAGCGAAGAGAGACAAGATCTCCATTTTCCGCTATGACGTTAAGATGGTCGCTTCCTTTTCGAGTACAAAATCTGCGATATTCTCCAAGAACTCCAAGAGACCAGTTATCCCAAATATCCCAGTTACCTCCAAGCCTTGCAATAAACCCATACCCATTTGCACGTTGAATAAATGAGCGAATCTCCGGCCTTAAATTCCAATTCCCTAAACCGTGATACCGCGCCAGATGGCACTCAATGCCGCCAAAGACATAAGCACAAGATTCTACTCTTGCTGTGAAATCACCGCCAATCCATGGACCGCTCCATCTAGCTCTATACGTGCTATCTAATGCCACAAGCGGTCTTATCGTTCCGGGGTGAGCGGCTTCAAACGCGCTGATTCCATCAAAAAGATGTAAGCTTTGCTCGTGAAAAGACCAGCCGATGAGAGGCGCTGCGACAAAACGGGAACAAGTCGATCTATATTGATAGCCAACAGCCGCTTGTGCGTCATACACAAACCCCTTGCCAGCTTTATTTTCAGAACGGGAAAACAGATCTTTACGATCATGCTTGTGATAATCGGAATCAGTGTTATGCCCACTATAAATATGACCCACATCGCCTTCTATTTTGATCACATAATTTGTACAAGAGACATAGCGAAATTCGCCATATGCTTGCACCATTTCTAAATCTTCCCATTCCAGTTCAGACAAAATATTTGGGTCACCATGTGGTCCTGCAATCGACCAGTTAAACTTATCCTGCCGATATCCAACACCTCCCTTAGCGCTTAAAGCCGGTGGCCAAGGGTGGGAATCTCCTCCACAACACGAAGCTGTTAACGATAGAGAGAAGAAGAAAGAGCTTACGAATAACAAGCTTTGACACATCAGATTCATTTTATTCCACCTCATTCCCATTTGCGCCCCTATAATTAATGATCTTAAGACTCTTATTGCACGTCTGCAGCACATCGAAAGCCATACGTTCCATTCACCGTGCCAGGATTATTGCGATGTCTTCTGGAGCTGCGCAAGTCCTCTTTTAGACTCTTCCAGCAGCCACCTCTTAACACTCTATAGACTCCCTGTAATGGTCCCTTCGGGTCTTCAGGCTCTTGAATCGATGTCTCATAGTAGTTATAGCCATACCAATCATAGCACCATTCGTACACATTGCCTGCCATATCGTAAAGGCCAAGCCCATTAGGAGCATAACTCATCACGGCCGTTGTATCAAAACTAAAAAAGTTCGCTTGCGTCTTTTCGATATCTTCACCCGTAAAGTACAAGGAATTTTCCATCCCCCCGCGCGCAGCAATTTCCCACTCAGCCTCTCTTGGCAGCCTTTTACCGATCCATTTGGCGTAGGCAATAGCGCCATACCAAGTCACGCCTACAACCGGATGTTTGGCATATCCCGATTCAATGCTAAGCTTTCCTGAACTTCTTTTAATACGAGAATCGCGCATCCGAATAATGTCTTGGTGGTTATTGTCTTTTTCCCCACCCATCACATCTAAAAACCTCACAAACTGCTCATTCGTAACTGGGTGGATATCGATTGCAAAACTAGAAAGTAGCACTTGGTGACGGGGCATCTCGTCTCTATTACCATCTTTACTTCCCCGATAAAATAAACCGCCGGGAATCACGATCATTTCAGTTCTTAATGGTTGAACATTTTTATCCTCTTTTGGCTCAGGCGTATATTGCTTTACCGATGTGTCGATAAGAAATACAGACCCCGGATCCAAATCAGCGACAGGACGTTCTAACTGAGTGGACTTAATCACGGGCTTTAAAACATGGGGCTCTATTGGTGCTCTTAGCGTTACACTTTCTTGATGAAGAGATTGACCTGCCATCGATCGATCGTCTTTCACTATACTTTCTACTGCAACTACCATGTGGGAATGTTTTTCTTTAGACTCTATCGCACTGACTGCCGCAAATGCCGCTGTGGATGAATGTGGCAGTGTATTTAGCTCTTTTTCTTTAGTATCGCTAGAAGGATTTATGCTACAAGCTGTAAATGAAATATGTTCTACATTTTGACTTTGTTGAGAAAGCAATTCCACACTCACTTTTTGCAAAGAATTAGTGCGATTTAAATCACTTACCCCGCTATGAGCATGTTCAAGAGGTAGATCTTTGTTTCCTTTAGGAAGAATTCCTTTTGCATGCTGTCTTACTGCGTCAAGCAGCGGGACGAGTAATTCTGGCCTTTTAGCAGGATCTGGCTGTAAACACTCCCTTATCACCATATCCCAATCCCAACTGCTGTCTGAAAATAACTCTTTTGGCATTGGAAAAAAACCATGTGGAAATTCCCCTGTCAAAAGATTGTAGACAAGCACGCCAAAAGCAAAGACGTCTGCTTTCCCATCGATTGTGGGCGATAGATCTGGTTTTTTTTGTTCCGGCGCTAAAAATTCATACGTCTGCATAAATGAGGCATGCAACGGAGTAAGCTTTTGATTTTCAATTGAAGGGCTTGGATAGCGGTCTTGGTTACCGAGCATATGAATGACCGAGCTTACCCCTAAAGCTTCTGCCACCTGTTTATAAGTCCTTGTAAGAACAGCTCCAGAACCTATAATGCGCGTTAAGCCAAAATCTGCGATCATCAAATCGATGCAACCGCGCCCTTTTGACACTAAAAGATTATTGAGCTTTAAATTGCGGTGAGAAATTCCTTTGCCATTGACTTTTTTCGCATGGGCATAATCAAGTGCTTCTGCCACTTGCCGCATCAGGCGAAAGAGCGTTTCATCATCAAAGCGCTTACCCCTTGATAGCATAAATTGCGCTAAATTTGTAGTCTCGCCATATTCATCTACGACGCAATCAGTTACAAGAAAATACTGCCCTTGGGCAAAGGAGACAGTGTGAATTTTGACAATATGGGGATGATCAAGCGTTGTAAGAATCCCCACATTCTCTTCAAATCGTTGAACAAAACCCCTATCTGTGGAAAGCTCTTCTGGGAGAACTTTAAGAATGCACTGTTTCTTCATGAAGCGGTGCTCGGCAAGATAAACAGTGCCAAGTGATCCTTGTCCAACCTGTTTGATGATTGTGTAATCACCAAGCGTGCGCGATTCTGTCATACTCTTTTAGCCTTTTGATAAATAGAACTTTTTTTAAACCACAGAACACACCGAGATCACAGAGGGAGGATCACAGAGGAAGGATCACAGAGGGAGCCACAAACCTTAAGGAGTTATCAAGATGCTAGCCAGCGGTAAAGCACAAAAGCACTTCAATAGCCCCCCTGTGATCTCGGTGCGCTCTGTAGTTAAAAAAAGTTTTGATAATGCGATTGCCCTGTAAAAACAATCTCTTTTTGTTTTACTTATTCGCGTTCTTTTTTAAAGTCTCAACGAAGTTAACAACATCTCCAACTGTCCTTAATTTCTCAGCTTCTTCTTCTGAGATCTCACATCCAAAGCGCTCTTCTAGTGTCATAATCAACTCTGTCAAATCCAATGAGTCGGCATTTAAGTCTTCTACAAAAGACTTTGCCAAGTTCACATCTTCTTTATCAACACCAAGCTGCTCGACGACGATGTCGATCACTTCTTTTTCTACTGACATATCATTATCCTTTGTTTTTGTGTTTTCATTTCATTTGTTAGTTTCTTGCGGGGCTCGTGGAATAATCATCAACTACCTGCTTTTTACATGACCATTCCACCATCAACCGCGATCACTTGCCCGGTGATATAATCTGACATCTCACTTGCTAAAAATAGCGCAGTCTTTGCTATCTCTTCAGGGCTTCCCATCCTTCCCAACGGGATTTCAGCTAAAGTCGCTATCCGTTGCTCTTCCGTCATCCCATCTGTCATCGGGGTGGAAATAAAGCCAGGAGCTATGCAATTTACCTGTATATTTCTCGATGCAAGCTCCCTTGCTAAAGCTTTTGTCAACCCATTCATCGCAGCCTTTGACGCTGCATAGTTCACTTGCCCTGCGTTTCCTTTGATCCCCACGACAGAGCCTATATTGATAATTTTACCTTTTTTAGCTCTTAAAAACTGACGGGTTAACACTCGGCACGTATTATAGCAGGATTTGACATTTACCGCCATGACCTGATCCCAATCTTCTTCAGTCATTTTCATAAGCAGCTGATCGCGTGTAATCCCAGCATTATTGACCAAGATATCGACCTTTTCTCTTTCAGATAAAATCTGCTTAATAGCCTCTTCCACTTGAGAAAAAGAGCTGACATCGACTTTATAAAACGAGGCCCCATCACAGCCGGGAAGAGCTTTCATCTCAGAAACGACGTTATCTCCCCTTAAGGCATTCGTACCAAAAATCGCTACATAGGCCCCTTGACTTGCAAATTCCTTCGCAATCGCCATTCCAATGCCGGCTGTTCCGCCTGTCACTAAAGCAGTCTTGCCTTTAAGTAAGTTATTCATGTAATCCATCCCGTTTATCATCTAATTTTAAGCAGTTTGGGTGTAAAAAACCTTAAGACCTTGCAAATCGGCAACTGTTGAGACATTTAAAGAGGGACCTTTTACCCCAATTTTGCCATTAAATCCCGTAAGAGCAGTACCTGGACCAATTTCTAGGTACATATCAACCCCATTTTCCATCATATAGCGCACCCCTTGCTCCCAACGGACAGAATGTGTGACTTGCAGAGTGAGGTTTTGCTTAATGTCTGCAATCCCCTTAGCAGATGTTCCTGTGACATTCATCACCACATTAATTGAGCTCTCTTTAAAAGCTGTGGCTTCGATATATTCCACAAGTCTTTTTCCGGCTTTTTTCATGAGTCCACTATGAAAAGCGCCATGCACTTGTAAGGGAAGAGTGCGCCTTGCCCCTTTGGCTTTTGCTGCTTCTATACCCTTGGCTATTCCATGCGCTGTTCCCGATATCACAACTTGCCCCGGGCAATTAAAATTTGCCGCCCAAAGGTCGTTTGGCAGCTGTAACTCTCTTACCATCTCTTCGACAACACCAGCAGATAGTCCTAAGATGACCGCCATCGTTCCTGGATATGCCACGCAATCATCGTTCATAAAGGCGCATCGATTGGCCACAAGTTTTATCCCATCTTCAAAGGATAGGTAATTTGCAGCAGTGAGCGCAGTATATTCTCCTAGGCTAAGCCCTGAGCATACCTTAGGCTTTATATCCGGAAACTCTAGGGCAATGACTCTTAAAATGGCCATGCAGACGACAAAAATTGCCGGTTGGCTATTTCTTGTTTCTGTTAATAAAACCTCATTGTCGCCAAAGATGATGGACGATAATTTACGCTTTAAAAGATCATCGGCTTCTTCAAATGTCTGCCTGGCAATAGGAAATGTGTCGTAAAAATCTTTTCCCATACCCGGATACTGAGCACCTTGCCCAGGAAATAGAAATGCACATTTATTACCTATCATTTCATTAAACCTTTGTAAGTATTAACGCACCCCAAGCAAGCCCTGCTCCAAACGCCACGAGAAGGATTTTTTCATCCAAAGCAATTGGATGCTCTTCAATTAGTTCTTGTAGGGCAATTGGGATGCTAGATGCGGAAGTGTTACCATACTTATGTATTGTCTTATACATTTGGCTTTCAGGGATCTGAATCCCCTTACATACAGCTTCCATGATACGCGAATTGGCCTGATGAGGCACCACCCACTTAATGTCTTGGCTACTTAATCCCATCTGATCCATACACACTTTAGCGGTCTGGCACATATTTCGTACAGCAAGTTTAAATACCTCTTGCCCTTGCATTTTAAAATAATGAAGCTTAGATGCCACAGTCTCTTGCGAAACCGGATTTCTTGCGCCACCTGCCGGCACATAAATAAGCTCTGAATATTTGCCATCAGCGCCAAGTGATGAAGCCCCAATTGTAAAGCCGCTCCCCTCTGATGAGACAACGGCTGCTGCTGCGCCATCGCCAAATAATATACAAGTCGATCGATCCGTATAATCGACAAAACTTGACATTTTTTCAGACGCAACCACTAATACGTTGCGATATATCCCCGATTCAACAAACGCTTTTGCCGTCACAAGCGCATACACAAAACCAGAACAAGCGACCTGAAGATCGAATGCAGCAATATTGGAGAGGCCAAGCTGCGTTTGGATAAGAGCGGCTGTTGAATTAGAGACGTAATCAGGGGTAATGGTAGCTACTAAAATAAAATCGATCGCATCTAATGCGATGTTGGCATCAGAAAGTGCCGATTTTGCTGCTAATGTGCCCATATGAGATGTGCATTCAGCCTTCTCTGCAATGCGCCTTTCTTTAATACCTGTACGCGTTGTGATCCATTCATCGCTTGTGTCGACTAAAGCTTCAAGATCGCCATTGGTGAGGACTCGCTTAGGCAAATATTTCCCCAGCCCGATGATGCGAGCTTTCGGTTTTTCCATCTTACCTAATACCTTAGTTAACGTCTGATGACAATTTTTTCATAGCTCTAAAGTCTATCACTCTTAGGAATATTATGCAATTTTTTTGGGCATCTTTTTCGGGTGACTATGCTGAAACTTTTGAGTGCTTTAGGTTGTTTGGGTATATTTCATTTTTCGCTTTCCAAATTTATCCCCCTTCACCTATGATTACCCTACATTTTTATATGTAGTGCATTTTAAGGATCATCATGACTCGTTACGCTTTCGCTTTGCTTTTATACATTTTTTCCTTTGCTCCTCTATTTGTCCCCTTAAACGTCTCAGCTGCCCCCTTTCAATATGAAAACCAAATCGTTGGCAACATCTCAATTGAATGTGGCAACCCCCTTTATAACATCAGTGCATCGATTATTGAACCGAGGATGAAGACAAGGGTCGGTGCCCCCTTTTCCCAGCTCGATTTTGACTCAGATCTTAAAATGCTGATACAAGATTACGATAAGGTAGAACCAACCATTGAATGTCAAGACGATCAGGTGCAAATCGCTTTAAAAATATGGCAAAAGCCGAGCATTGGCTCTATCACGTGGATAGGCAATGAAAGGGTTTCCTCTAGCAAACTCCAAAAAGAGCTCAATATTAAAGCCGGCTCTTCATTCGATAGGCAAGCGTTTAATCAGGCATTTCATGCCCTAAAAACCTACTATGTCAAGGATGGTTTTTTTGAAGCTCAATTAGACTACCAAATCAATTTTTGTGAAGATTCAAATAGTGTCGACATCACCATCAATATCGATGAGGGAAGAGCTGGACGGATACAGCGGATCGTCTTTGAAAACTTTGCAAAAGAAGAGGAAGAAGCCATCGTCGATTTGATGCTCACGAAGCGCTTTTTTGCCTTGACCAGCTGGTACAACAACGAAGGCACCTATAATGAAGACATGATGCAACAAGATCGCTTCGCCATCATCAATTACCTCCAAAACGAAGGGTATGCCGATGCGACCATAGAAGTTGCCCTTTGCGAATCGGTGAGAAAAAATAGAATAGTTGTTAAAATCATCGCCAATCGAGGCGAGGTATATAGTTTTGGACCGATTACATTTGAAGGCAATAAGCTCTTTACTGACAAAGAGATTCAAGCGCAAATTAACGTTTTAGAAGGCAACTCATTTTCTCCTGATGCCATCCGCAATACGATAAAGAGGCTCACAAACTTCTATGGGCGAAAAGGGTATATCGATGCAGTGATCGATTTTGAAACTGACCTCAATCCCGAATCAAACACGTACGATGTGCACTTTACGATTGAAGAAGGGGAACAATATCGAGTCGGTCTCATCAAGGTTTTTGGCAACAACTCAACTGAAACGCGCGTGATCCTCCATGAAACGCTTTTAATTCCAGGGGAGATATTTAATACGTTAAAGCTTGAAGTGACAGAAAGCCGCCTTGAAAATATCGGATATTTTAAACATGTTAACGTCTACGCCGTACATTCTGAAGGACCAGGCGGTCTTGGGGGACACTATCGCGATGTTCATATAGAGGTAGAAGAAACTTCTACTGGGAATATCAAGGCAAGTGTTGGAATCAGCAGCGCTGAGAGCGCTTTTCTTGAACTTGGTATCTCCGAAAGAAACTTCAATCATGCCGGCCTTGGCTGCTTTATGAGTGAAGGGCTGCGCACATTGCGAGGGGGTGGAGAATATCTTAATTTAAATGCGATGATTGGATATAAAAGCCGCAAATACACGCTTGCCTGGACAAAGCCGTTTTTTCAAGACACAAAATGGCTTGTCGGGTTTGAGCTGACAAGAGCCACAAATCGCTTCATTGCGCAAGATTATACCATTAACTCATCAGGACTTACACTTCACGCCGCCTATCCTTTAAATCCTTTCTTGCGCTTTGGAACGCACTATAGACTAACCTACACAGATGTCGAAATCCATCATAAACACGTATTGAAAAAAGAAGCTAAAATTCAAGAACAAATAGAACTTGCTAAAAAAGCTGGCGATCAAGAAAAGGTAGAGCGTTTACAAAGAGATTATGTGGGCTTAAGAGAAGACCTTGAAAAACAGGCAAAAAATAGCGGGGTCATTTCCGCAATTGGCCTCAACTTAAACTACGACTCAACAGATCACCCTGCCTTCCCAAGGCGAGGATTTAAATCAAAGCTTGAGCAAGAGGTCGCAGGCTTTGGCGGGCATCGCAACTTCATGTCTTTAGGGTATCTTAACAAATACTTCATCCCGGCAGGTGAGCTTGGAGTATTAAAATTTAGAGCCGACATGCGCTTTGTTGTGCCGATGTTTGATACAAAAAGAACGCGCATTCCAATTGAAGAGAGATTATTTCTTGGTGGCGATAGCACCATCCGCGGTTATAAAGTCTATAAACTTGGGCCCCAATTTAGTCGCAACGATCCAATGGGTGGGATGTCTTTGCAACTTCTTTCAGCTGAGTACTACCGCACTATAAATAAGAAAATCGATGCCTTTCTTTTTTGCGATTCAGGCCACCTCTCATTTAATGTATGGGACTTTGGCACCATGTGGACCTCTGTTGGCTTTGGCTTAAATTTAAAGTTAATTGAAGGGACGCCCCCTATTGTGATAGGGCTTGGCTTCCCACTTAATGCCCCAAAGAAAAGCGTTGTCAAAAACTTCTTTTTTAGCTTTGGTGGAGCGTTTTAAACCTCTTATAAGGAGAAAATCATGAAAAACATGCGTCAAATTAAGACCTTAATCCTTTCTTTTTTCTTTGCATCGGCCTATGCCTTGCAGGCGATTGCGGCAGATGTTGCAACTTTTGAACAGTCAAAGCCATTAAAAATTGCCCTTGTCAACTTTAAGACCTGCGTTGAAAAATCTAAAGTTGGCCAAAAAGAGCAGGTAGGCTTTGACGGGATGAAAAAGCAGATGGAAACGATCATGATCGAGAAAGAGAAAACTCTATCCGACGTCTCTGCAAAGTTTAACGATATGGATTATCTAGACAGCCTATCACCTGAAGCTGAAGCCGATCTTAAGCATAAATATCGCTCGCTTAGCCAAGAATATCAGCAACAACAAAACCAGTTTTACCAAACGCTTAGCCAAGCCAATGTCGCCATTGTGCAAAAGCTGACGCAAGATGTCACAAAAGCATGCGAAAAGGCCGCTAAAACTCATGGGATCGATCTAATCATCAACGAAGAAGCTGCATTTTACAACACATCTGCCGTAGATATTTCCCAAATCATCATCAAAATCATGGACGAAACATTTACAAACGACAATAGCGAAAAAGAGCAAGCTGCGGCAGCACCTGCCCCAACTCCTGCAGTAGACGTTAAAAAATAGAGTCAATAGCGTATAAAATGGAGATAAAAAAAAGCTTCACTTTAACCGAACTTGCTTCAATCACCCACTCTAAAATGGTGGGTGATCCTCAAAAAAGGGTGTGCAATATTGCAGATTTGCGCTCTGCAGAAAGCGATGATGTCTCATTTTTAGCTAATTCTCATTATGAAAAGGCGATGCGCACCTCAAAAGCTGGTATCATCTTTGTCTCTGTAAACACAGCGCTTGATGATGGCAAAAACTATCTCATCAATGACGACCCATCCAGGGCCTATCAACAGGTCGTTGAAATATTTTTAGGCGACAAACTTAATCACATTACAGGTTTTTCTAACATTCACCCATCAGCCACCATTCACGAAAAGGCTAAGATCGATGAAAATGCGACAATTGCCCCTCATGTGGTGATCGATGAAGATGTTAGCATCGGGAAAAATGCCCTAATAGGCGCTAGCACCTATATCGGTAAAGGCGTATCAATTGGCGATAATGTGCATATCCATGCAGGTGTGATCATTCGCGAGCGCTGCCAGATTGGCAACAACGTGACGCTTCAGCCTGGCGCAATCATTGGCTCTTGTGGCTTTGGCTATACGACAGATGCTTTTGGGGTTCACACAAAATTAAATCAAGTGGGTGTGGTAATCATAGAAGATGATGTGGAAATAGGCGCTAATACGACCATAGATCGAGCGCGCTTTAATGCCACCATCATAGGCAAAGGCACTAAGATCGATAATTTAGTTCAAATCGGCCATGGAGTTAAAATTGGACACCATTGCATTATCGTCGCTCAAACGGGCATTGCAGGCTCAACTGAACTTGGCAATCACGTCGTTGTAGGTGGCCAAACAGCCATTGCCGGACACCTTAAAATAGTCGATCAGGTGATGATTGCAGGGCGCTCTGGTATTACAAAATCAATTCTTAAAGCCGGAAAATATGGGGGCGTCCCAGCTCTTCCCATCAATGAGCACAATAGAGTCTCCATTCGCCTTCGCAACATAGAATCGACCATTCAGCAAATTAATGATTTAGAAAAAAGAATTTCAATGATCGATAACTTTTCCTAAAGCCTGGGTCATAGTGAGCGTCAAGCGAACGAAGGCAACCCTCCCATCTTTTTGGTATCAATTATCGATATGTGATATGCTGTATTTATGGAAAACCAATTTGATATCAATCAAGCAAAGAAATTTTTAGAAAACAGGGAATCTCTTATCATGGAAAAAAGTGAGCAAGAGAGGAGTTACGTTCTTAAAAAAGCAATCCATTGTTTAGAAGAGCTCTTTGCACACACAAATGTTGAAGTCTATTTAGTCGGATCCATCACCAAGCCTTATACATTCCATCCACGTTCAGATGTCGATATCGTTGTTAAAAACTTCACTGGGGATAGATTTGACTTGTGGACTAAACTTGAAACTTTAATTGGAAAAAATGTGGAAGTGATCCTTTTTGAAAACTGCCATTTTCAAGAACATGTTCTTAAATCAGGTTACAAGGTACTGTAGATGGAAAAATATGCGATTTTATTGGGCCATTATGATAAACAGTTACTTCTCGTGGAAAAATTATGGAAAGAACTCGCTCGCATTGATGTCTCATCTTATGAATTCAGATATGTCTTTGCCCTTAAAACGCAGCAATTTTATACGTCAATTGAAGACCTTTTAAAACAGATTGCCAAAGCCTTTGAAAATCATATTCAAGATCTTACGATGTATCATAAGGAATTGCTTATCAGGTTGAACACCGAAATCCCACACATTAGACCAAAGGTTTTGTCACAAGAAAGCTTCTTACTTTTAGACAAAATCAGGGCTTTTCGCCATTTCATCCGTCACTCTTACGACTGTGAACTGCAGGAAGAAGAATTAAAAGCCATCCAAGATAAGTTAAAGGTAAGCTATAAAACTCTTACTGACGATTTTTCTACATTTCGGAAATTCGTCTTAGCCCTGACTCTTTCGGGATAGCACAGACTAACCGTTTCTAGGTTGAACCCTTACAACTGTTTTCCAAGGAAATAAAGAAGTAAGACATGCTTTCAGAAAAGAAAGCTTCTTGATTATTCCCTGAACAACAGCATTTACGCGTTGCTTAACTTTTTGAGCGGCATTTTTTTTCTTTGCGGGTACTGCAGTGCCTTGTGTCTCTATAGCAGGTGTCCTATGTTCCGCATCAACTGCAGATTGCATTAACTCACTAGATGCTAGGCCCCATACGTACTGCTTCGGCTGGAAAGGCGAGAAACCTGGCGATGAACATCCAAAGAATAGGTCAGGATTTGACAAACTCCTCGTCAATGGGGAACGATGAAATTCAGCACTTAAGGGTAAATTGGGAACAGAACCTCGCCTTGAAAGTGCTGAGTTAGCTTGAGGTTTTTGTGCTGAGTCTGGAATAGAACCTCTTTGCAAAGCTTCCAACAAAGCCTGCCCTTTCACGCCCTTGTCTGGCGTTGGGGTTCCCCAAAAACTTGAGCCAAAGGCGCTGGTACTAGTTGCTCGGGACTCATGAACAACATTGGGGCCTGCCTTATCCGGCTGGCAAGAGGATCTTTCTTCTAAATTAGGCAAGGCTTGCGCTGGTTTTCTGACAGGAGGAGTGCTTTTGTGAAGGGCATTCGAAATCCCGCCGATACGGGCCGCTACAGAACTCATTGCACCCGTATTCACTGCATCTCTTGTATGTAATGCCTCAAATGGTCCCACTGTGGGCAAGGCTTTAACACTTGTATTTACTTCTTCTACTGACATATATCTCTCGTTTTCGTTATGTAACTACCTAGTTTTTTGTAAAACTTAAGGTAAAAATGGTGAATTTGCTTAAAAAAATTGTCCTCGTAAAAGGTGAATCCTTCTCTTCACACCTTCCAAACCTACACCTCAACTAGTATTCCTAATTGAGTGCGCTTATAAGACACCATATCACAATACATGTCTAAATTTCAAGTGTCTCTTTTACTTCTTCGCAACTCCCGCTAAAAAAATAGACTTCTTTCGAAACTAAAATCCCTTGCCTCTGCCTGCATCCTAATTACCCATATCTTTTCTATCGCTGCTGCCGCAGCTCTAATTTTATTTCGCTTCTACCCCACATTCCACGTCGCATCGCTCCGTTTCATGCGGGGCTGCTGCACTGAAAGCGGCTGCCGCCGCTGGTCACGGCAGTGACCAAAGTGTGATAGCCCCGCATGAAACGGAGCGATGCGACGTGGAATGTGGGGTTGCAAGTAGTTGATAATCAAGCTGCGGCAGCAGCGATAGAAAAGATATGAGTAATAGGATGGAGGCACGGACACAGGCAGAGGCACGGGATTTTAGTTTCGAAAGAAGTCTAATCAAATAATTATATCTGTAATGGTGCTTGCTATTATCAATCCATCAAAAGGCTGCATAAGCATTTGTATCGATAAGAATAGGTCTCATACCCAAAACTCATCATCGATCTGTTCAAAGACATTTGTGGTTATTGCAAAATTTTTAAAATCTTCTTCCGACCAAGTACCAGCAAGTTTATCAAGATCATGGTAGAGATGTTTTTTTATTGGTTGATCAAAACTTTGATTTCACATTATTCGTTAAAAATGTACACCGAAAGAATTCGATAAACTTTCGCATAAAATGAAATCCTTGTTAAAATAAAAAGATGCGCGTGGCATAAAAGGCAATTTGATTACCCTGACAAAGGCACTCTCTGGGGTTCAAATGGAGAAGAAGACGCAATTGTTCTCACAAAACCTAATGGAAGGTCGAAAAATCTTTTGTAGAAATTTTTTAAAGGAAAATTTATGGCTGGCATAACTTCAAGAATTCATTCCCCCTTGCAAACGTTTAATACCCTTCCGATAAATCCCATTTCTTCTGATTCAGTAAAATTGGCAGATGGGTCTATTCTTCATTTAAATACCGATAGCCAAGGCTTTTCGTTTGAAATTATCGACCAATTTGGGATTGTCAAAAAAGCCAATAACATCATTTTTGCAAATGCACCGGCTGAGCTGACTGAAAAATTAATTCATTCACAAAACGACCAAAAAGACTCTATCATGAAGGCACATCTTCTAGGCATGATAAAACGTTTAAGACAGCAATCGAGAGTCTTCTCTATTCAAATTATCTATCATGAGAAAGAGCCAATCGTCGTCATTGCTCCTTATGGTCTTGCAGGTGGAGGATTAAATCAAGCACTCGCCTTTTTAGGGGGAGGAGCCCTCAGTATTTGTGGAGTTGCATTACTTGTATGCACAGGGCCGGCCGTACTCCCATTTTTTGGAGCTGTTGCATTAGGTGCTGGAGTTAGCGGTACTCTTTACTCTATTAAGACGAAAGAAGAAGATGTCTGTCTTGAAGGATATTTGACCTCAATTGCCACCGGAGCAGTTTCAGGAGCAGTCTCTGCTGGAATTGGAGCGTTGGGAAGTGGGATTGCATCGGAATTGGCTATTGAAGGAGCCAATAAAGTGGTGTGCGCAACTGTTTTTAGTGCTATAGGAGGAGCCTGTAGCGGAGCAGCTGCGAAAATAACTCAAAATACTCTATCAGGTAAAGATGTAACTCATGATATCCAACCCCTTGATCTCGTTGGAGGGGCTGTGGCAGGAGGATGCGCAAGCTTAGCAACAACAGGAGCCGCTTATTTGTGCAATGAAGTTGCTAAAAAGATTCTCTTGACTGAAGGACAAAACGTTCAAGAAGCTGTGAGTAAACTTGGAAAAGTAGTGATAGGAGGAATTGCCGGAGGAACAGGTGGAGCTGCAGGAGGCGCTACAGCCGTTTTAGTGAATGAAGTGTTTGAAGAGTGCTTTGGAGAGGCTCGTCCAGAAAATCAACCACCTCGACCTTCGCTTCAAGAAAGAGTCATTGAAGCTGCTGCAATTGGAAGTATCACAGGGGCTGTGATTGGAGCGTTACAAGCTGCCAAAGAACACGACAAATACGTTGAGGAAAAGAAAAAAGAGGAAGCGATTAAAGAAGATCTAAGAAAGCAAGAAGAGCAAAAAGTAGCCTTAAGAAACGAAAAAATGAGAGAACTTGCTCAATTAGACGCGGAGCGAATCAAACAAGAACAACAACGCGTTATAAACGGTCCTGAAAGTCAACAATTAAGGCAAAATCAAGCCATTCTCGCTGACAAGATTATTGAAGCGAATAAGGAGCACAATTTACAGATCTCACGAATGATCAAGCAAAAATGGAAGTTTATGGATGGTCCTTATAATGGTCAAAATATTAAAGAAGAACATCGGCAATATATCTTAGGAGAGATTGGAAACGACAAAAAAGTATTGTTTAATGTGGAAACTTCAAAAAGACCGGAAGGGACGATACAGTTGACGAAAGATGGAGTAGAAGGGGCTTGTTTAAGAAAAGGAAAGATAACATCAATTAAAAACCTTTTTAGTGTAAGAGAGCAAGAAAACATAGTGGTTCAACAGAAAGCTAAAGTGGAAAGATTATTTGCAGAAGCCAGTAGACAGCAAGATCTTATAAGTCTTATGGACGATCCTAAAGCAATTGATCGATTACAACAAGCGTTAAAAACCCCTTTAACCCAACCTGAAAAAACAGATGGTGTTCATCTTGTAAAAACCAATGATAATGGGGTTGTCTTAGAATTGAAAAAGGGAATTTCTTTAAATCAAGCCCCTTCTTTAGCCACAAATGGTAAATCGCAGGTTTGGGATGATGTGTTGAGATGTTTGTCCTGTTCTGAACAAGTCTATATGCCTAATGGAGGGACCATTGAGGGGATGACAATGATAGCACATATTTCCCAATCCCATTATCAATTTGATATGTATGCTTATCTTGACACTCAAAAAAATGATCTTATCTTGGCTTTTAAGGGGACTGATGGGTGGGTGCAGTGGACGCGCGATAATTCTCATTTATGCTTTAGCGGTGTGCCAAAATCAGTGAATTCCAGCGTAGAACAAAGTATACAAAGAATTATCGATACCTATCCGACAGCAAGGATAACTGTTACAGGACATTCTCTAGGGGCGTCCATTGCTACATTTTTTTCCTCTCGATTTAAAGTCGAAGCCATTTGTTTTGACAATCCCGGTGTGAGAAATGAGTACGATACAAGCCGAGTCACCAGCTTTCAAACAATCCCAAATCCAGTGAATCAGCTGCATGAAAATGTGGGGAATGTGATACAAATGGCAACTGAAACTTCAGCTCCAATTATTACTAACTGGTTCAATCCACTCAGCAAATGGACGACAGGTATAGCACAGCATACGATTAGTTATATTTCGGATGCTTTGCATAGGACAAGCAGACTGCTCACTGGGGGCTCATCTAATTGGATCTTAGAAAAATATATCTATAATGGAAGCCGTGTTTCTTATCAAAACAGATATTCCGCTGAATTGAAGACAGAACTTAGGACTTTGAAATAGTACGCGTTAACGAAGTTGCTGATTTCTCCGTTATTGATTAGCTCATTGATCAGTGGTTGCGCAACTTAGTAAAGCAGATGTAGAAAAGCCCCATGCATGGCATCCATTAGCTACAGGCTTTCCCACGATAGGTACATATTTATAAAACGGCTTTTGTAGCTAGCAATATTTCCTTGTAACGTCTGTCTTATTTGATTTTGTGCTTGCAATAAACTCTCGTAACATCTTCCCAGACTCAACAGCAGGTGCTACGTTCTTGGCATCATAGGGGTATGAATACTCTGGAACTTGTATATTAAAATGCAAGAAATCAATGACTGCATCACTCCATATTTTTGGATTAACGACTGAAGGAAGATCTAATCCTGGAAAGCGACTATTTAGTTCTCGCTGAAGTAAGGAAATATTGAATTCATAACTTATCTCTGCTAATGCTTCACTAACTCTTTTAACCCCATTTTCTCTTTGACCAGTAATGATCCTAGAAACGGCAGTTCGAGATGCTAAATTGGCGCAAGATCTTGAATTAGAATCACTTTGCAGTGGGGCGGGACATTCCCAAGTGGTGAAGGACCGCCCCACTGCAAATGATTCTGGTTCAAGAGATTGTGTCAAGTTAGCGTCTCCAACTGCCGTTTTTAGGATGATAGGACCTTAAAAAGAATTTACAGGAATAGGGGTTTCTGGCCATACTGTTTTTTACTTTCAACATGAGAGGAGAAGTGATGAACGCATTGGGACAAAATTCAAACAGCCTAGTATTGTACGATCGGCAAAATAATTACACATTCGAAACTGCAGCAGATATGATTAGGGTCGTTGATCGACAAGATCCAGCCGTTGTACAAAAAGTTGCGGATATTACCTTCAATTATAGACAAATATCAACCTCTCAATCTTTGGAAGAATTGTCTCAAATAGGACGTATATTGCAATATGCATATGCAGCAACTAGTGGCAACGAATGCCGAAAGAATGTTTCTGCCCTCCTTGTTGACTATAATAGTCTGCTTGGAGCCTCTGTTTTGACAGCAAACTGTTTTGTGGATTCTTGTTTACTTGCCGTAAAATATCACATGACCGCTTTTCAAGCGTTAGAAAAACCAAATGTGTCAGCGGCTCTTAAAATAGTCTCTCAATGCTCGGAAATTGCTAATGAAATGGCACAACAATCTAAAGACATGGCTCACAAAGCTGAAAAATTATGTGAACAATCAAAAATAGCGTTGATTGCAACAGAAGGTGCTGCTGTACAGTCCCAAACACGCAGACAATCCATCGAAGAGAAATTTGTCGACTTCACAGCAAGACAAGCGAGATTAAAACAACTGACCGATGACTTAGCCAAGAATATCCAGGAAGAACAAGAAAATGAACAAAGAGCAAGAATTGAAGCATATGTAGCAATGGTACTGGGTTTTACAGAAATTATGACTAAAGAATTAGGAGCTATTTGGAACCCTGCAACAGCTACAGCTAATTCCATGATTAAAGGTTTTAGCGATATAGCGAAATCAAAAATCAATGAATATCAGCAATCCAGCTCTCCATCTGAGGCAGGGCCCTCTGGGACGCCGCCAAATATAACTCAGATATTCGACCCCATTGAAAAAATCTTAGAAACAAAGAAAAAAGAATTAAAGCAAGAGGAAGAAAAGACTGAAAAAGACGAAGAAAAAATCATAAGATTGAAAAGAGAAATAGAGGAACAAGAAGTAATTTTAAAAACTAAGGAAAAATTAAAAGCAACTATAGAAGTGACTTTAAAAAGAGCAGAAGACGCTCTCAAAACTCAAGCAGCAGGGCATCAACTTCGAGAATCGATTGCTAAGAGGAAAGCTGAGCTGCAAAGAGAGCAACGGCAGGCCAATGGAGATTTAGCAGAGCTGGTGACACGGATCCAAAGCTGCACACAAGAGAAACAATATGTTGAAAGGGCCGTAGCCGCTTTAGAACTAGCCGTTAAAACGCTTGGACAAGTCCAGGCAATTTTTAATGCTGCATGCCTTTACTGGGAATCAATGAAAAAAAAGTGTGCCGATTTATCAAAAATAAATCAAATGTCTAGTTACGCTGAGGTCAACCAAGAAGAGGATTTAAGAAATAAAATACAAGACTCCGCTTGGAACTGGTTGGTGTTGGGTAAAATCAGTGTAGTAGCTTCAAATTCAGTAGAGCAATCTTATGCTAGGAGCAAAAAGTTTCTCTCAAATCTACCTAATAGCCAGGAGTCCCAACAACTCATAACTTCCTCCTCAATGAGTCTTCGTGAAAGTTTAGCCTAGCGTAAGTGTACATACAATGGTGTCAACTTAAGATTATGTCGGCCTTTCGAGGCTGACATAATCTTAAGTTGACACCATTGAGTGTACATGTGCCCGTCAGTCTAATCTAATAAGGCTATTTAAAATACTCTGAACTTCTCCGTCTTCTAACAATCCAACATCTACCATCTCAATTCTAAATTCAATATCAGCTTTATGTAATTGATATCTATTAGAAATTTTTTGCAAACAATTGTTTGCATGCCGAACTGTGACCACTTCTTTTCCGATTGTTTTCAACCCAACCTCAAGAGGAGCTATAGCTGTTTTTAAAGTATAAACATGAGTTTTTAAAGTATCCAGATGCCCTTGTGGTTTGGAAAGCTCATCAGCCACAACCTTAATTTCTTCCGATAAATTACGAACTAAATCAGTATGTGTTTTTAATTCGAGCTCAAGAGTGCTCTGTTGATAAAGAGATGAAGCAAATTGAGCTGCTTTATAACAGAGAACTGTTGAAGCGATTGTGGCAGTGGTTGCGGCAGCAAAAAAGGCTACCTTTTTAGGCCTACCATTGCACATTATGGCTAAATCTCGCCCGTATTTAAGGGCTGTAGATGGACTAGTATTTTTCATTGTATAGGCAATACTTTTCTTTGCAGCGCCAATAACCGGATTGAAATCTAACAAAGTATCATTTCGCTGTGTTCGTTCTTTGGCAATTTGTGTTCTTAGCAAAGACATTTTCCATTCTGTATTCTTACATAATTTTTCAGCTTGCCTTTTTTTTTCATTTAAGCCCGCTAATTTTGCGCTTATCTCATCAATTACTAACTGAACTTCTTTTACTCTTTCTGTTGCGTTAGCAAATCTTTCCGTTTCGCCAATTAGTTGACTTCTTAATTCAGAATGCGTTAATTCTAATTTTCGCAAGGCAACATCGGTAAATAAAATGAGTTCTTTAATTCCTTCAACTACCAGCTTTGCTATGATTTTCTTTTCATCATTAGACTTAGTGTACATGGATGACATATTTGAAATGATAGATTTAAAAACATCATTAGCTTTTGCTATGGATAGCCCTTCCTGAGCTAACAATCTTTCCAATTGTAGTGATGCTTTATTAAAGATAGCAACAGACTGAGATGATCTGCTAACCGAATTTATTGCCATGTTTTCCTCCTATCAAAATAAGCCGGGTCTATCGATTGTAAACTTTTACGAGCGATGTAAACCGGCAATCATTTAGCCATTCTCGAACTAGGTATAGTCTGGAGTCACAGGTTTTGGTAATTTTTCACGATAAATTTGAAAACAAATATCCGTATTTTCGCCATATATTGTGCCGGGCCATTTCTTCACAACCTTCCATTCAGAAGGAAAGCCATTTTCATCTGGCAGCATGTTTTCTATGCTATACCTCTCCTTTTTCCCATCTTTTTTATTTCGATCATTAATTTGATTAATTAAAATTTGCTGTTCATTATAAATCTCTTTAATTCTTAACACAATCGATTTTCGAATTTTTTCATGGTCTTTATCAAATAAAGCACGAACTAATTGAGTATAATCTTCTGCCAATTTTAATATCTCGTGTTTTTTTTCCTTTATGAATGTTCCAGCTATTGCAATCGAATCATCAGAAAAAACTCTTTTAAATTGTTCAACAGTATGTGGAGTTTTGTTATACTCATTATAAATGACCCCGAGAGCAATGCTGCCACCTTCTTTGAATTTTTTTCTTATTCTCTCTTCTAAAGCATCCGTTGTGATAGTTGCAGCATTTTCCTGCTTTATCACACCTAACATATTTTCCATGTTAATCCATAATTCTCCTTTTTTAACGACAATGTTGGTGTGCTTAGATCCCACCATCATTTGCATTTTAGGAAAAGTCACGTCGATTTTTGTTGATTTAAGAAGGGAATATTTTGAAGACAATCCTTGCGCTATAGCTTCAGTTGCAATATCGGTTACTTTCTCTTCCAGCAAACGATATGACTGATCATAGCTCTCTAGTTGATCTCGAAATGTTTCAAATCGTTTACCAATGTCTGAAATAAAATTATCGATATCCTTTTTCAGTCTTATCGCTTCTTGATACCTCTTATGAAATTTTGGATCGGTAAGACGAATTTGATCCTCCGAACTAAGGGTATCACGATAAGCCTCTAAATCAACACAACGATCATTGGAACTGACAGCCACCGCTGTAGACTGTGCAAGGGCACCTGGAAAAATTGTTATTAACCGGGTGACAGCCTTATCCAAAGAAACAAAACCATCTCTTAGCCAACTCACACTTTTGCAACCGCAATGCCACGTATAATTCAAAGTTGGACGTAAAATATATTCCCCCAAAACTTCAGCAACGCTTTTGGGTACTAGCTCAATTTGTCTATTTTGATTCGCTCTTAAGCGATTTCCTAAAACAGAGCGGTCAATGATTGAATCAGAATCCAAAGCACTGGATGGTAAGACTAGCTGAGAATCAGCTAAGCTAAAATCTACTTGCTGTGGTGCTGCGAAACAAGATGATGGGTACACTTGAAGAGGGTTCATATATTTATCCTTTTGTATTCAGAGTGCTTTTCTTATGTAATTTTTTTTAAAATTCTGTCAATAAAAATATTATTTTTGAAGTGGTAGTTCGAGTTATAACAATTGAGGGATAACGGACGGATCGGCAAGGGTCGAGATGTCGCCAAGATCTTCAGTATCGCCTGATGCAATTTTTCTTAAGATGCGGCGCATGATTTTGCCAGACCTTGTCTTTGGTAAAAGGGGCGCAAACTGTATGGTATCGGGAATGGCGATCGCGCCAATTTCTTTTCGGATATGGGTTTTTAGTTCCTCTTTTAACTCTTTACTTCCCATGACACCATGATTTAGCGAAATAAAGGCGTAAAGCGCTTGTCCTTTGACCTTATGCTCAATTGGCACAACGGCAGCTTCTGCCACACTTGGGTGGGAGACAAAGGCGCTTTCAACCTCAGCCGTCCCTATTCTATGCCCGGAAACATTGACGACATCATCCATCCGTCCAAGGAGCCAAAAATCGCTATCCTCATCACGTCTTGCCCCATCTCCACTAAAGTACACATTGGGAACATCTTGAAAGTAGGTCTTCACAAAGCGCTCATGATCGCCCCATGTCGTTCTCATCATACCAGGCCATGGCGATGTGATGACAAGCAGGCCTCCGTGATTGATGGCGCACTCTTTTCCTTCTTTATCGACCACTTTAGCAGTCACGCCGAAAAATGGGCGCATGGCAGACCCTGGCTTTAAGGCATCAATTCCAGGCCTTGGAGAAATCATGATCCCCCCTGTTTCTGTTTGCCACCACGTATCGACTATTGGGCACTTTCCATTGCCAATATAGGTGTGATACCACACCCACGCGTCCGGATTGATAGGCTCACCCACGGTGCCAAGAAGGCGAAGCGAGCTTAAATCATATTTTTTTGGGTAGAGCGCCCCTTGCGCCATTAATGTGCGAATCGCTGTCGGCGCGGTATAAAAAATCGAGACTTTATACTTTTCGACAATTTGCCAAAATCGCCCAGCATCGGGATATGTGGGAACCCCTTCAAATAGCAATGTCGTCGTTCCATTGGCCAAAGGACCATAGAGGACATAACTATGTCCTGTAACCCATCCAAGATCAGCTGTGCACCAATAAACATCGTCCTGCTGCAAATCAAAAACATAGCGATGGGTCATGGAGACGTAAAGCAAATACCCGCCTTGCGTATGGACTACCCCTTTGGGTTGTCCTGTTGACCCAGATGTGTATAAAATAAATAAAGGGTCTTCTGCGCCCATCTCAACAATTTCGCACTCGTTGCTTTGCCGGTCTACAAGTGTATGGTAATCAAAATCTCTACCCTGCTGCATCGCACACCCAGCAGTTGCTCCGGCAAGTACCAACACTTTTTCAACTGTTGGACTTGTTGCAAGAGCTGTATCGACAATTGTCTTAAATGGAAGCACTTTACCGGCCCGTGCAGCTTGGTAGGAAGTGATGACATAGCGGCAGCTGCAATCGTTAATCCTGCCAGCTAAAGAGTGCGCGCTAAAGCCCCCAAAGACGACGGTATGAATGGCTCCTACGCGCGCGCATGCAAGCATGGCAATGGCAAGCTCTGGCACTAAAGAAAGGTATAAACAGACTCTATCCCCCTTCTTAACCCCCATTTCTTTTAAGGCGTTTGAGAGGCGGCAAACTTGGGTAAGAAGCTCTTGATAGGTAAGGAAGCGACATTTTGCGTCCTCTTCCCCTTGCCAAATGATCGCCTTTTTGGTGCCATTTGCCGCCACATGTCGATCTAAGCAGTTGTAACAGACGTTTAAGGTGCCATCTTTAAAGTAGCTATGCTGAATGTTTAAAGCCTTACTATCCCAAACGTAGTGACACCCTTCTTTTGGAGTTTTTATCCAGGATAATTCACTTGCTTTTTCAAGCCAGTAGGCACTAGGGTTCTCAATTGATCTCAGGTATTCTTTATCGTATTCCTCGCAGCGATTTAGTTTCGCTCTCGACACAAATTGGGGATTTGGGGAAAAGCGCCTATTTTCATGCAGTAAGTTCTTTAGATCGTCCATTTGTCACATCACTAAAACGGCCGGGTTTTCTAAAAGTGATTTTAAGGTGTTCAGAAATTGGGCTGCAAGGGCCCCATCAATCACGCGGTGATCGCCGGATAGAGTCAATGTCATCTCTTTTCCAGGCACAATGTGCCCCTCTTTTACAATAGCCACATCTTGGATGCCACTTACAGCAAGGATGGCCGCTTGAGGAGGATTGATGATGGCGATAAAATCGACAACGCCATACATTCCAAGATTTGAAATCGTAAATGAGCCTCCCTTATATTCTTGCGGAGTCAATTTACCCTCTTTTGCCTTAAGAGCAAGGGCCTTCATTTCTACCGAGATTTCTCCAATGTTTTTACAATCGGCATGGCGAATGATGGGGGTAATCAACCCTGCATCAAGACTTACCGCAACAGAAATATCGATCGTTTCAAAACGGACGATGCTATTTGTGGCTCCATTAAAGCCGCTATTGATCTCTTTATGTTTTTTTAGCGCAAGTGCTGAAGCTCTTACTATAAAGTCATTGACAGTCAATTTAATTTCAAAAGATTTTAGTTGATCTCTTGTCTGCATTAAAGGCGCTGCATCCACTTTAACCGAAACGTAAAAATGGGGAATTGAAGACTTTGCCTCTTGTAGCCTTTGACTTATAACTTTTCTTATGGGAGATAGCCCCTCTTCATGATACGATCCGGCGTTTTTTTCAGGTTTTGCCTTATGTCCAAATGTAACGATACTTAAGGATTGCGCTTTTGCTAAATCAGCGCTTACGATCCTTCCTCCTGGCCCTGATCCTTTAAGAGTGCTTAAATCTAATTTTTTTTCCTTTGCAAGGCGCTTAGCAAGAGGAGATGCTTTTATTCTCCCATCAGATGGCTCTTGAAATCCAAAATCCTCTGCAAATGGCGGCTCGGGAGTAAAGACCACTTGCTTAAAAGAAGCGAAAGCTTGCGGCAGTGGTGGGGCAGATTCAAATGATTCTTCAGCTAAAGGCGTTTTTTTTGCAACGGGTACCTCATTTTTTTCAAGTTGTACCCCTTCTGCCTTATACCCTTCAATGCTCTCATCTTTTTTAAGAGTGAATACGGCAACGGCTTGGTTGACAACAGCTCCCCCACCATCTCCCACAATGATTTGTCGAAGATATCCGCTATCTAGCGCATGGTATTCAACTGTTGCCTTATCAGTTGCGACTTCAAAGAGCAAATCGCCAGCGTCTACAAAATCTGAAACCTTTTTGTGCCAGCGGGTAATCGTGCCCTCTTCCATGGTCGGTGATAATTTTGGCATTGTAAGTGTAAATGGCATGATTAATATCTTCCCAAATTTTTTAATACTGCGTCTAAAATTCTTTGTGGATTTGGCATTGTTTCTTTCTCAAGGGCCTTTGAGTAGGGCATCGGCGTCTCCTTTTGACATACTCTTGTAACCGGTGCATCCAGATAATCAAAGCAATGCTCTTGCACTTGAAAGGCTACTTCTGATGTGATCCCTGTAAAGATATGCCCCTCTTCGACAAGAACTGCGTGACCTGTTTTTTTGATAGAGCTTGCAATTGTCGCAATATCTAAAGGTTTTATGGTGCGAAGATCGATAAGTTCTGCGCTAATCCCCTTTTTCGTAAGCTCTTTTAACACATTTTTACAAACATTAATCATTTGCGCATGGGCCACAATCGTCACATCTTTTCCCTCTTGCACGACATTGGCCTTTCCAATGGGAAGGACATACTCCCCTTCCGGAATTTCCATTTTATCGCCGTAAGAGAGCTCTGATTCTAAAAATAGCACCGGATTATTATTGCGAATCGCTGCTTTTAAAAGCCCCTTGGCATCATAGGGGTTACTTGGAGCAATGATGATAAGCCCTGGAAAATTGGCGTAAATAGCTTCAACGCAGTGGGAGTGTTGACTTGAAACTTGCGCCGCTGCGCCATTTGGGCCTCGAAATACAATCGGCACAGAAAACCGATTGCCAGACATATAATGCATCTTAATCGCATTAGAGACTATCTGATCAAATGCCACAAACGAAAAGTTAAAGCTCATAAACTCAACGACCGGACGAAGCCCTGTCATGGCAGCGCCAATGCAAAGCCCTGCAAAGCCAAGTTCGGCAATGGGAGTATCGATCACCCGTTTTGGTCCCCATTTAGCGAGCATTCCCTTGGTGATTTTGTAAGCGCCGTTATATTCGGCAACTTCTTCTCCCATGATGAATACATTAACGTCCCTAGTCATCTCTTCATCTAGGGCTTGCCTAATGGCTTCTCTCATCTCTACAAGTGGCATGTTATCCTCTATTATTCTGCAAATACATCTTCTTCTAATGTGATCGGATCTGGCCATGGAGAAAGCTCCGCATGCTGCATGGCCGCTACTGCTAAACTTCTCTCTTTTGCATCCATCTCTTTGACCCTTTCTTCATCTAAAATCCCATTTTCGATTAAAGCCTTTTGCAGTAAGATGATCGGATCGCGCGTCTGGCAAGCCTTTAACTCCTCTTTGCTGCGATAAATTCCAGGATCAGAAATGGAGTGACCGCGAAAGCGCTCGGTCATGACTTCGATCAGCACTGGTTCACTTGTTTTAAGCACATACTCTTGGACATGTTTAAATCCGGCGTAGCAGTTGAAAAAGTCCATCCCGTCAAATGTAAAGGCCTTCATTCCATATCCGGGCGCTTTATCTTCTGCTAAACGCTCGACACTAATTGCACGGCTCACAGCTGTTCCCATTCCCCAAAGGTTATTTTCAATGACATAAATACAAGGGAGCTTATACAGGGCTGCTAGATTTAATGACTCATGGAATGCCCCTTGAGCCACAGCTCCATCGCCAAGAAAACAGATCGCCACTTCCGTTTTAATCTCTTTATATTTGATGCTAAAAGCTGCGCCCGTTGCAATCGGCACTTGCCCCCCCACAATTCCAAAGCCGCCAAGGAGCCGCTCTGTAAAAAAGTGCATCGAGCCCCCGCGCCCTTTGGCGTTGCCATTCGCTCTGCCATAAAGCTCTGCCATGAGATCATTCATACTTGCGCCAAGAAGAAGCGCAAGCGCATGGCAGCGATACGACGTGATAAACCAATTCGAAGGTCCTATGGCCTTTAGTACAGCTGTTTGAATCGCCTCTTGTCCGATATAGGCGTGAAAGAATCCCCCAATTTTTCCTTGCTGATAAGCAGATTCAGCTCTTACCTCAAAATTTCTGATCATCATCATCTTTTGAAGGGCGTCAATCAGAACTTCTTTTCCAAGCGCCTTAATGACTTGCTTTGGATCATGCTGAAAAAAATGTCTTGGGGGCGAGATCTTGCGATCTTCAACTGCTTCACTCATGCAATCACCTCTTTATCAATAGAGAGATAGTATGCCAGATTTTTTGACTGCTGTCAATCTTGCAGTATTTGATGGAATAAATTTATTTTTCATGGGCTAAATTTATTTTTTGTATTGCTAGGTTTAGGAATAACTGCTAAGATGTTAGCTCTTGGACTGATAGCTCAGTGGATAGAGCACCCGCCTTCTAAGCGGGTGGTCGTAGGTTCGAATCCTACTCAGTCCATGCTTTTTTTAGTTTTTTTAGGCTTACCTATAAACATTATCGCTGGAAGACTTTCGGGCTCCCCTTTTGCTATCCAAGTTGAAAAGCGATGATTTCCTTCATATACTTACTGAATAGATTAGAAGAGAAGGGAAAATTTTCCTTAAACCTAGAAACGGTAGTTCGAGATGGTAAAGTGATCTTAGTAGATAAAGCACCCTACTACATTAAAGGAAACATGAGAGTTATTTTACTATTACTTGCTTTTGTTTTTGGACAGCTCCATGCCGCTACAATGTCCACTGATCCCAAAAAATATCAGGTCTGTGCAACGGCAATATTTAAAAATGAAGCTCCTTATTTAAAAGAATGGATTGAATACAATCGCCTAATCGGCGTTGAACATTTCTATCTGTATAACAATGAAAGCGATGATCACTACTTGACGGTGCTTGCTCCTTATATCAAAAGCGGTATTGTCACTCTGACAGATTGGGTAAACGGTCCAGAATATAACGTTACTTACGCTTGGGTTCTCGCAACTCAAATGCCTGCTTATGAACATGCAATCAAAACTTTTGGACACGAAACGAAATGGTTAGCAGTCATAGACGTTGATGAGTTTATCCTTCCAATTACCTCCTACAAAATTAATGATCTTCTTGATAAATACGAGGCATATCCAGGACTTTTAATATATTGGCAGTTATATGGCACATCGAATTTGCCAATGCTCCCCCAAGATAAACTGATGATCGAATCTCTAACTAAAACGACTCATCATGAATACCGCTCAGACCACTATAAATCGATTATCAAACCCGATCTTTTTGAAGCTTTTTATTGGTATGTGCATTCATTCCGATTTAAGAGTGGACAATACGGGATCGTAATCGATCTATCAGAAGCCAGGATTAATCATTATATAAATAGAGCTGAAGATTATCTATTTAACAATAAAATAAAAAACAAAGAACGGATGGATAATAGAAAACTAAATGAGGATGACATTGCCAAGCAACGAGCTCTTGGCAATGATGTGGAAGATAATGAAAAACTGATTTTTCGCTATGTCCCCGCTTTACGTGATATCTTTGGGATATAAATAAAAACGGTATTACATTAGACTTGAGTTTTTATAAACCCTCTCCGCAAATCCCGGTCCAAGCTCCTTCATTACATCAAAGCAACAACCCAATATTGCGCTGGTTAACTCAGAATGTGGCATCTCTTTTGATTCTTTCATCGTTCTTATCGTTGTATCGTTTTTACCGTTGATTTTAATAAGGTCTTTTGTTTCATATACGGCGCGCTAATTTTCATTGCTACCTCGATTTGGGGAGGATATTGCGTCACAAAAAGTTTACGAAAATATTTTTATCATATCAAAGATTTAAGAGGGACTTTTTTTGAGCGGAAATTGCTGTGCTAACCCTATTATTCCCCTCAAAACAAATTAAATTACAAACAAATTAAATTATATATAAAAAAATAATAGTTTAGCTTATAATTAATTTATACATATATTGTATGCGTAAATCTATTCAAACAGGGGGTATTATGAAAATATTTAACAAATACTTGATAAGATTAAGTTTAATTGGTGCGCTTATTTTTGCTCCTTATTCACTAACTGCCGCGCCGACCACAAGTAACCTTGACACATCTGCTTTGAAAGATCAGAAATTGACTAAAAAACAGGAAAAGGCCCTGCAACAAATCAATAAACTAGGTGGACAAGTAGAAAAGGTATTTATGAGCGAAACAACTCTAGGGTCGCAGGCGGGGGAGAAGGCAAAGAATAAGGCCGTGCAACAGGCTACAAAAGACTATCTGAATGCGCACCCAGGATTAACAAAAAATGACCTCAAAGACCCAAAGAATGCAGGGGATTTCACTAACTACAAGGAGGCTGCAAAAACTCAGGCGGCGCTAAATATATTAACAACTGGAACACTTCCTCTTCAGAAAAAACAAGATGCCCTGCAAGCTAAAGTTAAAACACTAACAAGCCAAATTCAAGCTATCGCGGATAAAAACAACTTGACAGTGGCATCGAAAGTGAATTTTGATATCATCACAGATTCAAGTAACTATAATAAAAAAGGTAAATTTGTAATGCCGGCTGGAAAAAGTCTAATACAATTACAGGTGGCGCCAAAGGGAGCATCCTCAACTGCCTCGGCAGCTACTAAGTAGCTCAAGCTAAGAAATAGAAAATGAGAGGTTAAGCATCTAAGGCATATTTTGATGGGGACAACTGCATCATCAGGGATGCATCCCCATCAAAATGGATAAGCTACTCTTGCTTAACTTACTCTTGCTTAACTTATTCTTGCCAGCTTATTCTTGCCAGCTTATTCTTCTTGGACAACAGGCGTGCCGTTTTCTTCTAAGATCTCTAAATTCACCCGTATCCCATTGCGACTGGCGACAGACATAAGAAGAGTTCGAATCGCGTTGATCGTCTTTCCCTTTTTGCCGATAATCTTTCCGATGTCAGACTTTTCTACCGATAACTCAATAATCAACGTTTGGGTGCCACCAATCTCGTTAATCACCACCTTATCGGGGTGATCGACCAAATTTTTGACTATGTAGGCTACAAACTCTTTCATACATCGATCCTTACTTCAGGTGTAAATAATTCTTGCTCATAACAGATACAGACTCAAATTAACCCATTTTAACATATTGGGTACAGAAATTTTTTAAAAAACGAAAATCTGTTAATAAGCACTTAAAAATCAAAGAATTAAGCTTCCGCCTTTATCGCCACTGGTTTAAAAATCGCCTGTACTTGAGGTAAAGGATGCATATCAAAGCTTTGTAAATGCAATTCTTCATACCCTTCTGCACGTATTGTATGGGCACATTGTCTAATGAGATCTTGCGACACATCGCTCTTAAGCAGGGCTCTTGTAAGCACTTCAAGGGAAGCTCCAAATTCATCAGGGATAGCGTCATTTGCACCTAACTGAAGCATTTTTGCCACTTGCACAAAGCGAATTGTGCGCGTAATAATATAGACGTTGGGATTAAGATCTCTTGCCGTCTTCACAATTCTTTTAGCCGCTGCGCTATCGTGAACAAGCACTGCAACTGTCCTTGCCGATCTAATCCCGGCTTTTAGAAGAACTGACGCATGAGAAGGATCGCCAAAACTTATAGATTCTCCCAGTAGTTTTTCTGCTTTGACAAGATCTGGGTCGGTATCTAGAACATGATAGGCAATCCCCGTTTCTTTTGCAGCTCTTGCAAGGTGTTTGCCACGCAAACCAAATCCACAAATGATAATATGATCGCTAAGTTGCTCTTTCCCACTTTCTTCCCCCTTAATTGCACCCATTTTAAAACGATCTGGAAGAGGCAATTTGCCGACATACATAGAAATTTTTTCCGATAGGCTCATCACAAATGGCATTGCGGTCATCGAAAGTAAAGCTGCAGCTAAAATCAATTGGTAATTATACTCAGAAATTAACTGCTCATCCATGCCAACATGCGCTAAAATAAGAGAAAACTCCCCAATTTGTGCAAGGGATAAGGCTGTCATAATAGCTGCGCTCATGTTGAGTCCCCTTAAAAGTGCTACACTACCTGCCATGACAGCTTTAATTGCGATACAGCAAATGGTCACGAGCACAACTGTAAATAGGTGACTTGCGACAAAGGAAAGATCTAAAAGCATCCCCATCGATACAAAGAAAAAGCTTGTAAAAATTTCTTGAAATGGAAGGACATTGCCAACAGCTTCTTCACTATATTCTGATTCTGAAATCACAAGACCTGCAAAAAATGCACCCAAAGATAGTGAAAGGCCTAAAGAAGATGTCACCCAGGCCACCGTAAAGCAAATTGTAAAAATGCTAACTAAAAAAAGCTCTCTTTGACGGGTTCTAGTGACGTAGTACAGCAATTTAGGGATGCCTCTAAATGCGATGAAAGCCACAAGGCCAAGCAAAAACATCCCCTTAATAAATGTATAGACATGGCTCATGTCAAATGCATCACCGCTTCCTGCAAGAAGAGGTGTTAAAAGCATCATGGGGATTGCAATGATATCTTGAAAGATTAAAATGCTAAGAATTAGCCTGCCTTGCCTTGTGTCAGATTGACGCTTATCCTCTAAAGCCGCAATGACAATTGCCGTGCTGCTTAAAGAAAGAACAAACCCTAGAAAAATCGCTTCAGAAACACTTTTTCCTAATGCCACAACCCCAAACAATACAGCAGGGGCAATGGTAAAAAGAATTTGAAGGGCGCCGCCAAAAACGAAATCGTATTTATAACGGACGATATTTTTGAAAGAAAATTCCATTCCGACAGTAAAGAGCAATAAGACAACTCCAACTGTCGATAGATTTTCGACATCTTCAACGTCTGTGACAAACTGCAACCCGTGTGGGCCGCAGATCACACCCGTAATTAAAAATCCGACGACAGATGGCAGTTTGAGTCGATGGCAAACAAGCAACACCGCAATAGAGAGTGCAAAAATACAAATAATTTCCCTAAATATCGGTACATCCATATCACATCTCTCTTAGTATATTTAATATCTCAGTTTTATATTCTACATAATTATCCTGTAAATCGTCAACTGTTGGAATATATTCTATATCTGGCGATACTCCGCAATTTTCTATAATGGTTCCACATGGGCGCACTGCCATCGATGTCGTCATCTCGATATGCCGAATGCCACTGCCATTGGGAAATGTAATGCGCGAAACAGCGCCGCCAGCACCTGCTGTCCTCTCTCCCATAAGCGTAGCTCTTTTATTGTCTTGCAAAATAGCCGGAAAAAAATCTGCACACGACATATCAATTGGATTGATCAGGCAAAGCACTGGCTTCCTTAATTGCACTTTAGGATGTGGCATAATAGAAGATATGCCATACATATAGCCAGGAGATGATATTCGGTTGAAACTCTTCGCTTCTTGCAAGATCTCTTGCATTCTCTCTTGTATCGATTTGATAAGGGCAAAAGAGATCGGATAGCCATCTATTTCCTTTCCTAATGCCTTTATAGCCTCATCATCTGAGCCGATATCCTCAAGTCCTAAGATTTTCTTATACGCTAAATAGACCTCGTCATCTCCAATCATCACATGGTGCTTGGGGACTTGAAGCGGCTTATCGGTTAACATCGATAAAAGGGCATACATCGACAAAAGACACCCACCAGAGTTATTCATCTGATCGATTACGATGCAATCTGCCTCTTTTTGAAATTTTTCGATAATTTCAGCAAATTCCTCAACGGCAACACCTGCACTCTCAAACCCAAATGTAGAGATCCTCACCACCCCTATTACTTTATTATCTAGATGAAAAAGGTAGGCAAAAAATGTATAGTCTTTAGGAGCTTGCCAAAAAGGCTCTCCAAGGAAAGGTAAACATCCCCTTTTAGAACCTATCATGATCATGGGATCATCAATAACAGAAGAGCCCTTCGCAAAAACAGCGTCATATTTTTTGTTAGAAAATATATACTCAGGTACATAGCCCCACTCTACTTTGCAGCTAACTTGTTCTTTTTTTCCTTTTTTCATCCCTACAAGGGTCACAACTCCTTGAGGTACCTCATCTCCAAGCTCTGCAAAGCGAAGCGTAAATGTGACTTCTGCAATCATCTGATCTGTTGGCTTATTAAACCTAGAAACGGCAGCCCGCGACGGCAACTTAACGCAATCTCTTGAACCAGAATCATTTGCAATGGGGTGGTCCTTCGCCATTTGGGAATGTCCCACCCCATTGCAAAGTGATTCTAATTCAATCTCTTGCATTAATTTGCCATCTCGAGCTGCCGTTTCTAGGTTAAAGCCTTGCCTACTTAAATTTTGCACCAGTATATCAACGGCTACCCCGTCAACAGTCAGCAATTCATCCCCCACTTCAAAAGGAAATGGTTCAAGAAAAAGAGAGGAGTCTTTTTCAATGTACGAAAAAAAATAGCGCTTATTAGCGCTTCGGACGCAAAAAGGGAGCTCAGCTCGCTCCGTTGCATAAAAGTGAGGCTTCACATGATAGTCTAAAGGTCCTTTTAAAATCTCTTTGACAATGCTTTGAAACTCTTTAATAGAGCAACACTCTTCTGAATTAACTTTAAGCTTTGCCGCTGCAATATCTTTTTCAAGATCCCATCCGGCGTGAAGCTGTTTCCACTCAAAAGGGACATACTTTGTCTTAAAGCAACTTTTAATAATGTCAAGTTCCACGCCCCATTCTTGGCGCTGATCAGCCCAAACTACCGAAGGGTGGGATAATGCAAGACAGACTAGAATACAGATTAATTTAAAGAGAAGTCTATTACGAAACATTTGCTGTCGACATAGTGCCGATCCGTCTAAACTTTAAGTATCTTTGTTCGGTAAGGGCATCTGTTGAAAGTTCTTTTAAAATATGCCACTGGTCTAAAATGAAGTTTTTCACCTCTTTGCAAGTCTCAAGAGGATCGTGATGAGCCCCTCCAAGTGGTTCTGGAATTATGTGGTCAATCACACCAAGTTCTAACAAATTTTCAGAATTAAGCTTAAGAGCTGCTGCCGCATCGACATTTTTTGAAGCATCTTTCCAAAGAATAGAAGCACACCCTTCAGGGCTTATGACAGAATAATACGAGTGCTCAAGCATTCCTATGACATCGCCTATCCCAACTCCAAGAGCGCCGCCAGAACATCCTTCTCCAATTACAACAACAATGATCATCGTTTTAAGATTCGACATATCCCTTAAATTCTCGGCAATCGCCCACCCTTGCCCTCTTTCTTCAGCTTCAAGCCTAGGATTAGCTCCTGGGGTATCCAAAAGAGAAACAACAGGTAAATGAAAACGCTCCGCAAGGCGCATGAGACGCATCGCTTTTCGAAACCCTTCCGGATTCATCATTCCAAAATTGCATTTAATACGGGATTCGGTGTCAAATCCCTTCTCTTGTCCTATCAATACGCACTTCATATCGCCAATCTTTGCAAGCCCCCCGATAATTGCGGGATCATCGCCAAATTTGCGATCCCCTTTAAGCTCTTGAAAGGATGTGCACATATTTTTGATATAATCACTTGTGTGAGGCCTTGAGGCATGACGGCAAATCGCCACTCGTTGCCAAGGAGTTAATTGAGAATAGACATTTTTTTTTAATAGGTGCAATTTTTCCTCAAGTTTTGTAATTTCTCTGCTAAAAATCGGATTATCTTGGTTTTGTTTTTTTAGGTGATTAATGGTCTGTACATAGTCATAAATCTGCCTTTCGTGCGGTAATGTATCCAAAATAAACTCCTAGTGTTTAGAGGAATGTATATGACTTAAAAAGAAATCTTTTACAAGCTCAACTGCAGTCTTGCGCGTAATCACAATGGAAAAAATCTCCTCCAAATCGGCAGAAGATAATCTGATAAAACCATCGCCCTCATATTTCCCTAAGCTATCCGTATTTTCAACAAGCTCCCCTTTTTCATTAAGAACCCATGGCACCCCATGCAATCCTAAGCCTGCAGCTGGCGCTGTGCATTCCCCTACTTCACTATCAAAGGGAATCCAGCGGGTTCCAAAAATCTGTATCATCTCGGTTTTTTTGCCCCGATACATTCCATACACTTTTGGCTTATAGATTGCAACCTTATGCCCTAAAGTGTAAGTGCCATGTGGCGTTACCATGCCGGATGCCTTTGAACTATCAAGACGCCCAAGTCCTACGGAATAGGTTTTGAGCAATATATATTCGTTTGTATCAAGATCTAAATAATAAAACCACATCTTACTTCTAGATGTATCGACGAGCAAATGAAAGCTAAATTGTTTATCTGGATTTAAGACGTTAAAGCGATCGCCTTCTGAAATATCTTGCTTAAAGTAGTCTGCTTTTTTATTAAGGCTTCTTGCGATAAAGTGGCGCGAGGTCGAATAATGGGCGGCATAATCGGAGATCCAGGCAGGTCTTCCCTTTAACCAAGGTACCCGGCTTTTATATTTAAGTGTTTGCACAATTGCAAGCTTTGGATCTGTCGTCCTAAATAGCTCATCGATTCGATCTGCAAAGGGTAGCTCCTTGTCATGAGTTTCATCAATCACAAATGCAGTAGGAGCTGTTGCAAAACTTTCAGCTAAATCTTTTTTCTTTTTACCCGAAGCTGTTTTAGCCTCTACGTCTTGTTTTGGGTAATCGATGGCAACTACATGGGCAACTACATGGGCAACTTCATGGGCAACTTCAAACGGCGCTTGCGCTTTTTGACTGAGAAAAGATTTTCTCCCCTTAAGAAGAGCCGCTATGCCTATCACTCCAAATAAAATGCAAGTCACTAATATTAAAAGCTTTGAAAATGTCATATAAACTACACCTAAATCGTTAAACAAGCTGCCATCTATAGCGCCCGGCATTGGGTCTGCATTGGTACGCGATTAAGTAATCAGCGCCCCAAAAATTTTGCCCTCCTCCAAGAGGAACCACTCGCATTTCACCCTCTTTTTGCCTCCCCTCCTCTATGCTAATTGCAATCGAAGAAGATTCCCCTTGAAAATGGGCGCTGCAAATATTGCCTTGATAATTTTGAAACGACTTTGCCTTAATCTGCTGTCTTCCATCTACAATGCACCCTAAAGCCTTTACAAAAAACACAAAAGCAAATAAAGAATCATCGAAGATGCCGTTATATGAAATGGCAAGAGAAAGCCGATCATTTTCCATTTCAATTTTTGTATCGATCCAACAGCCACTGGGATCTCCATGGCGGTAGGTACCAAAGGACTTAAAGTCCTTCGGCCGTGGAGCCATCCTCGCCACCCCTTCTAGTATAAACCCTGTCTCCCTTGTCTCAAACGTCTGCAACCTGCCAGATAGCAGTTTTTCAGTCCCCTCTAAACCAAATCCCGTACAATCTCCTAACGGAAGATGTTGCGGTCCAAAGTTTACAATCTGCACATCGCCTTTATGGAAACACCCCATCCCACTTAAACCGCCGTATAATGTCGCAATGCCACTCACAGATGCACTCTTATTTTTTGGTGAGCGATAGCCAATCAACGCAAGAGATCTGTCTTGTATTGTAGATGTAAGCTCAAATGATTTTGCTTCTTGAGATTTTACTTCTTGAGGGGGCAAATGGCGTCCAAACCAGATCTTTAAAACAAGTGCATGAATAGGAATTGGTCCTGGAGGAAGGAGCATGAGCGCTGCTAGGCGCTCTATTTGCTGCTCTGCTACGTGGGCGAGTTCTGATCTTTTACAAAGGCGAGATGCCACATCAAAAAGGACATGGTTATTCATGAGAAGCGAGAGCAAAGAGGCGTCAGACTCTTGAGAATAAAGACCCGCAAATGGCAAAAAATCGCTATCTAATGTATTCAATTGCCAAAGAGACAACTTTTCTACATGAAGCTTTACCTTTTCATCCTTTTTTAACACCGTATAAAGGGCCCATAACATCCCAAGTTCGGCGTGAAAGACAGGATTTGGAATCTCACCCCAAAACCAGTGATGTCCCCCTTCAAGAGGAGAGGCGCCGCTTGCCCCTTGAAAAATCTCTACTTCCTTTTTTGAAAAGGAAAAATCTGAAGATCCAAGCTGAAGACCTGTTGCGCTGCTTTGACTTAGCAGCAAACATACCAAGTGGTGATAAACACTCCAAAGTTGAAACTCGCGCCATAAAGTAATGGTTGAAAGTTTTTGCATCTGATCCGATAAGGATTTTTGAAAGAGATGCAAAATATTTAAATCTTTTGCAATGAGGATGATCGTAAGCAGCTTTCGCCATTTTTCCACAACTTCCCAAAGAGATACTGACTGAGATGCTGACTCTGAAAAAGCAGCAGCCTTATGAGAGCACTCCTCTTCTACAACCTTTTGCAACAGTTCAGTTTCAGCTCTTCCTTCATTGAGGTAAGCATCGACTAAATTATCAAGTGGCTCTGCCGCTTCAGTATCGACTAGATGCTGATGAAAAAGAGTGGATAAACAGGAAAAAGCTGTCATTAACGTGCTAAAGCGACTTCTTTCTCAAGTTTAGTGCGCTTTGCAACTGGTTTCTCTTTGGCCTCAATACGGGCCTCAATACGGGCCTCAATGCGCTTTCTCATTTTTTTTCCGGGCGTGAATTTCACTGCATTTCTTGCAGGGATCACAATTGGCTGCTCTGCGCGCTTTGGATTGCGTCCGATTTTTTGTTTACGTTGCACCACTTCAAAGACACCAAAATCTCTAAATTCCAATCGATCGCCGCGCGAAAGAGAATCTGTCATCTTATCAAGAAATGACTGTATCACATGGCGAACGTCATTGGGATGAATCCCTTTGTCTTGAGAAATTTGATGTACTAATTTCTTCTTAGTCATGGTATTGGACTTGGTCTTTGCAGCCATTGAAAACTCCTGTTGGTTTTGTCAACAACTCTCACTAATACTACAGGGTTGCGTTACCCCTACCGGGGTTGCCTTACCCTTTAGCTATTTTCTTTCACCCCATTCTGGGGTTGCTGTATTTTCTAGCGAGAATTGCTGTAGTTTTGGTTATTAGGACACACGTATTAACACTTTATTTTTCTTTCCTGCAGCAAGTAATAGCAACTTGCCATCGATAAGGTCGCCTCGCTCAATAGTGCGGTTCTCATCGGTGATTTTCTTATTATTTAAGTAGACCCCACCATTGCGGATTAAGCGCCTTCCCTCGCTCTTACTGGTCTGAAGACCTACCGTAATTAGAAGATCTAGTAATTGCTTATCGACAATATCGATTAAAGAGAGCGAGTGGCTAGGCATATCGGTTGAAATTGATTCTAGCACTTCAGCATCTAAGACAGTATCTGCTCCTGGAGCTGCCGCAAGCGTCACGCGAAGAGCTGTTTTTAAAGCCTCTTCCCCATGGACAATGCACGTGACGGCATCTGCTAGTCTTTTTTGCGCTGTATTTGGCACGTAATCTGCCTTTTTCATCATCTCTTCATAGCGCCTAATCTCTTCCATCTCGATAAAGGTCAAAAGGCGCATGAGTTTGATCACATCGGCATCGGCCACACGGACGAAATACTGGTAAAATTCATAGGGTGAGCATTTAGCTGCAGAGAGCCAAATGGCCCCTTTTTCAGATTTGCCAAACTTTTGCCCATCGCTTTGCGTTAAAAGGGGAAAAGTAATTCCAAAAGCTGCTTTGCCATGAACTTTTCGGATGAGATCGATTCCGGCAGTGATATTGCCCCACTGATCGCTTCCTCCAATTTCAACGCTCACCTGGTGGTTTTCAAAAAGGTGAAGAAAGTCAAAGCCTTGTAAGGTTTGGTAGCTAAATTCGGTAAAGCTCATCCCCTCTTCGCTATTTAATCTTGCTTTGACCGAGTCTTTTGCAAGCATGGGCCCAAGTCTAAAGAATTTACCCACATCTCGCAAAAACTGTATGAGCGAAAACTCCTTAAACCAATCTAAGTTATTGAGAAGTTTTGCCGTGTTACCTTGGCATTGAAAATCCAAAATAGCCTTTAAATTTTGTGAAATCCCCTGCACATTGTGATCTATTGTCTTCTCGTCAAGAAGCTTTCGCTCTGTGCTTTTCCCTGATGGATCCCCGATCATTCCAGTAGCCCCTCCTACAATAGCAACAGGGGTGTGTCCATACCTTTGAAACCATGCAAGAGCCATGATAGGCACTAAACTGCCGACATGCAGACTATCTGCTGATGGATCAAAGCCGCAATAGACCTTTAAGGGCTTTTCAGCTAACGCTTTAATCTCTTGGCTTGTCATCGCCTCGATGAAGCCTCGTTCGGTAAGGATGTCGATAATATTTTGCATAATTTGCCGCTGTTTCCAAAAGTTTGACTGGCATTTTGACGTACTAAGTAATTTTCTGTCAACGATCTGTTGACATTTTGGAACATTTCAATAGAGGAGTTGCAAAAAATTAAATGCAAGGTTATCTTTCCCATCAAATGAGAAAAGAGTTGCAAGACATCGCAAAAAATGCGGCCGCAATCGAAGCTGCAAAGCTTATAAAAAGTGGGATGCTAATCGGCCTTGGGACAGGGTCAACTTCCCATTTTTTCATTGAAGCCTTGGCAAAAAAATATGTAGACCCCTCCTTTAAAATTTCGGCAGTCGCTTCTTCAGAAAAAAGCGCACAGCTTGCTAAATCTCTTGGTATTACCTTATGCCATATCGATCAGATTCAAAAGCTTGATGTGACTGTCGATGGGGCCGATCAGATCGATTCTGAAATGCGCATGATCAAAGGCGGCGGCGGCGCCCTTCTTCGAGAAAAAATTATTGCAAGTGCAAGTTCTACGATGATCGTCATCATCGATGAGAGTAAACTTGTGCAAAATCTTTGCGATTATCCTGTCCCAGTTGAAGTGACCCCCTTTGGGCATCTGCTTACCTTTGCAAAAATCGAGCAACTTGGAGCCACACCTAAATTTCGCCAAAATGAAAAAATAAGCGATTTGTATGTCACAGATAATGGCAACTACATCATCGATGTGACCATACCCCAAAGAAATCTTCCAAAAAGAAATATTTGTGAGATCGAAAGATCTCTTAAAGAAATCCCCGGGGTTGTGGAGACGGGTTTTTTCTTTAATCTGGCAAAAAAAGTCATCATCGGCTATCCCGACGCAAGCACAAAGTCGAGTCTATAAGTCGTCATCCTCTAAGCCATGTGTAGCAACTCCTTTGCCAATATTCGCCTTTTTGCCGGCTTCGGCTTTAATTGCGGGGATAATGTCACTAGCTGCTGCGTCTAGCTCCTCTTGTAGCGCAGTAGTATCTGCATCACTTATATTTAGTTTTTCTTTGATAAAACCTTTTACAAAATCCTCGGTAATAGCGAGATCATTCATGTTTTTTGCGAAAGTTTCTCCTACGATCTCCTTAATTTTTTTGGGATCTATAGCTCTTGGTCCCATTCCAAAGAATTTTTTAGTGTAAAAATAATCTTTGACAGCCACTTTCAAGTGACCCTGACGCTCCTTTTCTTTCACTTCCGCATCTAATTGCAAAAGCTGGATTTTCGCGACTTTTTCACAAAGGCGCTTTACCGTTGGGCCTGAGTTTGTATAATCGATGACCATATCGTGGCCTTGAATCCCCGCGACTACCACATCGCTTGTATCGTCTTGGATGGCGCCATTTGTAAGTTCAATGTTGAGCTTGGCCCCTTCAAACTCCTTTTTAATATGAGTTATAGCACTTTCATAAGCTGTATAGACGGGATCGCCGACCCCTTTTCCATAGCATACAAATCGCACTTGTTTTTCAGAATGATTGATCAAATAATTAGCTGCAATTCCAACAGCCACTTGTGCAGAAATGTCGGCCGGAACTCTTCCAGCTCCCGTGCTCATTGGCGGAATTGCGATGCTTTTTTCTTCTGTCGCATCAAAAGCGACAAATACATTCTCATAACATTCTCTTAATGTTTCTATAGGCACGTTCTCACCAGTCGGCGCGCTTGAGAAAATCACCTTTTTAAAAACACCTGTTGCCTTCACATCTTCTGGAACATCGGCTGTGACTGCCCTGTTTAGCTCCCAGGTATCCCCGACTTTAGTTTTATAAGCATTTAAAAGCGGATTAGAACTATCAATATTAAAAGCTGTCATAAACACCTCCATTTAATTAAACACCCAATAATTTAATTATATTATTACAACAATGATGTGTCAACAATAAAATCGCAATAAATCGCAATATGAGTGATAGACGTTGATTCTATAACTCATCTTTTGTTATAATCATGAGTTATAGAATGGAGGTCTATTGCTCATGACATGGAACTGGCAATTACCAGATTGGCCAAATTTTACTTATGAAGTCAAGATCATTGCCGATATGGAAAGGCAATTTCTTTTGCAAGTCGCTCCAAATTCCTTATTGAAGAATCATCATCCACAAACCTATTCCCAATTTATGGTAGATGTATTAAGTCAAGAAGGGATGGAAAGTGCAAAAATTGAAGGCGAATTATTGTGTCGCGAAAGCTTGCAATCTTCTATTAAAAAGCATTTTGGTTTGAAAACTCATGCAAAAGAAAAAGCAAAAGAAACAGGAATGGCAGAAGCGCTTTGCGATGTTTACGAATCATTTGCAATGCCACTATCGCATGAAATGCTTTGGAAATGGCATTTTCTTCTTTTTAAAAATGAAACTAACGAAATAGAACTAGGAAAATATCGATCGCATGTAGAACCGATGCAAATTGTCTCCCATCGATATGGAGATCCAAAGGTGTTTTTTGAAGCTCCCCCATCTGAAAGGGTTTTTGGGGAAATGCAGCGGTTTATCGATTGGTTTAATACGAAAGAATCTTTAACAGTTGTCTTGGAAAAAGCCGCTGTTGCCCATTTATATTTTGAAAATATTCATCCCTTTGAAGATGGCAATGGAAGAATTGGGAGGCTTCTCATCGAAAAAGTTTTATCTCAGGGCATCGGACAGCCTATTTTAATTGCAGTTTCTAAGATTTTAGAGAAAAGAAAAAAAGAATATTACGCGGCGTTAGAATGTTGCAATAAAACCTTGCAAGTGGATAGTTGGCTCTTATTTTTTGCAGAAGTTGTCTTACAAGCTGAAAAAGACGCTGAAGAACTTCTTAATCATCTTATCCATAAGATGAAATTGATGACAATGCTAAAAGGAACAATCAACGAAAGGCAAGAAAAAGTGCTGCTCAAAATGTTTCAAAGCGGACCTGAAGGATTTGTAGGAGGTCTTAGCGCTGAAAAATACATCGCGATCACAAAGGCATCAAGAGCTACTGCCACCCGGGATTTAGCAGAACTTGTCTCACTTCAAGCCTTAACCAAAACGGGTGAACTTCGACACACCCGCTATTGGCTATACCGAACGTGATTCAAAATTTGGTTTTTGTCAAAACTATCCTTGCATGACTCGTGGCCCATGACTCGTGGCCCCCATGACTCGTGGCCATTGTATTTTGCTAAAATTTCAACAGACTTCTTTCGAAACTCGCTTTGGTTGATAAAATTTGGGATTTTTGTGCAGAAGTTTTCTTATCGCCCCACTACACTATTTATACCCTTGACTTCTGCCATGGCTTTCAGCTATTTTCAACCAAAAAAAGGGATGAACATGCTCAATGAACTGATCCAACTCTCCTTTGATAAGATAATGCAAACGCGCACATACACTGTGATTGTCTTAGCTGCAGGAGAAAAGAAATTTGCCATCTATACAGCGCCAAGTACCGGCAAAACACTGCAAATTTATCTCACAGGTGGAAAGCCCGCAAGGCCCCAAACACACGACTTTATCCAACAGATGTTTTTGGGAATGACTGTAAGGGTAAGGCAAGTGGTGATTAACGATGTCCAAGATACCACTTACTTTGCCAGAGTCTTCATCGAGCACGAGATGAATGGGCTTAATTACATCTATGAAATTGATGTAAGACCAAGTGATGGAATCATCCTTGCGCTGATGAATAACGCGCCAGTCTACTGCACTCACGAAGTATTAGACAAAACAATTACAATTCAAGAAGGGTAGAAAAGTAAAATGGCAAAATCAAGAAACGAAGTGTCAGCTGCCGATCGATGGAATGTAGAGGCCTTATATAAAGATGCCAATGAATGGAACCTGGCATTTAATACTTTAGTAAAAGAATCTAAACAATCTGATCAAAAGTGGCCAAAAATTGCAGCTTTTAAAGGAAAATTAAGCGATGGCCCACAGGTGCTTAAAGGGGCGCTTGATACGATGTTCGATCTTCAAAGAGAGCTTACCAAACTCTACACATACGCCCACCTTCGCCACGATGAAGAGATCACAAATGATGAGAATAAGACCAATTTTCAAAAGTCCGTCGCCCTTTTTCACGATTATAGCGAAAATTGCGCATGGTTTGATCCAGAAGTTTTAGCCTTAAGCGATGATAAAATTCAAGAGTACTTAAATTCACCGCTTGTGTCCCCATACAAGTTCCATATCGAAAAGATGGTAAGAGTGAAAAAACATACTCTAAAGGAAACAGAAGAGGCCCTTTTGGCGATGAGCGCAAAAGCTTTGCAATCTTCTCATCAGGCTTTTTCGGCTATTAATGACGCCGACTTTAAATTTGGCAAAGTAAAAGATTCTCAAGGCAACAGCTTCGACCTTACTCACGGATCTTATGGGATGCACATCCGCAGTCACGATCGAGTCCTTCGCGAAAATGCCTTTAAAGGACTTTTAGGCAAATATCAAAGCTTTCAAAATACTTTATGCGAATTGCTAAATGGGACAATTCAATCTCACATTTTTAATGCCAAGGCAAGGGGTTATTCCTCTTGTCTTGAAGCTGCCCTTTTTCCAAAGAATATCGATACAAGCGTCTACGCCTCGCTCATTACAGCTGTTAGTGAAAAGCTGCCAACATCACTTCATCGCTACATGGACTTAAGGGAAAAAGTCTTGGGCGTTGGGAAATTGCACCTTTACGATATGTACAATCCTCTCATTAAAGCAATCGACATCAAAATGTCTTATGAAGAGGCAGAAGAGATCGTGATCGAATCGGTCCTTCCCCTCGGAAAAGAATACCAAGACCTCCTTAAGCAAGGGTTTAAGGAAAAAAGATGGGTCGATCGCTATGAAAATGAAAATAAAAGATCAGGTGCTTATTCTAGCGGCTGTTACGATAGCTCGCCCTACATTTTAATGAACTATAAGGGCATATTAAGAGATGTCTTTACGCTAGCTCATGAAGCTGGCCATAGCATGCATAGCCTTTTGACACATACACATCAACCCTATCAATATGGCAACTACCCTATTTTCCTAGCAGAAGTTGCCTCCACCTTTAACGAAGATCTTTTGATGCGCCTGATGCTTACAAGAGCCAAATCAAAAGAAGAAAGGATTTTCCTTCTCAACGAAAAAATTGAAGATATAAGAGGCACCTTATTTAGACAGACGATGTTTGCAGAATTTGAGCTTTTCCTCCACGAGATGGGGGAAAAAGAGGTGCCTCTTACACCTAAACTATTAAACGATTATTATTTAACTCTAAATCGCAAATACTTTGGGCCAAATGTCATTTTAACAGATGAAATCGCAGTGGAATGGGCGCGTATCCCCCACTTTTACTACAATTTTTACGTCTACCAATATGCAACAGGAATCAGCGCAGCAATTGCCTTAAGTGAAAAAGTCACCTCCGGCAAAGGCGCTGAGCAGCAAGATTATCTTGCCTTCCTTAAGAGCGGATCAAGTCGATATCCAATTGAGACGTTAAAAAAAGCTGGCGTGAATATGCAAGAGACAGCGCCCGTTAAAGCGGCTATCGATAAATTCAGCTCCATGGTCGATCAGCTCGCTAAAGAGATTTAGAGATCTTTTTTATTTCTTCCCAACTTTCCCGCACTGCAGCCTCTTGCCCCGTTTTATCCCAGTCCAAATATCCACATGGAAGACACCACTTACCAGGTTCACAACGCTTATGTCTTCTATGGACACTAAAAAGGAAGAAGAAGCCCATTGTTTAAATTGCTGTGACAAATATAAAAACATACATAAACAATTAATTAGTTTCACAAAAAAAATATAGTTATCATTTAAATATTGATTGATTAAATATAATCTGTTATACTCATCATTTTAAATATAGGAAAAAAAATATGGCGGCACACACGTTCCAGATCTCTTCTTCAGCACCCGCCTCAAACGGCGCTCCTCTTCCGCTTCTTCCCCCTTCAGTTCAAGGAATTTTATCTGGGTTATACTCTGCAGAGGAGCTCCCAGAAGAAAGAGTTGTAAGAATATCCAACTTAATGCTCCACGTAACCAACAATTCAGAAAAAAAAGTCGATCCCTCACAATTTTTCGCAAAATTTAAAATCTCAGAAATGAGTAGGTTTCAAGAGGTTCATGTCGAAGCGCTTTATGACATGATAGAGCGTCATCCAATCGGCGATGGGATTTGTCTTCACGATGTTTTTGGAATGGAGTTATTACGACTGCTAAAAGAGATGGAAACTGTCTTTGGTATTAGCAAAACTTTTCAAGAAGATTGGCAAGTTTTCTATTTACTTGGCTACATAGGAATTCTTTATAAATCTCACTCCCTCTTTGACTCAAATAAATTTAAAATATCAAATATCAAATTCTATGAACTAGCGGTATACAATCAAAAGATAACCGAATTTACAAAACATTTAAAAATTGAGTTAACAAATAAAAAAAAATATAAACAATCTCAGCAAGCAGCGAAACATCAAGCCACACAACAATTTTTTGAAACTAAGTGCCAAAGACTAACAGATGAATGGGATAAAACAAGAAGCTTACTGATGCGATGCCTTCTTCATCCTCAAGGAAATCATCTCCTTGCGGGAGAAACACTGAATAAACTTCCTGGAACAGAGTCCCTAGTAGCAAAAGACATAAGCGAAATTTTTGACGTACTCGATAATCTTTCCCACTATACACAATTGATCATCGGATGTATTGAAACCCCTTTCAAAAAGAAAATCATCAGCTCCTACCCAGCAGGTTTACCCGATATCTTAAGAGCGATTTTTACTTTAACATCCACAAATGATCTAAATGAAGTATATCGCATCTCTAAAGAAATATTTTCCATCATCATGAAAATACTGCCTGATATTTCCGATCAGTACTCCATCATGCAAAGCGAAATTAAAGATGCAGTAGAAGGAAAGCTAAACTATCCAGTTTGGTGTAGCGCTCAAGGGATCAGAGTCGATCAACAAATCGATGATGAAAGGTTTTTAGAATTTCTTACCCAAAATCAACTCTTTATGACCTTGGTGAACTCCTGGTTACTCGACATCAAAGGAGCACTGGAATATTCAGTGATATCACTGCTTGAACCAAATTTTCATCTCACTTACAGCTACATCAATCGAATTGCATTAAACGCTCATGGCTGGATATCTCAGATTGTTGCAAAAGGACAAAAAGATAAAAAGATAACGTCACTATTTGACATTTTGGAAATAGAGGCCGTTAACAGGTTAAGTAGTAATCAAACCATTGAACTGATCGGAAATTTATTAAGTCTCACTCACATGGGAGATACAGCTTTACCAAAAATTTTGGAATACCTTAAAGCTATTTTACCCTTATTAAAAAATGAGACTGAGCTCTTTCTTGAAGCATTCGCAGCAATGGAGAATTTCTGCCCTGGACATATAAAAGGGGTATCCCTTCTAAACGAGACTAAATGGTTTGCTCAGTTGTATATTTTAATTCACGATATGGAAGTCGTTTTAGGGATGAAAGAAGGGGAACACGAGGCGATATTCCCAGAAGTTTATCTTGAATTTTTAGCACTTGAAAACAAGTTTTTAATCGAAAAGCCTCTTGAAGAAGAAAGACTAAAAGGACAAATGGCGCTTCCCTTAGCCGCATCAGTTGAAGAACTTCAACCTCAAATTCCCACCCCTTTTTCTCGTAGCGAAGAAAGTAGCACCTTGAAACCTGCAGTATTATTAAACAAAGAAGAAGCTGCGTCCCCCCAAGAGGACTTAAGCCAACTCTTCCAAAAGATAAAAAAGAGAGCTTCCAAATCAAAAAGTGGTCAAGAGAAAAGCAAACAAAAGACGAGCATTGTAGAGCAAAGACAAACTGAAGAGCAGGTATTGCTATCGGTTGGATTAAGTCCTATTGTATACCACAAGAAACAAGATATACGTCTGCTTTTAACTTCTTTGCAATTGACGTCTGTGACCACAACTGGTGAAGTCAGAACCGTTTTAAAAGAACTTGGCTATACTCGTATTCCAACTGAGAGAAAAGAACTTGGGAACCTTTTGTTCTCATGGGGATTTATCCCTCTTCGAAACAGAGGAAAAGGCAGCCATACTGTTTGGGAGCATCCAATCACAAAAGTAAGCGTCACAGTCCCTAAACCTAAAGACGATACGTTCGGAGATGGACTTGCTTCTAATATTCTACAGGATGCTTTAAATTCGTTTTTGCAATGCGCATAAACTGATTCAAGTTTAAACCTGCTTTGAATAGACTTCTTTCGAAACTAAAATCCCGTGCCTCTGCCTGCATCCTATTACCCATATGTGTACTATCGCTGCTACCGCAGCTCTAATTTTATTTCGCTTCTACCCCACATTCCACGTCGCTTCGCTCCGTTTCATGCGGGG
>JABDAE010000005.1 GCA_013289325.1 Chlamydiota bacterium
AAGCAACAGCTTCGCAGTCGCCAAAGTCACGGGTAATTCTTAAGAAGGCACTGAGATCGACTTTTTCTATTACATCTGTACTTTTTATTTCAATAAATAGAATAGGCAAACCAGGCCTTTCAACGACTAGGTCTACCTCAACATCGGCTGGTGTTCGAATATAGGAAAATCGGTATTCTGGTTCATAATAAGAAGCAAGACGTAAAATTTCTACAATCACAAAATGTTCAAAAGCTTCTCCATAGGCAAATGTCTTTTCAATCAGTGGAAGAGTCGTTCTTCGGGCAAGAGTCCTCACAACTCCTAAATCAAAAAAATAGAATTTTGGTTTTTCGCTTAAACGTTTTCGAAGAGATGTGTGAAAAGGCTCTAAGTAAAATCCAAGGAGCGTGTCCTCTAAAAGTGTAAAAAAGCTTGCGACAGTCTTATCACTTACACCCACATCGCTAGCAATATTTGAAAAATTAACAATTTTCCCATTACTTTGTGCTGCAACTTCAAGAAACTTGCGAAAAGGGTCTAATTCACGGATAAAATGTTCATCCCAGATCTCTTCTTTTAAATAAGTATTGGCATATGCATGTAAAAATTGGGCACGCTCTTTATCACTATCAAAAATAAAAATTTCTGGAAGAGACCCCCACTGCAGCACAAACTCAAGATTAAATTGGGTACCAAGTTCTAAAAATGTAAGGGGAAAGAAATTATAGACGAAGGCTCTTCCAGCTAAGAGATTAGCTCCCCCTCTTTTTAGTTTTTTTGCTGAAGAGCCCGTTAATACAAAAACTTGTGGCACGTTTTCTTCTATGAGCAGATGAACTACGTCGAGTAATTTGGGGATTTTCTGAATCTCATCGATCACCACATGAGTCTTCTCATTTGAGAGCGACTTGACCATTTCTCCAAGCAACTCCGGCTTTCGTCGAAGTCGATCCTCTTCTTCAGGGTTTAATAGGTTTAACCAAAGTGAAGACGTTTTACTAAACGTCTTTCGCAAAAGAGTGCTTTTGCCTGTACTTCTTGCGCCAAATAAAAAAAAGCTTCTTTTGGTTGTCAGCTTGAGCAATCGCGGAAACATTAGGATCCTTGTTTTTTCCTCATTTTACTTCGAAATGCGATTTTTGTATATAAATAAACGGAAAATTCGAAGTCAACTCCGAAAATATCTGATATTTTCGAAGTTGACTCCGAAAAAACCTAGAAGCGGCTGATGAGTTTAACAACCCGATTAATCTCCCAATCTTCACAAGAAGTTTCGTAAAGATGACGGAAACATGAAACGATAAAATCTGGTAGGATAGGCACATGTTTTTCTAACGATCGCAAGTAATTTTCAAATGCATTAGGCTCTTTGGATTCGACAGCCTCGGTATACGCAATGTCGTTATCAATTAGCAAGGGTTTTTTGCCGTTTAGCATTAGAATCCAATTCATCACTAAACGGGCAGTACGCCCATTTCCGTCCACGGAAAAATGGATGGCAACAAGTTCTTGATGGACCCATGCTGCAAGGGATATGGGGTCTTCTTGCTTTGGAAGCCTTTTAGCTAATTCGGTGGCAAAGCGTCGCATTAAATGGGGTATTTCATTTGCAGCTGGTTTAAATGCGGCAAAACATCCCATCACTTCTTTTTCTTCCGCAGTAACGGCAGTTATGGGTTTAGGACTAGTAATAAAAGTTTGATCCCAGACTTTTCTTCGCGCTGTTTGCCAATATTTAACCCTTTCTTTGGATATCTTCGTTAACACAAATTGATCTAGCTTTGGAAAATCTTCTTTAACTTTTGGAAAGACACGGAAATCCCATACAGCACATAGACCATCTCTATAAGAGACTTTGGGTAAACTTTTTAATTCCGCAGGTTTTTTTGTGCTTACACATCCATTGATCGTTCTCACAATATCGATAATTTCATTAGGTTGATAATATATACGAGGGTTTGTCAAAAGCTCTCTTTCTATGTAGCACATTGCCAAGTAAAAGCCTGGGGTTTCTGTTGCCGGCATGATGGGAGCCATGTTATCTTGGATAGTCTGCACAAATTTTTCTGTGATATCATAATTTAGCTTCTCTAAAAGACTACACCCCTCTTGCAATTCATCTTGGAATAGGGGCATCTTATCTATGCCTGCTTTGGATGCAGGAAGTAGCGAGGGAATCATAGAAGCCATACTTAACTTCAATTCTGCAAATTCAGTCACAATTGTCGAAAGAACTTTGAGCGCATCATTTTCTGGATGTACTTGTAAACAATAATACTCTGGGAATTTTTTTACTACACTTGTTGTATCTACACTACTCATCTATTAACTCCTTGATTAAATTTAAAACACAAATTTACCACAAATTATATTAAAATACAAGTTAAAAATCATTTGCGACACGTTCATATCAAACGTTAATAAATAATCCTAAATCCGGCAGTTGGAGAAGGCAACTTAACGCAATCTCTTGAACCAGAATCATTTGCAATGGGGTGGTCCTTCACCATTTGGGAATGTCCCACCCCATTGCAAAGTGATTCTAATTCAAGATCTTGCATTAATTTGCCATCTCGAACTGCCGGATCTAGGATAATAGCTTCGCTTCCTTCGCGGATCTGAGCGTTATACCGAAAGTTGTTATACCGAAAGTTGTTATACCGAAAGTTGTTATACCGAAAGTGTTATACCGAAAGTTGTTATACCGAAAGTTGTTATACCGAAAGTTGCGCAATATTTCTATTTATGCTATAATTAACCTGAGGTAGATAATTATGGTTAATCCGATACTTTCACATTCGCAAGAACCCGTTCAACCGGTCTCGCAGCCTAAGTCAACAGATCCGACGACAGCTGGTGCGATTGCGTCTATGCATACTGACAAGGATAAGGAGAAGGCTGTTGCCTCCAAGTTTAGCAGTCTTGATGCTCTGCGAAAGGCAGACCCTGAAACTTATAATCAAATGATGAAGTCTTTAATGTTAACGGTTTTAAGTGACTTAAGGAAACATGAACAAAGGCGTGCTAACGCTGCCAGAGCTTTAAAAGATGAATAAAAAAGACTTGGCAATAACAGACGGCAATTTGGAAACTTTTTTCATTACGTGTGATGAAGAGGGAGAAAGGCTTGATAAAATTTTAAGCAATCGCTTTAAAGAGGTGGGATCGCGCTCATATTTTCAGTACCTGATCGATGAGGGAAAGGTCCTTTTAAATGGGCAGCCCGTCAAAAAAAGGATAAAGCCAAATGATGGCGATGAAGTTGAAATTGAATACATTTTAAGTCCTGAGCTTAAGGTATCTGCAGAAAACATCCCACTAAATATTATTTACGAAGATGAACACTTATTAGTTGTGAATAAGGCAGCCGGCATGGTGGTCCATCCCGCCTGTGGCAATTGGTCGGGGACGTTCGTTAATGCTCTGTTATTTTATCTACAAAATTCTAATTCTGACTTTTGCGATTCGATTAGGCCTGGTATTGTCCATCGACTTGATAAAGATACGTCCGGATTAATTTTAGCTGCTAAAAACTTGCAAGTGCAAAACAAGTTGATTAATCTCTTTATCGAAAGAAAAGTGCATAAAGAATATTTAGCGATCTGCGTTGGCAATTCAGGCTATGGGACCATTCACGCTCCGCTTGGCAGACACCCGGTCCATCGAAAAAAAATGGCAGTCCTTGAAACGGGAGGAAGAGAGGCGATTACCCACCATAAGACCCTTTCAAGTGACGCAAAGCTTTGCCTTGTCAACCTCGTGATTGCAACGGGAAGAACCCATCAGATACGGGTGCATATGCGGCATCATGGTACGCCTGTGCTTGGCGATGAAATATACGGCGTTCCAACGGCTAATGCAAAGTATGGCGCCATAAGGCAGATGTTGCATGCCCATAAGCTAAAATTTATCCATCCCATCACAGAAAAAGAGTGTCAATTTGAGGCAGAAGTGCCTGAGGATATGGCGCATTTTATCCGCCATATGAGAGGATAATGAACCTCTTTAAATCTTTCTTTGTTCGCATGTTTTTTCCTATAACTTTGCTAATTTTACTGCCATTTCTTTATTTGGTGATGCGTTATAAATTTCAAGACAAAGTTGGGGTACGAAAAAAATTTGCAGATATCATGAGGCAAAGAGGGCAAAAGCCGATGATCGTGGCCCCAAACCATTTAACGAAAATCGATTCGATACTTTTGCAAATAGCCTGCGTTTCATCTACAGATTTGTTTACAAAATATTCATGGGTCTTTTGGCATGTCTTAGATCCTATTAATTTACCTTTTCTTTGCCCGGTTTTAAAAGTCATTCCGATCTCTAGAATGGGGGAAAGAAAACAAGTGCAACAAATTAAAGAGAAAATTAAGTCCCATTTGCAAAGAGGCGATCTTGTGGTGATCTTTCCTGAAGGTTCAAGATCACAAACGGGGAAAGTCGATACAGAAAATTTTCAGTATGGCATTGGAGAAATTATTCAAGAAATTCCAAATGCATCTGTTCTTTGCGCCTATATAAGAGGGAAAAGGCAACATCATAAATCTAGTATTCCATCACATGCAGAAACATTAGATGTCAGCTTAAAAGTCATTGAGCCTATGGCAACATCTCAAGGATTAAGAGGCGCTCGCGAGATATCAAGACAAGTGATTGGGACTTTGCAACAGATGGAAGAGGACTATTTTGCAAGCTGTAGGAAATGACATTGTCGATTTAAAAGATGTTTTTTGCCAAGGCAAGCATGAAAATGGCAGATTTTTGAACAAAATATGCACATCTAAAGAAATTACAGCAATAGGGGAGTCGATCGACCCCCATCAAGCCCTTTGGACCCATTGGGCAATTAAGGAGTCTGCCTATAAAGCGTTTATGAAGGTGCTCACCACGTGTACTTTTGCGCCAAAGAAATTTGTCGTATCGAGAAATGGCGAAAACTACTCTTGTGAATATAAGGACGTACGATCTGAAGTGAGGGTCTTTACAAATCCAGAGTATGTGCACGCGATTGCAGCTTACGGAAAAAAGGTGGATTGGAGTTTGATAAAATGGAAAGTAGCACTTGCAACTTCAGAAGAGAACAGCTCACAAGAAGCAAGGCAACTGGCAATTGATTTGTACGGTCAAAAACATGTGAAAGTTTTAAGAGATGGGCAAGCCTTCCCACAACTTTTTTGTAATAATGAGTTAATACATGGAATTGACATTAGCCTCTCCCATGACGGGCGTTATGTCTTAGCTATAATCATGAATACCGATGAATGAATTACTATTTTTTATGCACACCCTCATCATCATTGGGATGACGTTTGGGGCTTTAAGGCTTGGCAAAGAAGCACTCATCGCTTTAATCGCACTTTTTGCAGTATTTGCTAATCTCTTTGTTTTAAAGCAAACGATCTTGTTTGGCCTTATGGTGACATGTAGCGACGTATTTTCCGTTGGCTGTATATTGGGTTTAAACTTAATCCAAGAGGTGTTTGGTAAAGAAGAAGCAAAAAAAGCCTGCATTATCTCGTTTTTTGCGATGGCAGTTTTTGCGATATTATCGCAAATTCACCTTTACTATCAGCAGATCTCCCTTGATTCATACCAAGCGCATTACGAAGCTCTTTTTAGTATGGCTCCAAGGCTTATTATTGTCTCTTTAGCGACATTTTATATCGTACAGCGCATAGATCTTCTCGTATATGGCACATTGAAAAATGTGATAAAAAGTTGGCAACTTGCAAGCGCTATTTCCCTTATTATCGTGCAGTTTATCGATACGGCGCTCTTCACGTTTTTTGGGCTTTATGGCATTGTAGAGGATATTGGAAGTGTGATTGTATTTAGCTATCTTATCAAAGTCTTAGTGATTATCACCCTTTCTCTTTCAACATTGGCAATGAATCGATTCTTTTCTTTTTCTATCGACAAAAATCGGCAAATTAGAGATGATGGGATAATGTAAAGGGCGCTTAGCTTAGTCGGTAGAGCAGCTGACTCTTAATCAGCGGGTCGCAGGTTCAAATCCTGCAGCGCCCAATACCTTTATTATGAAGATATTCTTTCTATCATATTTACTCTCCATCAGCTTGCTAATCGGAGCAGGCATTCCTGAAAATCAGTCAGTCCTCATCAATTCCGCTTTGCAAAAGGCGCTAGGTGTCAATGAATTTGACAGCCTATCGCCCCTTTCAGGAGGTTTTTCATCGCAAGGGCTTTACAAAATTGTGGCGGCGAAAAAGCCTTATGTCGTGAGATTTATCGGGAAAGATAAGACTTTGTCTGAAAAGACTCGCGAAATAGATGCCATGCAAATTTCGGCAAAACGAGGGGTTGCGCCAAGAATTATATTTGCCGATGTGAGCGATGGGATGATCATCATGGACTTTATCGATCAACCAAAAGTCGCCGATGGTTTTAATCCCCTATCTGATAAGAACTTAAAACTTTTGGGAAAAGGGATCAGGACCATTCACGAGGGGCCGCCATTTAAAAAAGCAGCTTCCTTTTTTACAGTTACAAGGCTATACGAGAGGGAAATTAAAGGGAAAAAGCCGCAAGTGATTGTGGATGCTTTAGCGCTTTTAAATCAGATAGAATTTGAATTAAAAGATTCCCTTATGGAAAAACCATGCCACTACGACATTCATCCAAATAACATCCTTTTTTCAAATGACCAAGTCTTTTTTATCGATTGGGAAGCAGCTTGCCAAGGGGATCCCTTTGTGGATTTAGCAACACCTATTGCCTTCTTTAGCATGGATGAGACTGAAGTCCACACATTGCTCGTCGCATACTTTGGAAGAGAGCCAAATGCTGCTGAAAGGACCAAACTGACTAAAATGATAAAAGCTGTGCAGATCTCTTACGGTTTTACATTGATCGCCATCGCACAAGAAAGAGGGGAGGCGTTTTTAACTGAGAAAGAGATGATCGCCTTGCCTTCTGTAAAGAATATGGGATGGATCAAAGGATTTGAATCTATCAATAGATTTGGATTCGCTTTATTAAAAGAATCTTTAGTAATAAACAAACATTAAGGAGAATTATGAACCATAAATTAATTTTTAATTTATTTGCAATGATTAGTTGTGTGAGTACATCTGCATTTGCATTTGTTGTGATCAATCAAACTGATGTTGAAAAAATAGTGACAATCGATGAAGCTACACCTGTTGCTGCAAAAACGCCTGAAGAAATTATAGAAGAAATCAGAAGCAAAAAGCGCACACAAAGCATAATGGTGATGCCAAAGTCTGTTTCGGATTTGATTCTTCCCACCATAAATGGCACGCCAACACATCGTTTAGTAGTGCCTGCCAAGTCTATTGTCCATTTTACTTTAAATGAGAATTGTCAAGCTTTGCTCGTATCTGTTGAGTCAAAACTTGTTGAAAAAAGCAGTAATAAAACCAACGAGTATCAATCAAAAGTAAAAACCTATCATCGCCCTTACTCCTATATTGAAGATGAGCAAATGCTTACCTTTGACGATGACTGGGGAATTGTCTTTTACGTACCGCAAGAATCTGTCGCCTCAAATTCTATTTTTCAAAAGGGAATGTCGCCTAAGATCACAAGTGAAGTCAGCATGAAATCTTCTACTAGTGTAAAAACGAGTAGTGGAAAAAAACAGAGCAAGAGCAAGGTGAGCTCTTTTCAAGGAACAAGCAGCACTGAAGTGCTGACTTACCCGGCGTCGCATACAGCTGATATGAATATTGGATATGGAATTATGGTCCTTCATCCAGAAATTGTGAAAGAAGCGTCAATTGATAAGCTTCCATTCATTCAGATCTAAAAAGAACCTCACCAATTTCTGCTAGCTGGAGTTTACGAGTTAGGGAATATCAGAATCACAAAAGGGTGAGTATAAGGCAATACAATCCCTTTTGTGATCGATCAAAGCGCTTAGGGCTTTGATCGATCACAAAAGGGTTAGTATTAGGCAATACAACCCCTTTTGTGATCGATCAAAGCGCTTAGAGCTTTCTCTAAAAGCCAAAAACTAAATTTTGCAACACTTTCGATATACGTCCGACTTAAAACTTGTAGGAGAAAATCGATGTTAGCTTTAAGTAGCGACTCAACTGAAAAAGAGCAAATTCCTTTATTACAGCAGCAAAAGAAAGAGAAAAAACAAGCAGAAGAAGCTGAAGCTGAACTTGATAAAATCAGCGCGCAGCTTTCGCAAATGAAAATGTTTATGGCCCTTACCCTAGAAAGGAAAATCGCTCTTTTTCAGCGGTGTCAAGAATTTAAAATCTATGAAGATTTACAGGAAAAGGTTCATGATACCGCGCAAAAGATTGGTTTAGTGGCATGGAAAGAATTAGTCGCCTCATTGCAAGGGCCTTCTCAAAAAGATGAGCAAGTCACACTTGATCATGTCCTTACATTATTATCTAATCAGATCTACAGCCCTGTGATAGATGAGGAAGAGAAGAGATCTGTTTTAAGCTTTTGCGCAAAAGTGCAAGAGCAAAAATTGGAGCTTTTTGATAAAATAGAGGCAGTCAGCAGGCTTCTCACGTCTATTCTTTTGGTAAAATCAGGAAATATGACTGAAAGCAAAAGTCGCACCTATCATTATTTAGAAGAGGATGGTTTATCAAAAGCTGGTACTTCATACAACATGTGTTTAGGAAATTTTTTACCGGAAGAGCTCTTAACCCAAGAAAACATCTTAGCCCTTGAAAACTACCTGGCTAATGGGGAAATTGAAATAAAGGAGAGCAATCTTGAAATGCTTGTGTTAGCTGCTGACTTTTGGCAAAGCCAAGATCTTGTGATAAAAATTGAGGAATGGGTAGAGCATCATAAAGAAAACATTCGCTTAAACGTCGATCTTTTAGAAAAACTTTACACATTCGGTTCATGTGTATTTGATGAAGTGCCAACATTAAGGCAACTTATTTTTACTTCCATTACAGGATGCCTTACCAATAACGACCTGTTGACTAAACTTCATGTCTGGATCTCCAAAAACCATCATACCATCTCTTCCAATTCAAAAAAGTATGTTTTACCAGGAGATCTTGAGCAAGCTTTGAAAAAACGACATGAGTGCTGTCTTGATGTCATCACTGATCTTCGTGAATATATACCCGAAATCAACTTAAAAGGCGCTGCAAGAAGGGATGCAGTGGTTCTTATAAGAACAAAGGAGGCTCAGTTGCTAGAACAAACTGAAAAAATAAAGTTTCAAAAGGCAAAAGAGCTCAATAGAGATAATTTGTATCACAGTTTAACTAAAGATTTGTGGGGGTACCCACTTATTTTTGCAGGCACTACTGCAATATTTTTGACGGCGCTTTGGGGATTAAGCGGGATGATTCCTCCTCCTTTTCTAAATCCCTCCATTATTGGATACGGGTCATTAATTGGAGCTGGCATTGGGTTAGTAGTGGCAATAGTCATTATTTTGAAGTTGTTAGTGACTCGGGCCAATATGCAGCTTCCAAATTTTATCGACCCATTCCTTCAAAAGGAAAAAGCAAGGCTTGTGTGTAGCGATCTTCGCCAAATGCGTTTAGCCAATATTGTGATTATGGGCTATACAGGGAAAAAGCTTTGTGATACAGGCTTCATCAGCGAAGAAGACGCGTTAAGACTTGATGCTCTTATTCAGACACCTAATGACGAGGCAAAGTGGGAGCAATTGCGTAAAAAAATAGTTAAAGATCTTCCTTATTAGACTTCTTTTGAAACTCGCTTTGGTTGATAAAATTTCATGATTTTTGTGCAGATTTGCTGCAAAATTTTGAAAGCATGTGCATACACCTGACTCTAAAAATTTTGCAGCAAAGATGCCAAAAAGCATGAGTTTAGCGACCAAATGGAGTTTCGAAAGAAGTCTATTATCATAAACCCCATGAACATGTACGCGTATTCACCTGTTTTAATTTTATCTATGGCTTAAGCGGCAATTGCAAGCTTTTTAGACCGCTTTTTTTGTGATTAGGTCTACAGCCTTTCCAACCGTTAGGATTTGCTCTGCCTCTTCATCGCTAATTGCAAAATGAAATTCATCTTCAAAGGCTAAAATAATATCGACAAGGCGCGCTGAGTTGATCTTTAAATCGTCGATAAAGCGGGTCGATGCCGTTGCATTTGCAAAAGCTTCTTGGTTTTTTACATAAGGCTTCACTATCTTTAAAACCTTTTGAAACATTTCATTGTCACTCATTGCCGTTTCTCCCATTTTTTGAATATAATACACCCGTTGACATCGCCAAATCCAAAGCTTGCCTTGGCGGCGATTTTAATATCTTTATAGATTGTTTGCATCTGAATTTTATCTTTATAGGGGAGTAAATCAGAATGAAGATCTTCGCAGTTGATCGATCCGTGTATAAAGCCATGCACGAGCTGTAAGACGACTGCCACACACTCCATCCCGCCCGCAGCGCCAAGGCCATGACCAATCAAAGATTTTGTCGATTGGATATAAGGAAAATTTGCAGGTGCAATCGATAGCGCCTTTTGCCAGTTATTTATCTCGTAGGGGTCGGCAAAAGTTCCTGTAAGATGTCCATTAATGAGATCGATTTCGCTTGGATGAATTTGCGCTCTTTCAAGCGCCTTTTGAATACAGCGGATTACACCTTTAGAACCTGGCGCTGTCATGCTGCCCCCATCCCTTTGCCCGCCAGAATTGATTTCTGCTCCTATGATTTCGGCAAAAATTGTGGCATTTCTCGCGATCGCCGTTTCAAGATCTTCTAACATGAGAAGTCCAGCGCCAGAGCCCGGAACAAAGCCTTGTGAAGAGGCGCTCATTGGCCTTGACCCTTTTTCTGGCTTATCGTTAAAGCCTGTTGGCAACACGCGCATCGAATCAAATCCTGCCCAAGAGTAAAGAGATGAGCCTTCAACACCTCCTGCAACAACGCGGTTTAAACGCCCCTCTTTAATTTTAAAATAACCATCGGCAATGGCCTCGGTGCCTGTCGTGCAGGCACTTGAATTTGTCGTCACTTGGCCGCCTGCCGCAAGAAATCCTCCAAGTCTTGCACTTGCGCCACTTGCCATCACATTTTCAACAATTGAGCTTCCCATACGGCGCGCGCGCCCGGCATTGACCATTGGAATAAGCGTGCTCCCAATTGTGTCCATTCCGCCAATTCCTACGCCGACAGTGACCCCAGTATCTTCAAAGACGATATCCCCATTTGGGCTAGGCATTCCGCTTGAGTGCCAACATTCAAGTCCTGCAAGGCATGCAAGACTTAACGTTTCATTCATCGTCGCAAGCTCTTCTTCATTAAAGAATTTTGCCTTTAACGGATCGATATTTTGAGGCGCTCCTCCAATTTGGCAGCCGAAATTGAGCTCTTTAAGCTTTTCGAAATAGCGTATGCCGGATTGACTTTTTTGCAGCGCATTTTTAAATGCTTCCACTCCGTTTCCATTTGGCGCGATGACGCCAAGACCTGTGATCACAACTCGTCTCATCGTTTAACTCCTATTCCGGATACAATTCCGCTTGCAATCAGGACTCCTGCTTCATTTTTCATTTCAACTTTACTTCTTAGTTTTTTTTGTCTCCAAAACACCCTTTCACCTGTTGTGATGACGCGCTCTCCAGGAAGCACTGGCTGGTAGAACTCGATTTGAGAATCAGTGAAAAAGGTTAAATATTTTGCCGCCTCATCAGCTGTCGTCTCTTTTGAGAGGATATAAATGCCAAGTGCTACAACGCCTATTTGCGCCATGGCTTCAATGAGGATAACTCCAGGGGTAATGGGATGGCCCGGAAAATGTCCAGCGTAGAAAAACTCATCTTGCTTAAAACGATAACTCCCTTGTATTGTGAGATCTGAAATTTCTAAAATTTCATCCACAAAGCGAAATGGCTTTTGCTGCGGAATGCGCGCAAGAACTTGTTCTTTAGTTAAAATGATTGACATATCCTAAAACTATACGCTTTATTTGCATTTTTGACAACTAGAAGGATCTTTTAAGTCTTAGCACAGCCTCTTCATTTGTGCTTTTGTGATTGAATGCGCTAAGACGCAAGAAACCTTCGCCACATTGGCCAAACCCAATGCCAGGTGTTGTGATAAGATGCGCCTTTTCAAGGAACAGATCAAAGGCTTCCCAAGAGCTCATTTGATGCAGCTTTACCCAGAGATATGGAGCGTTATCCCCTCCATATACTTCATACCCTTTTTGGACTAAGGTTTCCTTGATGAGCTTTGCGTTATTCATATAGATATCGATGATGCGGGAAATCGATTGCATCCCTTCTTCTGTTAAGATAGATAAAGCTCCTAGTTGGGCAATGTTTGACGCTCCATTAAAGACCGTCGTCATTAAACGGAGCCAATCATCTCTTACTAAGCTGCCATCATCATATTTTAAAGTGGAGGGAACGACAGTCCAACCAAGGCGAACACCTGTGAACCCAGCAAGCTTTGAAAATGAGTTAAGTTCAAGGGCAACTTCCTCAGCTCCCTCTATTTCATAGATCGTGCGGGGGAGAGACTTGTCTTTGATATAGCCTGCATAGGCGGCATCAAAGATGATGATCGATCGGTTTTTTTTTGCAAAATCGACAAGTTGCCGAAGCTGTTTATGTGTAGAAACAGCTCCAGTTGGATTGTTAGGAGAACACCAATAGATTAAGTCGCCTCTTTTGACGCCATTCCAATCTGGACAAAATTGATTTTCAGGAATACAGGCGACTGAAATGATTTCATCAACTCCTTGTAATTTGGAGCCATCGGTATAGACTGGGTATCCTGGATTTTGAATGATTGCGCTGACTTTACTTCCAAAAAGCAGTTGTAATCTGCCGATGTCACATTTTGCGCCATCAGATACAAAAATGTCGCAACCTTTAACGCAGTAGCCTCCTTGATGGTCATATAACATTTTGGCAATTGCCTCTCTTAAAGGGGGGATTCCTTGTTCCGGGCCATATCCAATATAGCCAGATAATGTGCCAAGCTGCTCTGCCGCTTTAGAAAGGGCTTTTGCGATCTCTTGTGGAAGAGGCTCTGATGTATTGCCAACACTTAAGCTAATAAGCTTAGCACAGGAGTGTTTTTCAAGGTAAAGTTCTGCGCGTCTTTTGGTTTCAAGAAACAGATAACGCTCGCTTAATTTGGAAAAATTATGATTTCGTTGCATCGATGTATCCTTTCATATGTTGGGGTAAAAACATCATTATAAATCCTCCGATGATAAATAACAGAATAGGTGTGCTCATTCCCACCTTTATACTCCCTGTCAGATATGTCGCCCATCCATAAAGTAAGGGGCCAATAAATGCAGTCGCTTTGCCAGAAAACATATAAAATCCAAACATTTCTCTTCGCATATTTTCTGGCGCAATGCGCGACATCAAGCTTCTGCTGCTAGATTGTAAAGGGCCGACAAAAAGGCACATGACAAGACTTAATACCCAAAAATATATCTTATGCTGCATAGCTAAAGCGATGGCGCCGGGTATAATCATTCCTATAATCGATATCATGATGACTTTCCAGCTACCAAGCCAATCATCTAAAAAGGCAAGCGTAGCAGCTCCAAATCCTGCTGTCAAATTCATTAAAATGCCAAAGACAATTACTTCAGACTGATCCATCTTAAATGTAGTGGCAGCATAAATGCCGCCAAAGGCAAAAAGGGTTGCAAGGCCATCGACATAAAACATTTTAGCAATAAGAAATTTGACGATATGGCGATATTTGCGTATTTCACTAAAGGTTTGTCCCAATTGGCTAAAGCCTTTTGCAATCGAGGTTTTAAAAGATTGCATTGAAGCGGGGCTAGATGGAGCAAATAAAAAAAGGGGAATAGAAAAAGCCGCATACCATACGGCCACCATTAAACAAGAAAGGCGGATGGGGATCTCATCAAAAGCAGAAGCTACGTTTAAATGCTCTATTTTTAATATGAAAAGAGAGATGATAAGCGCCGACATCCCCCCCAAATAGCCCATTCCCCAACCAAATCCGGACCATCTTCCCAGTTTAGAAGAGGGGCTAAGTTCAGGCAGCATCGCATTGTAGAAAATAAAGGATCCTTCAGCTCCAATTCCACCAATTGACACAAGCACAATTGCAAACCACATATAATCAGGTGATGCCCTTACAAACCAGAGCATGGCAGTTGGAACTATGCAGATGAGTGTAAAGAAGGCAAGCCAGCTTTTTCTTCTACCACCCTGATCTGCAATCGCGCCGCAAATGGGGCTGATTAATGCGACAACAAACGCACTCATTCCCGTTAGGCTGCCCCAAGCGGCAGTTCCGACTGCAGTATTTGGCGCAACATGGGCGACAAAGTAAGCGGCAAAGACAAAAGTTTGAATGACTGAGGCAAAGGCGCTGTTGCCAAAATCGTAAAAGGTCCAGGCGATCAAGGCCAAGCGACGACTTGCAGAAGCTGCAGGTTGGCCTAAAGATTTATTTTCCATTGTATACCGTTGATTAGGGGATAACGATAATTTTGGAAGGTGATGTTTGGCAAGAAGATTTTTTTTGAAAAATGTAAGTAGCTTATATTCAAAAATATAAATATTTACTTTCAAGAAATTTAAATTTATTTTATTACTTTTGCTTGTGTTAAAATCAAAAAATGTTTATGAATGGAGGGAGATATTTGAAAACGTTGTTTTGTACCTTAAGGTGTAAAGGTGAAACGGTCCTAAAAAACGGACCCTTCAAAGTCAGATCTTAAGGTGCATAGAAACATTAACAAAAAACAACAGGAGGGATTGTATATGGCTGTAGAAGGTACAAAATCGAGTGGTCTTTCGGTGATGGTAGTATCTAAACCGATAAGTGATGTAAGACCTATAGGAGTTGAAAGTTTAGGTGATCATCAATTAACAGAGCTCTTTAGACAAGTCATCCAAGCAGTAGGATGCACAGAGCGATGCCTAAAGCCAAGCGAATATAAAGAGGCGTCTAAAGTGTGCAACGCTTTAGTAGCCGAATGGATACAGTATGATCCAGAAAGTGCCGCTCAGCACGTTAGTTTAGAACAAGTGAAGGCAAAAGGAGAATTTAGAGCAGATCTTGCCACGCATATTAAAGAGTTACAAGAAAACATTGCTGTATTGCTAGCGGCAGAAGCACAAAAACCTGCATTTTATGCGACAATCACAAGTGTAAGCCCTACGATCATGGAGACGCTGAAAAAGACAAGTCAGCAGCTCTTTGCGATTGCGGCATCTAATGCGGGATCTATCAAAGCTGGTTTTCCAAAAGTTGGGCATGTCAAAGACCTGATCGCTGAGGAAGAAAAACAGCTTCAATCGCTTGCTAAAGAAGAAGTTCCCTACGTTGGGTTTCTTACTGCTGGCGCAAGCTGCCCAAAAAAAATTAAGAAACAATCCAATATTGCGCAAGCGGTCCAAAGATTTTGGAATGAAAAAAGGATATTTCCTCTTGTATTAACAGCCAAGGCTCTTACAGTAAGCGCCTTTGAAAAAGCTGCAATTCCAGAGTTAGATACTTGTCATAAAGCACAAGCTCCTATTTTAGCTAAAGTCAATGAATCCACTTCCATTATTGATGAAGCTATTAAAGCATTGCTTAGCTTTGAAGCAAAACCTAAAATAGGGACGCCGGATGTTAAGTTGTATAAGGACAATCTTGACGCGATGAAAGCGCATACAAGAGCCATTGCATCCTATGCTGCCATTGCAAAAGGAAATCATGAGGAGTTACAAAGACTTTTTGGAAATGGGACGCAAGCTCTTCAAGAACTTGAAGTCATTCCAAGATTGCCTGGTTTAAGCGATGAGTTGCAAGCGCGCTCAAGAGATGTTGCTGCAAGTTTCAGTAAATTTTTACACGAGAATATGGAGGCCTCTACCCACTTGGTGGATCAGATTGCAATCTATGGCGATTATCTTACGACTTTGATTCCGGTGCTTGAGAGAATTTACGATTGTTATGAAGTGGCAGTTCCATTTAGGCACGATAGAGTAAACCAGGCTTCATGTGAAAATCATGAATTAACATGGAAAAATCTTAGTGCCCAAATTGAGAGCTTAAAGTCATTAGAGGACACGGCCCTATCTAATTCTATACACGCGATGGAAGCGAAGTCAGGAGATGTCCAAAGGTCAATTGCAAGAGAGATCAATTGCGATAAATTCGAATGGTTAGTAAAGGTTGCAGCGCAGTTTGCTAAAGCACTTCCAAAAGCAAAACGTTGGGTCTTAGATGAAGTTAACCGAGGTCAAATAGCAGTTGATGAGTCTAAAAGACTCAGTAGCCCAGGTGTCCCGCTTGGCCCAATTAGCCAATATCACACAACTGAGTTTAGATACAAGGCTACAGTGACTGTGTATCAGGTAGTCACTTCAGTAAAAAATGCGGTAGGATCAATCTTAAGCAAATTTTACACCACAAGTGCTTAAGATGCCTATGAATAAATTGTCTTAAGGGGAAGCTGCGAGTATAGCTTTGCAGCTTCCTCTTCTCCTCATGTAAAACTTACTTAACGCAAAACTTCTTTGCCTTTTTTTAATTTTCCTGTATCCTTCTTGGTGTGACTTCAAAAAATGATTATTAACAACTTTATTATGAGGAAGATCCGTATATGTTATATGGAAATGAATTGGTTATAGCATCAGGTGTGATTGCTCTCTTCTTTGGCGCATATCTCATCCGATCTATCATGTCGCTCAGTGCAGGGACAGAACAAATGAAAACGATTGCCGCAGCAATCCAAGAGGGCGCAAGAGCTTATCTCAATCGGCAATATCGAGTCATCACAATAGTTGGCATTGTTATTTTTGCTTTATTGACCTGGCTTCTTGGAATATACACAGGCATCGGATTTTTAATCGGATCGACACTTTCTGGCGCTGCAGGATATATTGGAATGAACGTTTCTGTTCGCTCCAATGTGAGAACAACAGAGGCGGCAAGAGGTGGCTTGGCAAATGCCTTATCAGTGGCATTTAAAGCTGGTGCAATCACGGGGCTTCTTGTGGTAGGCCTTGGCATTATTGGAGTCACCGGTTACTACCATTATCTTTCAAAAATTGAGCTACCCACTCGTCAGTTGTTAGAAGCGCTCGTGGCGCTTGGCTTTGGCGCATCGCTTATTTCTATTTTTGCAAGGCTTGGAGGTGGAATATTTACAAAAGGCGCTGACGTTGGCGCTGACCTTGTCGGTAAAATTGAAGCGGGAATTCCAGAAGATGATCCAAGAAATCCAGCGGTTATTGCAGACAATGTCGGAGATAATGTCGGCGATTGCGCTGGGATGGCAGCAGACCTTTTTGAAACGTATGTCGTGACGATTGTGGGTACGATGCTAATGGCTGGCACCTTTTTTAAGGGCGTACTATTAGATACGATGATGTTTTACCCTTTAGCAATTTGTGCAATTAGCATCATTGCGACAATTATTGGAACTTTTTTTGTAAAGCTCGGCTCAAATCAGAATATCATGCAAGCTCTTTATAAAGGGTTTACCGTGACAGCTGTGCTTTCTGCTGTCGGGATCTTCTTTTTGACAAAATCTTTACTTGGGCTTGATATTGCCTACAAAATGAATGACACTATTTCCTTTACAGGAGTTAATTTGCTTTGGTGCGCCTTAACAGGTCTTGTGGTGACAGGGCTTTTAATGGTGATCACAGAATACTATACACTCGGCAAACATCGTCCAGTCGTTAGTATTGCTAAGGCATCGACAACAGGACATGGCACGAATATCATTCAGGGCCTTGCGATTTCAATGGAAGCGACGGCATTACCTGTGATTGTCATTTGTATCGGGATTCTTGTTTCCTACACAAATGCCAATCTTTTTGGAATTGCGGTTGCTGCTACGACCATGCTTGCAATGGCGGGAATGGTTGTCGCATTAGATGCGTATGGTCCGGTGACTGATAATGCAGGTGGCATTGCAGAAATGTCAGGCCTTCCTCCCGAGGTACGCAAAACAACAGATGCGCTTGATGCTGTAGGCAATACGACAAAGGCTGTGACAAAAGGTTATGCCATTGGATCTGCTGGCTTTGCATCACTTGTCCTTTTTGCAGCCTTTTTGGAAGATTTGCGCCATTATTTTGGCTTTAAGCCGGGCGATTTTTCTCTTGAAAATGCTTACGTGATTGTAGGGCTATTTTTAGGAGGCTTACTCCCTTATCTTTTTGGTGCGTTTAGTATGATGGCCGTAGGACGAGCTGCAGGCTCTGTTGTCGTTGAAGTCAGACGTCAATTTAAGGAAATTAAGGGGATCATGGATGGCTCAGGCCGCCCAGATTATGGAAGAGCTGTTGATTTGCTCACAAAATCTGCGATTAAGGAAATGATTATCCCCTCTCTTTTACCAGTACTTGCTCCTTTTGTGGTATACTTTGTAATCAATGCCTTCGCAGGACAAGCACAAGCATTTGTGACTGTCGGTTCTATGCTCTTGGGCGTTGTGGTGACCGGGCTTTTTGTCGGTTTATCAATGACATCAGGTGGCGGGGCATGGGACAATGCCAAGAAGTTGATTGAAGATGGGCATCATGGTGGCAAAGGGTCTCCCGCTCACCACGCAGCAATTACTGGGGACACTGTTGGAGATCCGTACAAGGATACAGCAGGACCTGCGATCAACCCCATGATCAAAATCACAAATATCGTAGCTCTTTTATTGCTAGCCATTCTATACGCATGGTCGCATAAAGGATAAAATAATCCTAAATCCGGCAGTTGGAGACGCTAACTTGACACAACCTTCTGAACCACAGTCACATTTTGATGGGGTGGTCCTTCACCATTTGGGAATGTCCCACCCCATCAAAAGTGACTGCAGTTCAGAATCTTGTGCCAATTTAGCATCTCGAACTGCCGCTTCTAGGATAAATGACTTTCTACGGCTTTCAGAAATTGCTGATGGCAAAAGTCATACCCTTCAAGATATGTATCAATAGCAGACGGAATCATCATTTTTAGCTGGTTTGGCGTTGAGCTAGATGTCACCTCTTCTTCACTTAACTTTCCGATAACTGGCACTAAAGTCGCAATTCCATTTTGCGATTTTTTTAAACTTGCAAGAGCTGTTAAAAAGGCTTGCAGGATCCCAAATGAGGGGACTAATCTCCAATATGCATTTGTATCGTCTTGTATCACTTGTAAAATATTTAATCGCGATTCATACATTCTTTTAGATATCTCTATGGAAATTTTCTCTTCGCATAAGAAAAACTGTTGTTGGAATCCGGAAAGTTGGGGCAGGATTTGATAAAATTTATCTTTTACTTTATGAATTTCAGCAGGCGTCAAAGAGCCAATCTGGGTAAAGCTTTGATCCAGATATCTGATGGCATGTTCATTGATTTCTCTTACTTCAACTTTAGACCTATTAAGGGAATAAGTTTGAAGGCCGATGGGGTTAAATGAAACTATCTTGCGATCTTCTCGTATGGCACAGAATATCATGAGGGTGGCAAAGTCGGCTACTGAGATCTTCTTTTGGACAGCTGCAATTGCGGCATATTCGGGCAATTTCCTAGCTTTAAAGATCTCTTTTTTCCAGTCAGTGTGAAGATCATTCATTGCGATTGGATCATTGTTTGCAGGATCAAGATCAACACCTGTCGCATGCTGCATCGCATGCACAAGCTTGTCCACTTCTAATTCGCTGTTTAAAGGGTTAAGGTGTGGGAGTAAAGTATCACCTGTGAATTTAAACAAAAGATCGTCACATTCCTCATATGGCTTTACAATGAATACCTTCTCATTTTTTGCAAATAACAGTCTAACTTTGCTAGAAAAAAGAGCAAGCCCAATGGAACAGACGACCAAAAGTGTTCCCATCATCGTGCGCCTTGCGCGCTCTAATTTTGTATATTGCTTTTCTCTTGTTTCAATAATTGTATATCTGTGACTATTGTAAATAGATGTTTGGGGGCGACCGTTTTTATCTATAATTTGTCCTAATTGAGGGCATGTAGTTTCATTCCATCTCGCAATATCAGGTCTTTGATTGAAGGTTTCTTGTAAAACATAACTACTCATAAATAATCCTTTTGCTTAAAATACCAGAGTACTCAATCCATTTCAATAATGTCAATGGTTCTTAACCAAATAAGGTGATGATGATAACACGACAACCTATTAGTTACAGATTTTTTTGGATCTTTTGCTGCTATTGCTTTCTGTTTCAAGCAATGGCTTTTGGCAGTGTTGGTATAGTCGAATTATATCAACCTGCAGAAAATGATCATGAGATTACTTCGCAGGAAAAGAACATCCAATTTATTTCCCTTGGGGGCTGGTGTGGGGTGGCTATAGGCTTGCGCGGATGTGATTTATACGAAGAAGCCTATCCATTTGACTACGTCAGAAGCACATTTGAAGGGGTAATCGATTGCTTTGAAACTGATTTTCAGAATTTTTTTCCAAAAACAATAAAGGTAGACAACAACGCCTATCATAGCATACGAGGCAAATACGTTGGCTTTTACTATCACAATGTTGAAGAGAGAGAGGTAAGAGAGGCCTTTTTAAGAAGAATCGATCGATTAACTAGGGTTTTATCGACAACGACTGATGAAGTGTATTTCATTAGAACAACTGTATTAGATGATTTTAGCGAGGAGATTGCGTTACATGACCGATTTGTGAGCGTCATGAAGGATAAGTTCCCAGCCTTACACTACAAAATCGTCTACATTATCCCAAATCAAAAGACGACGGGATTTTATGATTATTTTGGGAGTTATGGGCTTATCTTTACTTTAAATGATCCAGCGCCTTGGCCAAGAGAGCCTCTTATCGAAGCACATCGCCCCATCTTTACATTTCTTAAAGAAAGAAGAGTGGGATTTCCAAGCGACATTGCCATTGAAAAAAGCTCAAAACTTTGGCTTGTTGATGGGATGTGCATGATCGATGAGACCAACTAGTCCTTTATAAAGTCGATATGGCCAGCTCTTGGATTTGTCGAGATGAGCTTTACGCGGATTTTATCTCCCACATCAAGCCCACCCTCTCCCTTAATGATTTTACCTTCGACAGGGGGTGAAAAGGTCCTCACCCACGTGCCTTTATTCCCGGCACCTGTGACGATGGCATCAAACTCATCGCCGATATGTTTGGAAATCACAAGTGCTTGTGCGCACTTTTTAAGGCGCCTTTCAATTTTGTCGGCAACCTCTTGTGCTTTCGTGCAATGAGTGGCAAGGGACTGAAGCTCTTCTTTGCTATATGGCAGCCTTTGCTTGTACAGAGACGATAGGAGAATGCGTTGCGTCAGAAGATCTGGAAAGCGCCTATTTGGAGCCGTTGAGTGGGAGTAGTTTTGAAGCCCTAAGCCAAAATGGATGGAGCTATTTTCACCGCTATTTCCATTAGGTGCAATGACAGTATATTTCCCCCTGCCTAAGAGTTTTACGATTGTAAGCGATAGATCGGGAAAGCTATCTGGATCTTTCTTTTTTTGCAGAGCTAAAAAAAGTTGAAGCGCCTTTGCATTCGGAGTTTTGGGAAGATTGACTCCTTTTTCAGCTGCAATTTCAACAATCTTATCCCAGCGCTCCGGGATCGTCACCACGCGGCGAAGAGATAGCAGTTTATTTGTGTCAGCGTACCTTGCAGAAATCGTATTGGCAACGATCATGAAATTTTCTATGAGCTCTTTACCCCGATTTTTTGATTCTTTTTTGATTTCTACAGGTTTTCCATCGATTAAGACAATATGGGGTTCTATTGTTTCTAAGCTCAAGGCCCCACTTTGATGCCTAGCGTTTTCAAGAAGAGAGGAAATTTGATCTTGGAGCTTAATTTGAGCATCAAGTCCAGGCACTTGTTGTATCTTTAATGGAGCAGCTGCCTTGCCATCTAGCCAATCACTTACACTATTGTAAGCAAGTTGCGCTTTATTATGGACAATGGCGACATAGGGGCGCCCACTTAAAATGAGTCCATCATTATCGATTTCAGCCTCAAAGATAAGAGCTAACCTCTCTTCATTTTCATTAAGAGACGTTAAATCTGTGGATAGCTTTTCAGGAAGCATCGGAAACATTTTGGTTGGGGCATAGATCGATACTGTATTTTGTGCGGCATGCGCATCGATTGCCCCACCTTTTTTGACCAACATATCGACGAGTGCCACAGCGATATAAATGACATATTTATCATCTTTGTCTTTAAGCTTTTTTGCAAAGGTCAGCTGGTCTAAGTCTTTTGATGTGTCGTTATCAAGAGAAAACCAAAGAAGAGAGCGCATATCCAGAGCATTAAAATCTGCGGGGATAAGGGGCATCTTTTCGATTTTTTTAAGCTCTTGCCATACCTGCAAAGAAAAATCAGGCAGCATCCCTTTTTCAAGCATTGCCTCTTTTGCAAGGGCTGTTAAATCAAGAGGTATATCATCATTATCTTTATCGTACATTTTTATCCTTTTTTTCTAAAAGATCCCATCTTTTGTAAAGAGCTTCAAGATCCTCTTGTGCAAGACTTAAATCTTGGCAATTGTTTTGAAAGGTGGCCATATCTGTTTGTGGACTCGATGCATTGACTAACGCTTCAAGTTTTGCAATGAGCGCTTCTTTTTCTAAGATGGCACTTTCCATCCCTTCTAATTCTTTCTTTTCTTTATATGATAATTTATTGTCTTGCGTTTCCTTAAGAGAGCTTTCTTTTGCAAGTTTTGCAGCTTGCATTCGATCTTCTTTTGAGGGTTTATTTTCCTTCAAAAAGCCCTCCCATTGGGAATAATCGGCAAAAAGCATTGCCTTTTCATTTTGCCCAAGTCCAATGACGCAATTTGCGACATTATCAAGAAGCGCTCTATCGTGTGTGATTAGCGCTATAGCTCCAGGAAAGCAAGAGAGGCTCTCTTCAAGTGTTTCAAGCGTTGGGATATCTAAGTCATTAGTCGGCTCATCCAAAAGCAGTAAGTCAGCAGGTTGCAGCATGAGTTTTGCAATGCCGATTCGCGCTTTTTCACCCCCAGAAAGCTGCCTTACCGGCAAGTCTAAACGATCAGGGCCAAACAAAAACTTTTTTGCCCATGAATTGATGTGAATTTGACTGCCTCTATATGCAACTGTGTCGCTATTTGGGGAAAGAGCTCGTCTTAATGGAGCATCTAAATCAAGTTTTTGTCGGTGCTGATCAAAATAGACAATTTTTAAGTCATTAGCATATTTAATTGTCCCTTGATCTAATGGGATTTCGCCGGCGAGTATCTTAAGAAGTGTCGTCTTGCCAGAGCCATTGGGTCCGACAATCCCAAGGCGCATTCCCTTGGTGATATTGAGGTCGGCATGTGAGAAAAGCAGTTTACCTCCTAGTGCCTTGCTTCCATTTTTAAGGGCAAGCAACTTTGTCGTCTGCCGATCGGAAGCTTCAAAATCGATTTCAGCAGTTGACACTTGATTGCGCTTTTTAACGGCAGAAAGTTCCTTGAGTAATCGATCTGCCGCTTGGCACCTTGCCTCTGACTTTGTCGTTCGCGCCTTTGGGGATCTTCTCAACCATTCAATTTCTATGCGCGCCTTAGAGGCAAGAGCCTGTTCTTTTTTTTGCTGCAGACTTAAAAATTCAAACCTTCTATCGATAAAATCATTGTAAGAGCACTCAGCAGAAAATAGCCCTTCTGGGTAGATGCTATTTAGTTCTATTGTCTTATTAGTCACAGATTCAAGAAAATAGCGGTCGTGGCTTGTGACGACGAAAGTTGTCGCTTGAGAGGTCAAAAAGTTAGTAAGCCAATCGATTCCTTCTATATCAAGGTGGTTGGTGGGTTCGTCTAGGAGCAATATATCGGGCGAAAGAATTAGGCTTAAAGCGATGTCTAGCCTTTTCTTCCATCCTCCTGATAAGGCATTTGCGTGTTGTAATGGGTCTTTAAAGCCCACTTTGGAGAGTAAAATGGCAACCTTTGTCTCTTTTTCATGCAAAGGGCTTTTTTCATGATCCTTGCATAATGAATTTAGCAAAACATCTTGGATAGCAACGCAAGGGTACTCACTTGTTTGCGGGACATATCCAATTGTCACTCCGCTGCGAATGGAGAGGTCTCCACTATCTGGAGTATCTAATCCCGAAAGTATTTTAAGAAGGGTAGATTTGCCTGCGCCATTTGGGCCGATGAAGCCAATCTTATCTCCTTTGTTTATCCCAAAGGAGACGTTGCTGAAAAGTTGCTTTGAGCCCCACGCCTTTGCAACGCCATGGCAGTTGAGTAGTAGTGTCATGTTGTCCGTAGCAGTGATGGGAGAAGGCTTACAATGGAGGGTTCCCAATCAATTCCGTATTCGTAAATGAGATTGGAGGCAATTGATCTTGCAACGATTGCTTTTTTATGGTGGTCTGCCACCTTTTCAATGAGCTGTTTTTGGAATTTGCTAACAAGTGTCGGTAGGCAATATCTAAGGTAGCAGCCGCAAAGTGGGCTGCTTGGGTCTTTATCAAAATCCACCGTATCCAGATAGTCCAGCAGTTGAAAGGTGTAGTGGTTGATTTTAGCGGAAATGCGCTCAGAGACTAAAGAGAGATCTTTTTCGGCTTTAAGTAACAAATTTGCCTCCTTAAAGGCCGAAAGAGATAGCCGCTCTTTAATTTCTTCAACAAGTTTTACTTTATGTTGCATAAACTCTTCATCTGACATTGTAAGGCTGCACAGCACTTCAAAAGAGGAGCAAATGACACCTGCCTTATTTGCAGAGCTATCTTTAATGATAATCACTCCTAAGTGCTCTAAAAAGCGCCTTGCCTTTTGCGTAAGATAAAGGTTTGCTCCTTCAATAATTGCTTTTGCAGTTGGTGCGCCATTGGGATCTAAAAATTCGTGTATATTATTTTCATCAAGCGTTTTAGGTCTTCCACCCGCAGGAATGAATAGATCGGTTTTCGTTTGATTAATCGTTTGTTTGATCAGCGCATTGACATCACTTGCGCTTAGCCATTGCTGTTCAAGTTTTCCATTAATTTTTTGCCACAATAGGATCTCTTGCGTGGTTGTCCCGACAAGACGTGTGGTCATTTTGTCTACGAGGTAACCACCTTCAGAAAGAAGTTCTGGTGAATAAAAGCGAATGGGCTTTGCTTCTTTGAATAAATTGGCCATGACCTTTAACTCAAGACCAAGCGGTTCGTATATGGCGCCTGAAACATCGACAAGAGCCAAAAGCTTTGCTGTGTCTGGAAAAAAGCGATAAAGATTATTGATGAGGTTTCCCGCCACATCTCCATCCGGCCCTCCTGACACTTTAATAGTAAATGTATCTTTCAAAGGGTCAATTGAGAGATGCTTTAAGACCGATTCCATGTAGACATTAATTCCAAGGGAAGTCACTCCAAATTCTTTATGGTTGATGCCAGCTTCAGGTTTGCTTGAGATAAACGCGTTGCCAGGGAGATAGCCATAGCGCTTACTTTGCAGCGCAATCCACTGGATCATCTCATCGTGCATGTTCTCGTCGGGTCCAAGATATAAATATTCATCTTTTTTGTAATAGTCAATAATGTTTTTTGCCCGTAAATTCCCTTTTTCATCTGTGTTAATTAGAATGAGAAGACTGTCGATGTAGGAGCGTTGTACATAATGTAATACATTTGTTCTTAATTCTTTAGCGTATATATGAAGCTCTTCTTCAATTTCTTTTTGAGAATAATTGGCGTGTTTTAATTCATGCTCTAAGATTGAGGATTCAGCTTTGATGAACTCAAATTGATTAATAAATAAAACCCCTTTTGAGCCCCCTTCTGGAATATCTTTGTTTTTTTGATTCTGCGTATAAGCTAGGTTGTAACATTCGCTAAATATTTGATTGCGTTCATGAATCACGAGGCCTTCATCATATGGATAGACTGTTCTTAAGCCTCCTCGCGATAGTTCTTTAAAGCGGATATGGAACCCAATATAGTAACTGCCGTGAACGAAGAAAATTCCAAATGGAATTTCCGGAAATTTTGATTTACAAGTATCTGGCACTTCATTCAATAATTGTGGATCTAAGCGAAAGACATGTGAGGTAAAGCTTGTCCTAAATGCATTTGTTTTAAGAGTGTAATGGACAAACTGCATTCCCATATTCAATACAGTCTTATCGCAAAGATCTCTTTCATCATCCCCTGTGTCAATTTTTTTAACCCCTATCATAAAATCTTTTTGAATTTGAAGATAACTTTCTAAGTTTACGATCTCAGGATCAAATTTGTAGGAAAATGCGCGGCAAAGCGTCGAAGTTAAAGCGGGATGATTTGCAAAGACTACTTTTATTCGCTCGATAGTATATAGATTGGCATCATGATGTACGAGGAGTTGATTGATAAAAAATGACATAGAGCGAAGCACGTTTGCCATAAGGCCAGAGACTTTCGCCCTTGCTGTGAGTTCGGTATCGATGCAATCTGCACTATTAAAATATTTAAAGGTCGAAAGTTCTCTTAAAAAGTTGATCACATTACAAGTATCCCAAACAGCTAAGCCAAATGCCCCATGGAGTTCTAAAGAGACAACTAAGATATTCTCGTGTTTATAGGTATTCATGTAACTTGCGTTAAAGCGCTTGATTGCGAGTTGATGTCGGTTGATGATCCTTACGAGCTGTTGAAGAAAATTGTATTTAGGAGTGTTTTTCCACGCTAATACGATATTCATCGAAGGGGCATTTTTCACTTGCCACTCTTTATTATATCGCACCTCGTATTGACAACCATCCCTTGTTTCAGCTCTTAAAAACATCTTAAATGCTAAATGGAGTTGATCTAAAGACAGCGTTGTTAAAAACCGAGAGTTAACATTAGACAAAATGGCTTTTAATTTCTCCTCAGTCACTTGTGGCTGGTGTTCTTTAAGAAGGCGGCAAAGGCGAGCTCTTTCTTCATCGGATAATCTCAGAGCCTTTGATTTTGCGGTTTCATTATAAGAAACGATGCCAACGCGAAGAAACGCTTGTTCGGTTACTCTGATTTTTTCGTCTTCCCCTTCTTCACTTTCTTCGGCAGGCGGGGTTAGGGGAGTGGGGAGTGGTTGCAAAGATGTATAAGTTTTATAGTGTTTAATCCCCGTATGTGCAAAGTGCATGAGGGTATTGAGATCGGCATCTTTGCTATCGACTGATAAGACGATGCTTTGAGTTTTTAATCGAATGATGGAAAAGTATCCTTGCAGCTCAAAGCCCATTAAGGCATGGACAATAAGATTTAACTCATCTTTTGCAACATCCTGAAAAAAATCTTCCGGCATTGCCTCTTCAAGCCATTTGTAATTTTGCAGAAAATTAAAGTTTTCCTCTTGCAAGGCTAACTCAAGGCTTTTATTATCTTTACTTTTATCTTCTTTATGCAGATGAGACTTTAACATAATTGTTCTTTGTGAGGGTTGAAACAACATAGATGCTTAATAGACTTAAAAAAAATCCCGGGATCATCGCAGGGATCGTAAAAGAGGTGACATATGGATTTAAACTATCCCAAGTTGCAGCGATTATCCCTCCAACAAAAACGCCTGTAATGGCGCCATATTTATTTGCTGACTTTGAATATAAAGACATTAAAACAAGGGGGCCAAAAGAGCAGCCAAGGCCAGACCATGCGTAAAGGACAGCTGCTTGAATGCTTGAGTTTTTAAGGAGCGCCAAAATTAGGGAAACGACAGAAACTAATACCACCCCAACGCGTGAAGCGATCAAAAGCTCTTTTTGTGAAGCTTGCTTTTTTAAAAAATGCTTATAGAAATCCTCACTTAAAAGAGAGGCAGAGACTAAGATTTGCGAATCCATGGTGGATAAACTTGCAGCAATGACACCGCAGAGTACAAATCCGGCAGCGACTGGATGAAAGAGCACTTTAACCATCTCAACAAAGATATGTTCGGGATTGGCAAGGGGTGTTTTAAAAAAAGCAATGCCGACAAGACCTGTACAAGCGGCAGCAGATAATGCCACAAGTTGCCAAGTCATTCCAAGATATTTTGACTTATGCAACTCAGACGACTCTTTAATGCCCATGAATTTTGTGATGATATGGGGTTGTCCAAAGTAGCCAAGACCCCATTGTAAAATAAGAAAGACAATGGTAATAATAGAGAACAATGAGATGTCGGGGAAAGCGCTTAAAGAGATCGACTGAAGGTCTGCTGCCTGCTGTATCGATGCAAAGCCATTCTCTAAAGAATTAAAGGCAATCCATGGAACGATGATGATCATGCAAATTAAAAATAGCGCTTGAAAAAGATCTGTCCATGCTACCGTGATAAATCCTCCTATAAAAGTGTAAAGAAGAACAACGACACTTGAAATTGTAAGACCTACGTAAAAGTTGATCCCAAAGACAGAGACAAAGATTTCCCCCATCCCGATTAAGCCCGCAGCGATATAGCACGTAAAGAAAAAGACTGCCATAAAGGCTGTGACAATGCGAATGGCGCCAGATGAATCGCCAAAGCGCCTTTCAAAAAAAGTGGAGAGCGTATAACTTTCGTTTTTTTCTGTCGCTTCTCGAAGTTTTGTCGCGACAAATTGCCAGTTCAAATACATTCCCAGCAAAAGGCCAATTGCAATCCACGCCTGTGAGAGCCCTCCGATATAGATCCCTGCAGGAAATGCCATAAAAAGCCATGAACTCATATCGCTTGCATGGGCAGAAAGGCCTGTAACCCAAAAATTTAAAGAGCGATTCCCCACGATAAAATCGGCAGCCGATCTTTGCTTTTGGTGCGAAATGATCCCGATCGCAAGTAGGATGCAAAAGTAGGCGATAAACGGGAGGATGTAACTTGTATGACTCATTATTTATTTCATCTTAGGTTAAGAGGTCTATACTGCACTGCTTCAAGGTTTCAGCTGGAAGCAGTATATTTACGTGATTATGAAATATTTCACTTGGCAAGTCAATAGACATCTTTAGGTGTTGCAATGACGCTGCCATCGCTCATTCGTATACAAAGGTCTTCTTTTAATGAGACTCTCTTAACCGATGTAATGGGCTGCATGTTTTCTTCTCTATACAGGATGCAGTACCCTTTTTGCAATAAGTTTTGGGGATTGACGGCATCAAGTGATTGCCTAATTTTAAGTAAGTGCTCTTTCTTAAGAGCTATGTGGCGTAACGCTAAAAAATCCATTTGCTGGTATTTAGCTTCCCCTTGAAAGATGGCGCGCTCTTTTGCAATTTTTCCTTTGATTTGGTGATCAATTCTCTCTTTTGTATTTTGCAATGAAGTTCCCAAATTTTTTAGCTTATTTTTAGATGCAAGCATTATACTGCTTTCAATTATGGTCAGGCGGTGCCAGCTTTGTCTAATATAGGCGATAGGATTTAACGATTTTAAGATCTCTTTTTTCGATTCGATATACATCCTTTGGCTTTTAAGCCGATTGCAAAGTACCTCATCAAGGGTATTTCGCATCCCGTCAAGCTGTTGCACCCAAGGACCTAAGAGAGCAAATGGGGACCTAAAAAATGGATGGCGTGAAATCCCTTGTAGCCTTAAACGATCTTGGCGAATCAATGAAGTCACACATTGTTGCAATCTCTCTTTAATGGCCTTAAGGGTTTGTAGACTTTCAGCTTTTTTGCAGATCACAATTTCAGCTGCAGCTGATGGGGTTGGGGCCCTTACATCAGCGACGTAATCGGCAATGCAATGATCGGTCTCATGGCCAACAGCTGAAACGGTTGGAATTTTGCTTCTAAAAATGGCTTCTGCAACAATTTCTTCATTAAAAGCCCATAAATCCTCAACGCTTCCGCCCCCTCTTCCAATGATTAAGACATCTGCAAGTTGATACTCGTTGAATTGCTCAATTGCTTTTGCAATCTCTATTGCAGCGCCATCTCCTTGCACTTTGACTGGATTTAAGATGAGGTGAAAGTTAGGAAAGCGAGTACTCAAAATTCTTAGCATATCGTGAATGGCAGCGCCGGTTGGACTTGTCACAACGCCAATTGTCTTAGGAAATTTGGGAAGAGGTCTTTTTCTTTCTGCCTTAAACCAGCCCATCTGATGCAATTTGATTTTAAGCTCTTCTAATTTAAGAAGGAGCTCTCCAAGCCCTAAGGGGCGAAGTTCTTTAACGATAATTTGATACTTGCCGCTTTGTGGAAATACGTTAATTTCTCCTTTCACAAGGACCTTTGCCCCTTCTTTGGGAAGCACTTTGATTAAGGTAGCTGATGGGCGAAACATCACGGCAGAAATTTGGGCGCCCGCATCTTTTAGACTAAAATATAAATGGCCTGATGAATGGGGTTTAAAATTGCTAATTTCGCCTTGGATAAGTACATATGGAAATTTTGATTCTAATAGCTTTTTAATGGCGCTTGATATTTCTGAGACAGATAAAACAGGTGGTTCATTTGTCTCAACAACTGATGCAGACTCTATCATATTAATAGGCCTTGACTCTATCCCAAGCTTCATTATAAAGAGATGTTTTCTCTCCTAAATTTCTAATGAGCTCAGACTTTTCTAAGATCGATTTTTCTGGAAAAAGGATGTGGCTCTTTTTTAAGTGATCTGGGAGTAGATCGTAGGCAGCAGTATTGGCCACCAGAAATTGGGTGTACAATATTGTTGTGAGAGCATTTTTTGGCTCTAAGAGAAAGTTGATAAAAGCAAAAGCAAGGTCTGGATTTGGCGCATCATTTGGAACAGTTAGCATATCGATTGAAACGATAGTGCCTTCTTTAGGGATTACGGCGATGACATCTTTATTTTCGTTGTGAACGAGCATGATTTCACCTGCATATCCTTGAACGACGAGATACTCAGCGCTTGCAAGGCCATTTTTGTATTGCTCGCTTTCAAATTTGGCAAGGTTTTTTTTCCATTCGATTAACACTTTTTCAGCTTTTGTTATTTCCAATGGATTAACTGTATTAATGCTAAATCCAAGATATTTTAAGGCAGATCCTAGTGTTTCGCGTGGGTCATTGAGCATGGTCATTCTCCCTTTCAAATTCTCCCTTTGAAAGATATTCCAACACGGATCATCAATTGTCACCTTATCTTTTCGATAGCCAATGGACGTTGTAGTGATGGTGTAAGGGATTGCAAAGGGAGTTGTCTCTTTAGTCAAAAGCTTTGTGTATGCGTCATCTACATACTTTAAGTTAGGAAGTTTTGTGGCTTCAATTTTTTGAAGCAGATTAAGCTCATGCATGAGATCGGCAAAGTAATTGCTTGGGAAGATCACATCATAACCGCTTGATCCAAGGCTTAATTTGGCAAACATCGATTCGTTGGTGTCAAAGGTGTTGATCACGACGCGGCAGTGATTTTCTTTTTCAAATTGCTCTATCAATGTAGGGCTTATATAATTTGACCAAGCGTAAATATGCAATTCTGGTTCATTAGAAGAGCAGCCCGAAAATAACCAAGTTATTGCGAGGAGGAGCATGCTGGGTATAAATCTTTTCATATATGCAATTTTTTAAGTTTTTTTGTTTAAGAGGCGCTCTGAGGTAAAGATCACGATAAAGGTGAGAGTGAGCATAATGAATGAGAGGGCATTGATGATGGGCGTTGAGCCAAATTTAACTAGGCTATAGATATAAATGGGAAGTGTGACAGCGCCTTTTCCTGCGACAAAGAAGGTAATGACAAAGTCATCGATCGAAAGGGTAAATGATAAAAGCGCGCCTGCTGCAATGGCAGGAGATAACAGCGGGACTAATATTTTGCGAAACACTTGAAAGTGGCTTGCACCTAAATCCCTTGCGGCTTCAATTAGACTATAGTCAAAATTTTGCAGCTTTGCGAGTATCACCATTGTGACGTAGCTTACACAAAATGTGGTGTGGGCAAGAAATACAGTAAAAAGCCCAAGTTTAATGTTTAACAAAATAAAGAAAAGTAAAAGCCCAATTCCCATTAAAATATCTGGCACAATCAGTGGGGTATAGATAAAGCTTAAGTGAATTTTTTGCAAATTAGACTTATAATTATAAATGGCAAGAGCTGCTAGTGTGCCAAGAACGACAGAAATTAAGGTAGCAAAAAATCCTATAATAAGAGAATTGGTAAGAGCTTCCCACATCGCCTTTTCACTGATCAGCTTTTTATACCACTTCAATGAAAAGGCTGTAAAATTGCCGCTAAATTGCGATTCATTAAATGAATTGATGATTAAAATGACGATTGGAATATACAAAAAAGCAATCACTAAAAGGGTCACACAAAAAGGAATTTTACCCACCTTCATTCTATTCCCTTTTTTTCTAGAATGTAACTTTTCGATTTTTTTTGAAAGTAAAGAATAGCTAAAGCGGGTAGTGCTATCGTCACTCCAAGCAGTGTAGAAAGAGCGCTTGCAAGGGGAAGATTGCGATCGAGCAGTGTTTTTTGCGCAATTTTATTGCCAATCATCTCGCTTTGAGTGCCACCGACAAGGTCTGGGATCACATAGGCGCCAATAGCCGGCACAAATACCAAGATGGCAGCTGTCAATATGGCTTGTTTAAGAAGGGGAATAAAAATTTTAATAAAAGCCTGCATCCTTGTGGCTCCAAGATCCATCGCAGCTTCTAGTAAATGAAAATTAAATTTTGAAGCTGCCGCATAGATAGGAAGGATTCCAAAGGGTAAGTAAGTATAGACCATAACGAGGACAACAGCTCCTGAATTATACAAAAGAGTTGTTTCATCGTTTATGATATGGAAATAGGCAAGCCACTGTTTAATAAAACCCTCTGGGTGAAGAAGGGATTTCCAAGCAAAAATGCGGATAAGAAAGCTGCTCCAAAAGGGGACTATGATAAGCATGAGCAATAGATTGCGAAGTCTTACAGGCGCTCTTGCAAGGTAATAGCCGACAGGCAATGCAAGAGCTATGCAGATAATGGTCGTGACTGCACTTAAGTACACGGTCCTTGCAATGAGAACGAGATAGTGTATATTAAAAAGCTTTCCCATTGTCTCTAAGGTCCACTGCTCCCCAATGCCGCCTTGAGAAGTTGTCGATTTAAACCCAAGGGCAAAGACAATTGCTGTTGGGACAAAAAAGAAAGTAAATAGCCATCCAAATGAGGGGAGAGTTAAGAGTATTTCAGCTTTTGATAAAGATTTTCTCATCTTTTATTTTTCACTTATCTTCTGCTGTTTTTTGCAAAAGCCCAATTTCTTGCTCTATTTCTTGCTCAATTTCATCATGGTCGGCCTTATTTCCGACTCTTTCCAACATAAATCCATCATCGGCATGCCAATAGATCCAGACGGTATCATTCCACTTGATGGGTAGCTCATCGACAAAGCGGCTGTGTTGCTGAGTGACAGCAATGCGAGCTCCAAGCACTTTTGTCCAGTAGTGGGTGTGATCCCCTTTATAGACGATGTCTTCAACGACCCCTTCAAAAATATTTTGCAATTGATGTTGATTTGGTTTTTCGCGCGAGATATGAATTTTCTCGGGGCGGATGCTTAAGCATACAAGATCTCCAACAGATAGCTGCTTGTCATTAAAGCAAAGGACATCTGGAAAACTTTTAAGTTTTAATAAGCTGCAATCATGTGAGGCGATCATAGTTTTTTTTGCGACTACGCCATCGATAAAGTTTGTGTCGCCGATAAAGGAGGCAACGAATCGGCTTTTGGGCCTTTCATATAGATCGAGCGGGGTGCCAATTTGCTCAATTTGGCCATGGTGTAAAACTGTAATCCGGTCCGACACAGCCATAGCTTCTGATTGATCGTGCGTGACGAAAACGAATGTGATCCCCACTTCATCGTGAATGCGGTCAAGCTCAAGGAGCATTTTTTGCCTTAACTTTAAATCAAGCGCTGCTAGTGGCTCATCTAAAAGAAGGACTTCTGGCTTATTGATAAGGGCTCTTGCAATGGCAACGCGCTGCTTTTGGCCGCCGCTGATTTGATCGGGCATCTTATGAGCGTGTCCTTGCAGCTGAATGAGAGAGAGCATTTTTTCTACTTCATCTTTAATCACATTTTCTTTAAATCGAGCGATCCGAAGGCCAAAGGCAATATTTTCAAAAATCGTGAGATGAGGAAATAATGAATAGTTTTGAAAGACGGTGTTGACAGGGCGTTTATTAGGGGGAAGGGTTGTGATGTCTTGTCCATTTAAAAGGATTTTGCCGCTATCGGGGACATCAAAACCTGCAACTAGCCTAAGTAGCGTCGTCTTGCCACATCCACTTGGTCCAAGAAGGGAGAAGAATTCGCCTTTTTTAATTAAAAATGACACATTGTCAAGGACTGTTGTGTGACCAAAAGTCTTAGTGACATTTTCAAATAAAATCGCATCATCCATCAAGAATCCTTAAGGTTAAACGCTCAATATACAAAATTCCGATTTATCAGCATCACTTTTTTATAAAGTAACAGCAGCTCCCGCTGGCGTCAATTGTTTGCGACGAGAAGTCTAATCAAAAGTCACCATACAATAGTTTTTTTCGTGGTTTTCTTGGAGAACATAGGATAAAATGTCCATGATCCTAAAAACGGCAGTTGGAGACGCTAACTGCCGTTTTTAGGATGATCTAGTAGAATAGCAAACAGAAGAAATGATGCAAGACCCATTTAAAGATTTGATTGGAAATGAGCCTATAAAAGAATACCTAAAGGCGGCAGCCGATAAGGGATCTGTCCAAAATTCATGGATATTTAGCGGCCCAAGTGGCATTGGAAAGACCCTTTTTGCAAAGAATTTTGCGCACTATCTTCTCACTAAAGATGATCTAACAGGCAATGAGCAAAAGAAGATCGAATCACACAATCACCCAGACATTCGCATCTATCGCCCGGAAGGCAAAATTGCGCTGCATAGCATTGCGTCGATGAGGCAATTTTCTGAAGATGTTTACCTTGCATTGGGAGACGGAAGGTGGAGGATCTTTATTATAAGCGACGCCGAAAAAATGCTTGCAACATCAGCTAATGCGCTATTAAAGACGTTTGAAGAGCCGGCAAAAGATGCTGTCATTATTTTGGTTACAAGCGCTCTTGATATGCTTCTTCCAACAGTAAGGTCTCGCTGCCGCATCGTCCATTTTCATAGCATAGAAGAAGAATCGATCACATCTTTTATTAGCAAGACATACGGTAAAACGCATGAAGAAGCAAAAGGGATCGCAGCACTTGCAAATGGATCAATTGGACAAGCAGTTTCTTTAGCTCAAAAAGGGGATCATCCGCTTCGAAAGATGCTTTTGGAGATTTTAGCAAGGCAAGGATTTTCCTCGTATAAAGAGCTGACGGATGCAAGCTCCTTCATTGCTGAGGCCATTGAAACCGATAAAAGGGAAGTGGAAGAGAGTTTAAGAGAATCTCTTAATGAAGGCTTTCAAGATCACATGACAGCTTGGCAAAGGGAAGCATTTGAGAAGGAAGTGGAAGGGGCGCTTGCTTTACATATGATAACCCAAGTCTCTTCTCTTTTTGAGATCATTTTGACGTGGTATCGCGATTTATTTTTGATGCGTATGCATGGGAGCAGATCTTTGCTTACCCATAGGGATATGATAAAGGCCTACGAGACAGTGCAAGAATCAAAGATTTCCCTTGATGAAGTACAAAAAACTTTATCCTTTGCAAAATTAAGTCTTGAGCGATCCACATCTTTGCCTATTGTCTTTGAGGGCATTTTTCTAAAGCTAAATTTCTATTAGACACTTTCAGTATGGTTATTTATTTAATTTTTCTCGTAGAGAGTCAAAATATGCCATCCGCTTTTGCATCTCCCTTTCAAAGCCCCTTTCTACTGGGTGATAAAATGACTGTCTTGGTAAATCGTCAGGGAAGTAATTTTGTCCGGAGAATCCGGTAGATAGATCGTGGTCGTACTCATACCCCTTTCCATATCCAACTTGTTTCATGAGAGGCGTTGGAGCATTTAGAATAATGTTGGGTGGAGGGAGGTGATTAGTCTTAGCAGCTTGCTCGGTTGCTTTTCCATAGGCTGTGTAAAGGGCGTTGCTTTTGGGGGCTAAGGCGAGATACACAACCACTTGGGCAATGGCAAGTTCTCCTTCAGGACTTCCTAGCATTTCGTAGGCATCTTTTGCGGCAATGGCAAGGGGCAAAGCTTGCGGATCTGCAAGGCCTATATCTTCTGAGGCCATTCTAATGAGTCTTCTTGCGAGAAATAGGGGCTCTTCACCCCCTTCAAGCATTCTCGTAAACCAATAAATGGAGGCGTCTGGATCTGATCCTCGCACCGACTTATGCAGCGCAGAAATTAGGTTATAATGGCTATCTCCTTCTTTATCAAAAAGGCTTTGGCGCCTTTGAAGGATGCTTTGCAAGTCGCTTATAGTTAGCGGCTGATTTACCTTAGGTACACTTAAGATATTTTCGATTAAATTAAAAAGATAGCGTGCATCGCCTTGCGACATTGCCGCGATATGTTCTTTGGCATCAGTTGTAATGTTAAGAGGAGAGAATTTCTTTTCGTATTGATCGATGAGCTGTAAAAGTGATGACTTATCAAGAGGATGGAGCGTCAGCACTCTTACCCTTGATAAGAGGGCTTTATTGAGGTAAAAGGAAGGATTTTCAGCTGTTGCCCCAACTAAGATGATCGTCCCTTTTTCAACGTATGGCAAAAAGGCATCTTGCTGCGCCTTGTTAAAGCGATGGATCTCATCGACAAAAAGGAGCGTATTGAGTCCAAAGAGGGGATTATCCTCTATCTCTTTCACAATTTTGCGAATATCAGCAATACCACTAAAGCTGGCATTTAAGATCTCAAAGCGCAAGTTAAATGCTTTAGCATAAAGCCTTGCGATTGATGTTTTGCCGCATCCAGGAGGCCCCCACAAGATGATGGATAAAGGACGCTTAGAATCGATGATTTTTTGAATGAGTCCAAAGCTGCTTATGAGGTGATCTTGCCCAACGACTTCATGAAGAGTTTGTGGGCGCATTTTTTCAGCAAGTGGAGTCATATTCATGCAGGCTCTCTTCTTTTTTTGAGGAGGCGACTAATCAGAAAAGGTGGCAAAATGAAGAAGGTAAAAGCATAGGCGGCATCTAATAATGGCATCAAGATAAGATCAATTGCGATCCAATCTTTTGAGACGATATTAACCCCTTCGATTGCAAACATTAAAGCAGCGAGAATAGCGCTTGAGATGGAGCAAAATAAAAATGTCATGATCGGAAGTGTGGTAAGAGAGTCTGCAAAAAAATGGCGCTGCAGATTGTAAATCCAAGCCATTGTCAGCGTGTAGTTAAGGCTTAATAAACCAAAATGGGGAAGAGTTGAAAAAAGATCGAGGATTAAACCGGTGGAAAAGGCCAGCCCAAGAGATCTTAGCTTTGAGTTTTTGTATATCACGACAATCAGAAAGGGGGCAAAATAGGTGAGATTGAATTGAGTGAGGTTTCCGGGAGCGATTAAAAACAGAAAAAAGCACAAGCTAAAGGACAAAATTGTGTTTTTATCGTACAAAGACAATCTAAAAGGCTCCATCATTCTTATAAAGAATTGCGGGGATTGTTTTGGCTATGATTTTAAAATCTTGCTTTAATGACCAACTGCAAGCGTAGCGCGCATCAAGAGCTACACGCTCTGCGTATGTTGTATTATTTCTTCCCGATGTTTGCCAAAGGCCTGTTAAGCCTGGGCGTACCGATAACACATCCTTTGCCTTATCACCAAAGTGTTTGACGATCTCCTCATGTAAGACAGGACGGGGGCCAACAACGCTCATTTCTCCTTTTAAGACATTGATAAATTGAGGCAACTCATCCATCGATGTCTTTCGCAAAATAGCTCCAATGAATGTCACTCTTGGGTCATTTTTAAGTTTATGGATTTGATCCCATTCAAGCTTATAGCTTGGGTTATTTGCTAAAATACTTTGCAGCCGTTTTTCAGCATCAATATGCATCGTGCGAAATTTAAAAAATTTAAATGGAACTCCAAAGCGACCAATTCGTTTCTGGGAGTAGATGGGATTTCCTCTAGAGGTTAAGGGGATTAGAATTACTAAAAGTAATAAGAAGGGTGACAACAGTATGAGAGCAGTTAAGCTAAAAAAAATATCAAAGACTCTTTTAGCTATTGTTGCGGTTTTGTTTTTATCCATTAGACTTCTTTCGAAACTCGCTTTGGTTGATAAAATTTCATGATTTTTGTGCAGATTTGCTGCAGAATTTTGAAAGCATGTGTATGCACCTGGTTGAAAAATTTTGCAGCAAAGATGCCAAAAAGCATGAGTTTAGCGACCAAATGGAGTTTCAAAAGAAGTCTATTAAACATTTCCAATTAGCCTATTTACAAATTCTCTTAACTCACTTGTATCATACGGGATGAGGGTAAGCGCATGTAATGCATTTTGCTGATGAGTTGCAGCTTGCTCTTTTGCCCCCTCAATCCTTAAGATTGTAACATAGGTTGTTTTATTATTGTAAATATCAGATGGGGCAAGTGTACCTCGTTTGGCTAGACTATCTGTTACGTCGATAATATCATCTTTTATTTGAAAGGCAAGGCCTAGCTCTAATGCAAATTTACTTAAATGCTTTGTGACATCGGTTGTGGCTTTTGCGATGATGCAGCCAAAGAGGATAGAGGCTTCAATTAAGGCGCCTGTTTTCATCCTGTGAATCTCCTTAAGAATTTCCAGTTGCTGCAATTTGTCTGTTTTTTGATCAATTCCGTTTAGATCCATGACTTGACCTGCAATCATGCCAGGAGCTGCTGCCCTTTTTGCAAGAAGACTTATTAAAGATAAGCGCTCCTTTATGCCAATATGGATATCGTCCGCGAGAATAGAAAAGGCACGCGTTAATAGATAATCTCCCGTTAAAACAGCAAGCCCTTCGCCAAAGGCCTTATGGACAGAAGGCCTACCGCGGCGAAAATCGTCATCATCCATGCAGGGTAAGTCATCGTGTATCAGTGAATAGGCGTGGATCATCTCGATTGCACATGCGGCATTTAAGACATCTTTGCTATCAATTCCTAACGTTTCAGCTGTCATTAGTGTTAAAAGAGGGCGCAAACGTTTTCCACCACCTAAAAGTGCATAACGACAGGATTCAAATAGATGCTTAAATGGGCAGTTAAGATCCGGAATCAAACCTTGTAGGTGGGATTCGATGAGGTCTCTTTTGGCAATGGTTTTCAATTGTCGCCTTCCTCTTTATGCACGGCGTTATAAATTTTAGATTTGCTTATACCTCGTAACCTTGCGACGATTAAAATAGCCTCTTGACGCGTAGATTGAAATGTATTTTGAACGAGTTCAACATGTTCTAAGGGAGTAAGAGCTTCCCAATTTATGTGATCTTCGCTTGCGCAACTTTGTGCAATCATGAGGACAATTTCCCCTTTAACTTGGGACTTTTCAAAGTAAGTCATGATCTCTTGAGCTGTTCCGCGGACGACCTCTTCAAACTTCTTTGTCAGCTCTCTACCAACAGCAAGCTTCCTTGTGGAGCCAAGCTTTACAAGGGTTTGTAAAACACTTATGATGCGATTTGGAGATTCGTAACAAATTGTTGTTCCAGAGTAGGCAAGATATTGTTTTAGTGCATTTTCTAGTTCTTGAGTCTTTTTGGGAAGAAAGCCTACAAACTGAAATTGGGTAGTATTTAGCCCTGATGCAGTAATAGCAGCGATCGCTGCGCAAGGACCTGGAATTGGGATGACGATTATATTTTCTTTTATCGCCTCTTTTACGAGATTTTCACCCGGATCGGCGATTGCGGGCGTGCCTGCATCGGAGATTAAAGCGATATTTTGGCCATTTTTTAAGTCGGAGATGATAGAATTTAAGCTTTTTGATTCGTTGAATTTATGGTAGCTCAAAAGTTTTGCGTGAATAGCGTAGTGATCAAGAAGGATTTTGCTATGTCTTGTATCTTCGCAGAGGACATAGTCAACAGTTTTTAGTGTTTGGATGGCGCGATAGGTAATATCGCCTAGGTTGCCGATTGGCGTTGCAATGAGATATAACATAAAGAAAAAAAGGTGGCACCCAGATTCGAACTGGGGGATGGAAGCTTTGCAGGCTTCTGCCTTACCACTTGGCCATGCCACCGTATAAAGGCCTAGTGTATCTTAGCAACAAATACCTGGTCAACAACTATTTACAAGTTAAGCGAAATAATATTATATCCAGCAGACTTGCAAGGATTTGAGAATAGACTTCTTTCGAAACTCGCTTTGGTTGATAAAATTTCATGATTTTTGTGCAGATTTGCTGCAAAATTTTGAAAGCATGTGCATACACCTGGCTCTAAAAATTTTGCAGCAAAAATGCCAAAAAGCATGAGTTTAGCGACCAAATGGAGTTTCGAAAGAAGTCTAATATCTAAAGTATTCAAGGCCATGTTCAGCAGTTCGAGATGGCAATAAAATTAGCGAGAAAGTTTCGATTTTTTATTTGTTGATTTTTAATTCGTTTTCTTTTATATATTGTGTTTGTTTTGTTTTTTTTAATTAAACGGAGGTTGTAATGAATAAATTAATTTTGTCAATTTTAATGGCGTTTGGTGGAATTGTCTGGAGCCAGCAGCCAATTACAGCTGCGTCATGGGACGCAAATAGTGCGATTGTAGAGATTTCTCAAAATAATGCAGGTGAAATATTAAAGCAAGACCGCCCAACTGTTATCAAGGTTTATTCCACGAGGTGTCCACCTTGCCAAAAACTTGAGCCCATTTTTCAACAATTTGCCAATCGCTTTAAAGGGCAATATGCATTTGCAGCGCTAAATAGTGATGGCAACCAGGCACTTCTTAAACAATTAAACGTTTCAGGTTTGCCGACTGTTCTTTATTATCGCAATGGGAAAGAGGTTGGAAGATCTGTTGGAATGGTGACAGAAGCTCAAATGACATCACAATTGAAAACTTCATTTAGCCAATAACAATTAATCATTATGAGCGATCTCTTCATGTCAAGAGATCGCTCACTTTAAAAAAAATCGACTTCTCTTATTTTTTTACGCCAGTTTCAAGTTGCTTAAGTTCACTATTTTGCTCACTTTCACTAGAGTCTAACTGAATTGCATACGTGTCAGTTCTATCTTTTTCTCGGTGAAGATTAAACTTTGGATTTTGATCTGAGATAGGTGTCGTGGGAAATCCTGCTTGCTGAGGAAATTTCTTCTCCACATAAGCATAAAGCACGACGATTAATACGGCAATTATCAGTGCAATTAACCATTTTTTGGACATATAAAGCCTCCGATGTTGTTTATAACTCCCTTGTATCAAGAGGAAAGATTTACGTCGAGATTTTGTTTGAAAAATTGCATTTGGATCTGTTTCGTTATATACTCGTTCTAGTTGAAACCTGGAATTTTGACGGCGTCGGCTTGGCTGCAATTAATGATAATGGGATATGGTCGAGTGTAAAAGAACAACTTAGTGATTTTTTATCTAAAAATTGAGGTTGCCTGTCCTCATCTTAAGGGCTTTGTTATAGGCTTTTAAGACCTGCGTCGATCAAGTCATCTAGAGTCTTATTGATTGATTTATGCCTTAACCTGGCAGCTCTTGCGATCAAAGAGTGCCTCTTACTATCGGTTCTGTATGAAATCCGGCCTTTGTAGTGAGTCTTATCTATAGGCTCAGGAACAGCTTCGCCTCTCTCTTGGTAAATTTCAACAGCACAGGCAATAGCTTCTTTAATATTCTCCATCCCCTCGTTTAAATCCTCTGCATCTGTGCATATGCCGGGTAATTCATTTACGAAGATAACATAATAAGATCTACCTTTATAGACTTCTTTTTCGATCGTATATGTCCATGAGAGATTTAAGTAGTAATCCATGTTTTTTTTAGTTGCCATCAATAGCCTCCATTTTTTCTATAACTTCTGCAATAAGATTCATCTGGTAGGGCAAAAGCTCTGAATTCTTCTTGATTGAGATGTTTTTATAGTAACCATCCTTTGAAAATACGTGGTGAGATTCTTTTGATCTTACTTTGAATCCAAATTTCAGAAGGAAATTTTCAGCTTCATCATAAGAGATAGACTGTCTATTTTTGATTTTTTGCTTTAATTTCTCTAATTTGCTCATGTACGAATGATCCTAGAAACGGCAGTTGGAGACGGCAACTTAACGCAATCTCTTGAACCAGAATCATTTGCAATGGGGTGGTCCTTCACCATTTGGGAATGTCCCACCCCATTGCAAAGTGATTCTAATTCAAGATCTTGCATTAATTTGCCATCTCGAACTGCCGTTTCTAGGATGATAGCAAATTTGATGTCAATTTGTCAATTTTGTAGAGAATAGAAGTAAGATTTGCAATTTACCAATGACTTTGGCATGTTTCCTCCTTTTTGAAATAATTATTTGTTCTTGTTTGCGCATTTATTCTTATTCATTTAATTTTCTATTTTCTTTCTTTTCTGAATTTGCGTAATCTGTAAATTTGATCTACCGCAGTAATTTCTAAACACTAAAAAACAAGAGAAAAATTATGTCTGCAAATATTTTAGAAGCAAATTCATCTGTGACACCAAAAGACAATATTCTTGATGTCTCCTCAAACGATGTTTTCGGTGGTTTACTTATCGGTAGAAAGGTGTCAAGATCCAACAGTTTAGGCTCTATTACTTCTCTTAGCTTAGGAAGTTCTTCAGGCGATGAATCTGCAAAAACAGCTCTTAATCCTTTTTTGCTAAGGACCACACTCGCACGCCGCCTTTCGGTCGCATCTCTTTCCTCTCCTACTATTCCTAAAACAGAGAAGGCTACTAATCAGGGTACTTTATGTGGAGGGGCAGCTTCTACAATTGAGGATATATTTAATTGGTGCGGAGTGTCATCTCAGCATCTTCCCCGTCATTTATCTCTTGGAAATATGAAAAATGAATATCAAGTTGTAAAAAGGATTGCAGAAGAAGGTAACTGTAGCAAAGTCTTTGAAGCCATAGCAAATGAAGGCGATTGTAAGAGAGTGGCCATAAAAGTTGTTTCCTTTTTTGAGAAAGGAAATTTTGATCCTAGTAAAGTCAGCGATTTTCTTAGAGAAGTCAGGATCCATGAGCTTGCAAAAGGCGTAAGGCATCTTAGTCAGTGTTTGCGCTCCTTTTATAGCTATACAGAAGCTGAAGGGTACTTAGTCTTTGAATTTGTTGATGGTTTCAGCTTACAAAAATTGTACAATATGCGTGAGAGAGATCCATCAACTAAATTGATCGATCTTGCCCTGATTCATCGAGTTGCTTTGCATATTCTTGAGATGTTAGTCGAATTTGAAGAAAAGGGGCTTCATCATAACGATATAAAACTTGCGAATGTGATGATAAATTTAAGTCAATCAAAAGAGGTGGAGGTCACTGTAGTTGATCTTGGGTATGGAAGGCGTCGAACCGACTATTACAACCCTGATAATCCCGTTAAGGTATGCGGTACACCCTATTATTTGACACCTCAGGCCTTCAGAACAAATCATTCTGTGATTCATCACTGTAAAAGAGGCGACGTCTATGCCTTGGGCTGTCTCATCCATAAGCTACTTTTTCACTTTTACCCCGGGGAAACTTTGGAGCAACCTTTCCATAGTATGGAGGCTCTAATGAAGGGGCGACTTCTTTACACTCCTCCTTGCCTTCAAGAGGAGATGCCCCCAGCTGAGCAGCTATGTTACCTATGTCTTGAGCCCGAAGTAGGTTTACGTCTTAGCGCAAAAAATTTACATAAGATATTTCACGAGAAATTGATGAATTATCAGCCATTTACACTAAAGCCTCAGCTATCTGGCGGTTAACAAATCAATTTTCTTGCCTTCATATAGGGCGTCCGTGTATATTTTTCCTCAATGCACCGATAGCTCAATCGGATAGAGTACCCGGCTTCGAACCGGGTGGTTAGAGGTTCGACCCCTCTTCGGTGCAATCTATCTATTTTTTCTCAAAATGATTTGGAGTTTAATGTGCGTTTAAAATGCATAGAAATTATTGGATTTAAGTCATTTGCAGACAAAATTCACATCGAGGTAGACCTTGGGATTACGGCAGTTGTAGGTCCAAACGGGTGTGGCAAGTCAAATATTTCCGACGCCTTTCGCTGGGTATTAGGGGAGCAGTCGGCAAAGTCGCTGCGCGGCAGTAAAATGCCCGATGTGATTTTTGCCGGCACTGCGACAAGAAAGCCTTTAAATTTTGCCGAAGTCACCATCACTCTTACAGATATCAAAGGGGAGCTACCACTAGATTATAGCGAAGTTTCCATTACAAGAAAGCTGCATAGAAGTGGGGAGTCAGAATACTTTATCAATCGACAATTAGTCCGCCTTAAAGATGTTCAAAACTTATTTTTAGATTCCGGTATGGGCAAAGATGCCTATTCGATTTTTGAACAGGGCAAAATTGATCAAGTCATCAATCTATCGCCATTAGAAAGGCGCTACATCTTTGAAGAAGCGGCTGGGATCCTTCGCTTTTTACAACGAAAGAAAGAGGCGTTAAAAAAGCTTGAATATGCTGAGATAAACGTTGCAAGAGTCAAAGATGTCCACAATGAAGTGGAAAAGCAGATCCACATTTTAGAAGAGCAAGCTGAAAAGGCTAAGCTTTATAAAGAAAATGTGAACGCCCTTCGCACTTTAGAAAAAACGTTGCTGTTTATCAAGTGGGATATTTTGCAAAAAAGGCTAACAGATGCGCGTATTAAAAGAGAAAGCTTTGATTTAAATTGTGAGGAATCAAACAGAAAGCTTGAGCAGCTGCTAAAGGCGCAGCAAGAAGCAATCGCAATGATCGGTAAGTTAGAACATGAGTTAAGAACTTGCAGTGATGAGGTTTATCAGGCAAGAAGCGAAAAGGCTATTAAATCAAAAGAGAGGCAATCGCAAGAGAGCCTTGTCAAAGAGTATTTAGCCAAAGAGATGCGCTTTGAAACTGAAATAGTACAGATTAGAAAAAGCCAAGCAGAAAGAGAAGCTGAAAGAAAGATTTTACAAGCTGATCAAGCCAAGGCAGAAAGCAAACAAAAAGATCTTATCGAACTTGTCAGTGTAGTAAGAGAAAAAGTCAAATCGCAAGAGTTACTCCTTACAAATTTACAACAAAAGCAAAGGCAAGGGCAGCAAGCGCACTTAAAAGCTGTGCAAAGTGAAAGTTTTGCAAAAAACAAAGAGCAAGAGATTTACCTAAAACTTCAAGGGGCATTGGAAAAGCAAATCCATGTCAAAACGGGGATAGAGCGCTTACGAGAGCTAGAAAAGCAGCTGATTGAGCAAGTGGGAGATGAGCAAATTAGACTTGATAAGTCGACGCAAAATGTCGAAAGTCAAAGCCAAGTTTTTCAAGATTTAGAAAAAGAATTAACGCTCCTTTCTGAAGAGATGGGGGAATCGCAAGATCGTTTAGATAGGGTTTCGCAAGAACTTACCAACGGAAAAGCAAGGCTGAATGTATTACAGCGCTTAAAAGCTGAAAGGGAAGGGTTTTCATCGGGATGTAAGATTCTCTTTGCTGAGGCAAGCAATTCAGCAAGCCCTATTTTTCAAAAAATCACCCCACTTTATGAGTATATTATTCCTTTGAACCTAGAAACGGCAGTTCGAGATGCTAAATTGGCGCAATCTCTTGAATTAGAATCACTTTGCAATGGGGTGGGACATTCCCAAATGGTGAAGGACCACCCCATTGCAAATGATTCTGGTTCAAGAGATTGTGTCAAGTTAGCGTCTCCAACTGCCGTTTCTAGGTTGAAGGAGTTAGAAGCATCGATTGCGCTCGTCATGCGCCCTTTTTCACAGACTCTTGTTGTGCAGACCGAATCTGATTTTGATACAGTCTTATCCATTTGCAAAGAAAAAAACATTAAAGATATCTCCTTACTTTGCTTGGAAACGTTATCAAAGCTCATAAATATTGAACCCTCTTGTGATCTTTCTCAATCTATGGCCGCGTGTGTTAAATCATCGCAAATCTCTTATGCCTTTTTAAAAAGTGTGCGGTACATAAAAGAGAGCATTCACCCTTTACATGCTGCGATTAAAGCAAATGGCGCCTCCGTATGCATTGCAGAAGATACTTTTGTCGATAGCAATTCCGTTGTGTTTTTTGCAGCCCCCTCTGAAAACAACCTCTTCGCGCGGGAATCGGAGTTGAAGGCGCTGCAAGCTAAGCTCTTTGAACAAACAGAAAGCTATGAGCAACTCAATCTCGTGGTGGAGACCTTGGTGCAAAAAAGAGGGCATATTCTTGCAAGAAGAGATGAGCTAGATAAGATGATCCGGCAAAGTGAAAAGCACTTTTTAGAGGTCAATTTCTCTTTACAAAGGGCCAAGCAAGAGGCTGAAAAAACATCTCTTGAATTGAAGAGATTACAAGAGAGTTTAGCTCCTTTAAGCGAGATGGTGATAATACTTAATGAAGAGCTCTCTATTGTAAAAGAGCTCCACCAAAAGGCAATTGAGGCAACAGTATCTTTTGAAAAATGCAATGCAGAGGACGAGGTGCAGCTAAGTGAACAGGTCAAGCTTGTTCAACATCAGATGACATCGCTAAGAGCTAATGAAAGTGCATTGCATGAAGCAAGTGATCATTTGCGAAAAGCTGCGCATGCATTACATATTCTGGAAGTCAAAGACCTAGAGGCTTTGCAACATGTGAAGCGGTTGCAAAATGAAATTGAAATGGGCAAACAATCACAAAAGATGATCCAAGCTCAAGGCGTTGAGGTAGATCAGCAACTTAAAGGAGCTGATGAGCGCCTCACCCTATTATCCGGTTCTCTCACACAGCTTGAAAGCGACTTATCCCTTAGAAGAGGAGTGATAAGAGATCTTGAGAGCAAAATTGCAAGCATCAGAGAAACTCTTAAAAAGCAAGAAGGCGATAATCATCAAATATCGCTCAAAATTGCTGAGCTGCAGGCCAATGTGCAAAGTTTAGAAGAGGATTTTAAAGAAAAGTACAAGAGTGGGCTTTCAGATGAGAGAAAGGAGTTACATAATCTAAAAAGTCAAGATGTACTGGAAAGTCAAGAGTTGGTTGAGAAGAAAATCAGGATTTTAAAGCAAGAAATAGAAACAGCTGGCGATATCAATATGACATCAATTGATGAGTGTGAAAAGCATAAAACGCGCTACGCGTTTATCGACACACAGCTTAACGACCTTAATCTATCAAGACAAGAGCTTGTGGCAATTATTACAGAGTTAGACGATGAAAGTCGAAAGATTTTCCAAGACACCTTTGAAATAATTAGAGCAAATTTTAAGAAGAATTTTAAAATTCTTTTTTCAGGCGGAGAGGCCGATTTACAGCTAACTGATGCTGCCGATGTGCTTCAAGCAGGGATTGACATCATCGCGCAACCCCCAGGTAAGCAAATGCGCTCTATTTACCTTCTCTCTGGCGGCGAAAAATGCTTAACTGCGATGGCGCTTTTATTTGCTATCTTTGAGGTAAAACCCGCTCCATTTTGCATTTTGGATGAGATTGACGCTCCCTTAGATGATACGAACGTCGAGAGATTTTTAAATATTGTCAAAGAGTTTGTGCATGCCTGTCAATTTATTATCATCACGCATAATAAGAGGACGATGGCGATTGCTGATAAGCTCGTCGGCGTTTCGATGCAAGAGAGGGGAGTTTCTAAGCTTTTATCGATCGACTTTTCAAAGTTGAGCGAGGAGGTGTTAAAATAAAAAGACAAGCGCTTTTTTCATTAGCTAAGTTGATGGGGCACTCTTATGGAGGCGATTTATTCATTGAGGGTGTTTCTGTCGATAGCAGGCACGTGAAAGCAAATGATTTATTTTTTGCACTGCCGGGGGAACAAACAGATGGGCATGCATACCTTCAAGCTGCAAAGGAAGCGGGCGCTATTGCTGCAGTGGTACTCAATAGCTATGAAGGCGACAGCTTTGGGTTGGAATTAATTAGATCGCACGATGTGCTAGATTCCTTGCAAAAGCTTGCTAAGACGTACCTTGCGCAAATGGGGGTGACTGTGATCGGGATCACAGGATCTATTGGTAAGACAACGACAAAAGAGTTTCTTGCAACAATGCTTAGCCAAAAGTATTCAATAGCCGCATCTACTGGCAATCGCAATTCGCAAATAGGCCTTCCCCTTACCATTTTAAATGACATCGATGAGAATGTTGAAGTGCTAATTTTAGAGATGGCGATGGATTTGCCTTTGCAAATTGCGAACTTAGTGAAGATTGCCCCGCCAATGATTGCCCTTGTGACTTACGTCACCTTAGTCCATGTGTGTAATTTTGGATCGCTTGAAAAAATTGCCAAAGCAAAAGCTGAAATTTTTTCAAGTGATAAGACAGAAGCTGCCTTTTACCATTTAGAGTCAGATTATGGCAAACAATTAAGCCGCAATTGCAAATGTCGCTCTATCACCTTTTCTCTATCTGCAAAGGAGGCCGATTTGACATTGGAAGGATGCTGCCTTACATCGATTTTTGCATCGGGCGAACTTGCCCCCTTAAACGTCTACGGTACCCATCATCGCCACAATTTACTTGCAGCAGTCGCCATTGCGCAGTATATGGGGCTATCGATTGAGGAGATCAACCTTGGCATTGCTAATCTTACTCTTCCAGAAAGGCGCGGCCAGTTGATAGACATTGAAGGTATCTTTTTCGTCAATGACGCATATAATGCTACAGAATCATCTGTAAAAGCAGCTTTAGATGCTTTACTTACCCTCAACACAAAAGGTAAGCGTTTTGCAGTGTTAAGCGATATGCGCGAACTTGGGCAATTTTCAAAAGAGTGCCATAGACAAGTGGCGCTGCATGCGCTACGTTGTGTCGATGAGATTTTTTGCTATGGGGAAGAAGTTAAACATATCGTAGATATCTGGCAAGAGGCAAAGCGCCCCATCACGTGGTGTCAGAATTCAAGCGAAGTCGCAACTCTATTAAAAAGGATCATAAAACCCTCCGATGTCGTCTTACTTAAGGGATCAAGGAGTATGCAGACATGGAAAGTGCTCGATGACTTTAAGCAAAAAATTTAAGGAGTAAAAATGGGAGCCATGTCTATCCAATTTAAAAATTTGTTGCTAGGACTTGCCCTTATTGTCTTAAACCTAAAAACGGCAGTTGGAGACGCTAACTTGACACAATCTCTTGAACCAGAATCATTTGCAGTGGGGCGGTCCAACACCCTCTGGGAATGTCCCGCCCCACTGCAAAGTGATTCTAATTCAAGATCTTGTGCCAATTTAGCATCTCGAACTGCCGTTTCTAGGTTAAATGAATCGCTTTATGCATGGGAAACAAGGCAAGAATATTGCAACAAAAGAGATGAGTGGCTTCAAAAGAGTGAAGCCTATAAATTTAGCGCTGAAGTTGTTTTAAATGAAAATGAGCAAAAGTTAGATAAAAAAATCGCTCATCTTGTTCAAGATCTGCAAAGAAAATTTTTAACATCTAATCGATTTTGTCCTTCGCGAAATTATCTTCTCATAAAATCTTGCGTGGAAAATTCACCTCTTTTTCACATCCTTCACCGTATGCCGAAGGGCGCCGTTTTACATATCCATTCCCACTCAATCGGCAGCGCAAAATGGTTAGTAGAGCGAGCTGTGAAGGATGACAATACCTATATTTATATGGCAGATGACGCGCGTTTGCTAAAAGGCACCATGAAAGTGTTTCGTAAAGGTGAGGTTCCTGATGGATTTCAATCGATGCAAGGCTTAGCAAAAAGGGATAGTCAATTTATAGAAAAAGTGGTCGAAATGATCACTATGACGCCTGCCGATTCTGCAGCCCCGAACCCTTGGGATAAATTCGATGCCATCTTTAAACGTTTGCGTTTGCTTGATTACGAACCGATCTTTAAAGAGTATTATCGACATGCATTTGAACAACTAGCAGAAGATAACGTACAATATGTTGAGCTAAGGACAGGTCTTGGCACACTTTTTGATATAGATGGAAAGATCTATAAAGAAGAAGACGTTGTGGCCATGTTTCGCTTAATTTTAAAGCAGGTAAAAGAAAAGTATCCCCACTTTGATCTTAAGCTTATTATCTCCGACCACCGTTTTGAGGACGTGCCGCAGCAATACAAAAAATTGGAGCGCGCCTACAAATTACGTTCAGAGCATCCGGATTTTGTGTGCGGGTATGATTTGGTAGGATTTGAAACGACAGGTCATCCGACATTATATTATCTTGATAACTGGCTAGATGGTGCCACCAAGTTTGAAAGCAAGTATCATACATCTCTTCCATATCTTTTTCATGATGGGGAAAGCGATTGGGCTAACAATAAAAATTTATTTGATGCGCTATTATTAGGAAGTAAGCGCATTGGGCATGGCTTTAATTTATTTAATTTCCCCTGGTTGATTCAGCAAGTCATTAAGCAAGATGTTTGCATTGAAGTGTGTCCCATTAGCAATCAAGTTCTTGGTTACGTGCACGATTTAAGAATGCATCCTGCTAACGGATATTTGAAAGCAGGGGTGCCTTGCATCATTAGCCCGGACGATCCAATGATGTTTAAAACTGTCGGCGTTTCCCCAGACTTTTGGGTCGCCATTATGGCGTGGAATCTAGATTTAAAAGATATTAAGCAGCTTTGCATGAATTCTATTCAGTATAGTATGATGTCTTTGCAGGAGAAAAAAGCTACAATGAAGAAGTGGCAGGCGGCTTGGGATAAGTTCGTAGAAGATGAAAATTGAGCAGATAGATTTTTTGGAGCTCATAAGAAGAAATTGCACAATTTATTAGCCGCACCTCTGCAATGCCTTGGGATCAACTATGTTGGCTTGGACATGAACACACATTGCAGTGTGAACTATTCAAAACTCATGAATGTCATAATGTTTTATTGGTGGATAGGGAATTAAATTCCGCTGTTTTGCCCCATTATGAAGATGATCCCGTTAAATTGCTTTGGTTACTTCCTATTACCGGTAAAGAATTTGCCTATCTGCAGGAGCATTCTATCCCTTTTTGCGCATGAAAATAAGCGAAGTGCCATAAAGGCCTAGCACATCCATGGCTTGGTGTTTAAATATTCGGGTGTTCATCCTTCCAGGTTTTGATTCTACCTCTCCGTTGCCAAGATAGATGCCGGCGTGATCAATTTTTTTTGATTTGTGGTGGTGATAAATCACTAAATCTTGAGGCTCTGGAGAAGACACATGCTCCCATCCTTTATCTAAAAGCCAATCAATTAAAGAAAAGGTCTTCATTTGTTCAAGAAGTAAAAACTCTTGGACTTGCTCTTTTGCAATCTTTGCAATGGCATATCCAAAGCAACTCATCATGAAAATTTGTTCTTCCTTGATACCGTATTTAGAAAGCTTGGCTTTTCCTAGACACTCAAATTTTAGAATATCATAGATAGCATCAAAACATCTGACCTCAGTTAACAACTGCCACGTGTCAATATCTTCATCTGTTTGTTCCCGTTTAAAAACATAGGATTGTCCTGAGTTACCTATCTGCCTTAAAACCTCCATCACAATAGCCTCAATTCTAGGAGTTAATTCTGAGAGTTTTTGAAGATCCAAGCCCATCTCTTGCACAATTTTGCCGTCTTCAGATTCTGACGCGATATTATTGACAGATAAATGAAGCTTTTTCATCTCACGATTAGCGATATTCATAGGAGAGCTGCTAAAAAGTCCGAGTTGATTGGATAATTGCACTTGTCCTGCCTTAAGTGCCTTTATCGTCTCTTTTGCCATTTTCCCAGCTTGCTGATGGATATCTACAAGTGTGAATGCACATGTCAGCAACACGTAGGCTTGACTGAAATCTTTTGGTCTATATTCTAAACATGTGACTTTTAGACTATTTTTCCTTACGCTATAACCTTCGTATGTTTGAGCTTCTGCTAAATGTGCTGGTAATGTGGCTGTGTTGACTAAACTCATAATGGCTCCATTTTTTTTGTGTGAGAAAGTGAAGATTATAGTTTAATATATTTAATAAATTAAATAAATTCAATAATTATTTTCATGTTAGCACAAAATAGAAGCTTCCGCTTTTTAGCTTGGAGACAAGCGGAGTTTCTATTTTTGCGCTAACATCTAGCTATTAATACATTTACTTTTTATATTAAATATGTTATAGCTTATGTTATACCGAACGTGATTCAAAAATCGGTTTTTAGCTTCGTCGGCTTGGCTGCCCTTTTTTGGTCTTCGCTCGAGCCTTGCCAAAGGCATATGGTCGTTTCCTCCAGACCAAAAAATGGCGCCGCCTTCTTGCTAAAATTCCAATTTTTGAAACACGTTCGGTATAAACATGGAAAATAT